>CAZTYH010000009.1:40957-47061 GCA_964617565.1 uncultured Verrucomicrobiota bacterium
AAGGGCGATCGCGTTGCGCTTTACAGCGAAAACGTGCCGGAATGGCCCGAAGTGTATTTCGGCATTGTCGGCATGGGGGCCACAGCCGTGCCCGTGGACGCCAAGTTACAGGAGCAGGAAGTCTCCCACATTCTGCGCGATTCGGGAGCAAGCGTCGTGGTCAGCAACAGCAGGAATTATCCGCTGCTGACCGAAATCGAATCTCACCTCCACGACCTCAAGCACGCAATTCTTCTTCACGGGCAGGACGTGCTTCCGGTGCAGAATTCGCGGAAGATCAAGTACTGGGATTATGTCGCGTTGATGGATGAATCGGTGAGCGCGGCAGGATCAGCCGATCGCGCCTATGACAAGGAAGCCCCCTTGGATGATGATGTGGCTTCCTTCATTTATACATCCGGAACCACCGGACGCCAAAAAGGCACCATGCTCACCCACCGCAACTTCACAGCCAACGTGGAGAGCTGTCAAAAGGCCATTGATATTTTCCCTGAAGATAATTTCATGCTGGTGTTGCCCCTTCATCACGCGTTTGCCTTTACCGGCAACCTGATGTTGCCCCTCGCAGTCGGCTCGGAGATCAGCCTGGTTGAAAATCTCAAAACAGTTTCGGAAAACATGCGCGAAGTCTCACCCACCGTTCTCATCGGTGTGCCGCTTTTGCTCGAGAAAATGTACAACCGGATCTGGGCAGGACTGAAAGCGAACAAGCTGGGTTATGCCATGTTTAAGATGGGCATTCGAAAGCCCGTTGTCAAAAAACTCGCCGCCAAACTCGGCGGCAAGCTCCGGCTTGTCGTCACCGGGGGCGCACCGTGCGACCCGGATGTGCTCATCGGTTTTGAGCAACTCGGGATCAAGGTGCTGGAAGGATACGGACTCACCGAGACAGCGCCGGTCCTCACGCTCAATCCGTTCGCCAAGCCGAAGCCCGGCAGTGTCGGTATGGCCTTGCCCGGGGTCGAAATCATCATCATGGATCCCGACGCCGGCGGAAACGGCGAAATCGCCTCGCGGGGACCGAACCTGATGAAAGGCTATTACAACAACCCTGAAGCCACCGAAGCGGTTTTTCGTGATGGATGGTTTCTCACGGGCGATCTCGGGTTCATAGATGCCGAAGGGTACATCACAATCACCGGCCGGAAAAAAAGCCTGATCGTCAATCGTGAAGGGAAAAACATTCATCCCGAGGAAGTGGAGTACCAGGTATCCAAGAGCTCTCTCATTCGCGAAGTACTCGCCCTGGGCTACCGCGATCCGGATGTAAAAGTCGGCGAGCAAGTCGGCGTGATCGTGGTTCCAAACCAGGAAGAGCTCGATGCGTACCAAGCCAAGCACCGGAAATCCTTGAACGACAGGGAAATTGCAGAACTTATCCGTTCCGAGGTCAAAAAGCAGGCGGCGGAAATCGCCGACTACAAGCGCCCGCGACGCATACAGATTCGATGGGAAGAGTTCGACAAGACCTCAACCGGGAAAGTTAAGCGCTATCTCTACGCAATGACTCCGCAAGAAATGGAGTAACGGCTCATCCAAGGCGTACACCCGGGGTCAGCCGGTGGCCACACAGGAATGCGCTGCCTGGCATCGGCTTCTTACCCTCAGGCTGGACTTCAAGAAGACGCAGACTCTGGTCGCCGCAAGCAACCAGCGGACCGTCATTTCCGCACTCGAGGACCACGCCCGGTTCGCCCGTCTTTTTCTCAACCCGTGCATTCAAGACCTTGAGCATATGCCCCGATCCTTCAGGAACTTCGCAGAAGGAGCCCGGCCAAGGTTGAAAGGCGCGGATCCGGTTCCGAATGGCCGAAGCCGTCATGGGCCAATCCATACGCCCATCTTCCTTGCGAAGCTTCGGCGCGAGAACGACCTTCGATTCATCCTGGGGCGTCGCCCTGACCCGGCTCTCCCTGATATCATCGAGCGCGCGCACCAGCAATGACGCGCCCAATTCTGCCAATAACGGCTCCAGTGTCGCGGTCGTGTCGTCCTCGCGGATCGGCGCACGCTCCTGCATCAATATATCGCCTGCGTCCATTCTCTCCGTGACATAGAGGATCGTCACGCCGGTTTCCGTGTCCCCGTTGGCAATCGCCCACTGAATCGGCGCTGCCCCCCGATAGCGGGGCAGCAGAGAGGGGTGAATATTAATGATGCAACGCGCCGCAATTTGAAGAACCGGCCGCTTGAGAAACTGACCGAAGTCGGCGACCACGATCACATCGGGCTCAAGCGCCTTCATTTTTGTCACCATATCCGGAGAGCTGGTGTTCTCCGTTACCAGCACCGGGATATCGGACTTCTCCTGCATGAACGATCGAACCGGACAAGCCTTGAGATGAAGACGCCGTCCTCCCGGCCGGTCCGGCTGTGTCACCACCGCCACGAGTTCATCGCGGCGCAACTCCATCAGGTTGCGCAACGCCGGACAAGCCAGCAGCCCTGCCCCCATGAAAATGATTCTCATGGATGCATCTTAGCCCGGTTCTTCCACGGGTTGCAACCCACTCATGCAATCGGTATTATTAATTCATAAGTGGGGTATTTCATGGCAACAGTTTCGACCCGGCAAAAAGCCGAACAATTAATCGAAAAGATTCACAAGGATAATCTCCAGGCTCCCAAAACCATTCTTTTCGGACGTGGGAAACTCGACCAGTTGGGCGAAGTTGTTTTTCCCCTCGCATGGGGCGGCCACACCGCCATCATCATCACCGGCTTGAGATCGGCCGCGAAATCGGGCCTCAAAGATCGTATCGAAACACTCCTCACGCGTTTCACCGTGAAAGCAGTGCACACGGCTGCAGTACACCGCGAGCCCACCGTGGACATGGTGGCCAGGGGCGTGGAGCTGGCAAAGCCGGCAAACCCGCGGCTGGTGATCAGCGCCGGCGGCGGAAGCGTGATAGATTTCGGCAAGGCAATCGCCGCCATGATGACGAGCGAGGGAAGCATTGAAGATTACCTCGAAGGGGTCGGCAACACTCCGCTGCGCAATCCTCCCCTGCCCCACATTGCCATTCCGACTGTGGCAGGGACAGGCGCAGAAATGACTAAGAACTCCGTGATCCACTCGCCGGAAAAGGGATACAAAAAAAGCCTGCGAGCCGACGCTCTTATCCCCACCGCCGCGCTGGTGGACCCGTTGCTCATGCTGGGCGTACCGCCCCACACCACCGCCGCGGGAGGCATGGACGCCATTACGCAGCTCATCGAATCATGCATCACCATGAAACGCAGGCGCGAGACAACCGACCTCGCAAAGGAAGGGCTGCGCCTGCCCCGCCAGGCGCTCGCAGTCTGTTACGAGGATCCTGAAAATGTGATTGCGCGGGAGCAGATGGCGCTTGCAAGCATGCTGGGTGGTGTTTGCCTCGCCAACGCGGGACTGGCGATGGCGCATGGGATAGCCGCCGCACTGGGCGCTCTGCACGAGGTCCCGCATGGACTGGCGTGCGGCCTGCTTCTCCCCCACACCCTGCGTTACAATCGCGCGGCTTGCGAGCCACAAATGGCGGATGCCCTGGCCGCGTTCATGAATCAGGACAAACCGGGCAGGACCACGATTGATGAAGGAATCGAAGCGATCGAAAGTCTGAATCGCTGGCTTCAGATTCCACCCGACCTGAAATATCTCAGCCTTTCGGCGGACGACATCGAAAAGATTGCCACGGCCGCGGGTGGCACGAGCATGTCGGCGAACCCGATTCCCATGACCCCGGACAAAACCCGTGAATTTCTGCTGACGCTCACGTGACACGGGTCGGGAGCCCCGCGCTACATGGCACGAAGCTCCTGATGCCCGTCCCTTACTTCTCCACCGCGGAATACAATTCCTCGCCCGTGCCTGCATGAACAATCGTGAATTCCTCCATGTGCATGCCCGCATCGGAAACAAAGGTCAAGCGCCCGCGATACTTCTGCTCCAATTCGATCAGGTCCGCTTCATCCTCGGTGCGCAGGCGATCCATAACCACCGGATTGACCGTCACCTTGATGGGTAGCGCCTCCTTCTCGTGCTTCGTCCGGCGCATCACCTCGCCGATATGGCGCTGGATTTCCACGCTCATGCTCAAGGCCGACTTCACCTTTCCGCGTCCCTTGCAGTACGGGCAATCCACGTACGTGCTGGAGTGAATGCTCTCTTCCACACGTTGCCGCGTCATCTCTAGAATGCCGAGTTGCGATATCGGCAGGACGTTCGTCCGCGCCTTGTCCGTCCTCAACGCATCCTTGAGCGCCTTGTATACATTGTTCTGATTGCGCCTCTGCTTCATGTCTATGAAGTCAATCACGACCAATCCACCCACGTTGCGAAGTCGAAGCTGGCGGGCGACCTCATCCGCAGCCTCCATGTTTACCTGGTAGATGGATTCTTCCTGCGAGCTTCCGCCCTTGTGCCGGCCCGTATTCACATCAATGGCTACCAGCGCTTCCGCCTCGTCGAACACGATGTATCCGCCCGACTTCAGCCAAACCTTGCGGCGAAACGCGCTCTCCAACTGCCCGTCCACCTTGAAATGCTCGAAGATCGGCGCGGCGCCGTCATACAGCTTGATCAGGTTCTTCGCACGGCGCGAAATACGTCCTGCCACGTTTTTGATCCGCTCAAAGTCGTCGCGCGAATCAATGACAATGCGGTCCACATCTTCCGTAAGCGAATCCCGCACCACCCGCTCCACCAGGTCCGGCTCTTCATACAAGCGGCACGGCGCGGGCTTCTCCTTCATTCCCTGTTCGATATCTTTCCAGACTTCGAGCAGAGCCCGCACATCGCGCACGAAGCTCACCTTGCGCGCGCCCGCGCCGGCGGTTCGAACGATCAACCCTATCTTTTCCGGCACGGGCAGTCGCGCCAGCACCTTCTTCAGGCGCGTGCGCTCCTTGGCGTCTTCCACTTTTCGGGAAACCCCCTTGAGGTTGCTGCCCGGCATCATCACGAGGTAACGCCCCGGGATGCTGAGGTTCGCGGTCACGCGCGGACCTTTCGTGCCGATCGCCCCCTTGGTCACCTGGACGACGATCTCCGATCCCACCGGAAAGCGCTTGGCCATTTCGCCGGGCGAGAACTTTTTCTGCCGGCCCGACCGGGGACGCTGAATGCCCTCCTCGGCCTCAAGACGCGCTGCATCTTCCGGAATCATGTCCCAGTAATGCACAAAGGCGTTTTTCTTCATGCCGATGTCAATGAATGCCGCCTGCAGCCCATCTTCAAGGTTCTGAATCTTTCCCTTGAAAATGCTGCCCACCACGCGTTCTTCACTGGGGCGTTCGATATAGAATTCTTCCAGGTCCCCGTTCTCGAGAACTGCGACTCGCGTCTCAAGACTTTCCGCGTTGATGATGATCTCTTTTTTGATTTTTTTCCCTATTCCAAACATGCGTAAATACTCCCACATAGGTAGATTCCCTCACTCGTGATATCGCCGAACGTAAACGCTCTGCACTATTCCCAGCCCGATCATGATAGCCACCATGAAAGAGCCGCCGTAACTGATGAGCGGCAACGGCAACCCGGTAATAGGCAGCAGTCCGATGGTCATCGCCATGTTCACAAAAGCATGGCAGAAAAGCAGGCTGCCTACACCGACCGCCAGTAACCGTCCAAATCTATCCCGGGCCACCAGCGCGGCCCGAACACACGACCACAACAACAAGGCGTACAAAAAAAGAAGGATCGCAGATCCGACAAACCCCGTTTCCTCCGCGATCACCGAATAGATGAAATCCGTAGGCGCCACGGTGCGGGGGAGAAAACCCAGCACATTTTGCGTGCCCTTGAGATATCCCTTGCCCGAAAAACCGCCCGAGCCGACTGCAATACCCGATTGAATTTTGTTCCATCCCGCACCGAGCGGATCCCGGTTGGGATTGAGAAACACAAGAACTCTCTCTTTCTGGTAATTCCCAAGGAGGAACCACCCGAAGGGCATTAAAAGCAACCCGATTCCGGCCAATATCAGCATATGCTTCAGAGGAACCCCGGCCGCGAACATCATCATGAACGCCACCGGGATCAGCATCGCGGCTGTGCCGAGATCCGGCTCCTTCACGATCAACAGGAACGGCACGCCGACGATGCTCAGCACCTGGAATATTTT
>CAZTYH010000009.1:47161-54127 GCA_964617565.1 uncultured Verrucomicrobiota bacterium
CCTTCACGATCAACAGGAACGGCACGCCGACGATGCTCAGCACCTGGAATATTTTTACAGGATCGTCGAGCTGCCGGCCGGGCCGCCCCAGGAATCGCGCCACGACCACCAGCGCGGCCAGTTTCGCGAATTCCGACGGCTGCACCTGCAGGCCGAAGAGAGTAAGCCAGCGACGAGCCCCATACATCTCCTTCCCCACGAGAAGCACCAGCACCAGCAGGAGCATGGCCACGAAGTACAACCACCATGCGGCATCCCGCAGACGCCGGTAGTCCATGAAAGCCGTGCTGATAAAAAAGAAGCCGCCGACCAGCGCCCACAGCATCTGCCTCTCATAAAACGATGCCACAGGGGCATCTTCGCCGCGATACCCCGCGCTGTAGATAAACATCACCCCGATGACCAGCAACGCGACAACCGCAAAAATCATGATCCAATCCATGCGGGCCAGGATCGCGCGTACATGATTCCAGTTCATGTCAGCCGTCCCCCGCTTTCTTATCGGACGCTAACAGACTGGAAAAGATGTCTTTAACAATAGGCGCAGCCGTTGTGCCGCCGGACACACCATCCTCCACCATGACCACCACCGCATATTTCGGGTTGTCGTAAGGCGCGAAAGCAATCATCCACGCAAGTTTGCGTCCGTCTTCCTTCCGACCGACCTCGGCGGTGCCCGTTTTGCCCGCCATGTTGACGCCCGGAACGCCGGCCAATCTGCCGGTCCCGCGCGGCGCCATCACCACGTCGCGCATTCCTTCACGCACCGTGCGGATGGTGGTCGCCGACCACTTCAATTCATTCGCGATTTGCGGCGGAAAACTCCTTACCGTTTTCCCCTGCTCATCGGTAATCGCCTTTACTACCCGGGGACGGTACAGGTGACCGCTGTTTGCGAGCGCCGCCGCATACATCGCCATCTGAATCGGAGTGGCCAGCAGTGCGCCCTGACCGATGGATATATTGCATGTGTCGCCGTCACGCCAGCCGTCGTTCATCGTCCGGCGCTTCCATCCATCGCTCGGAAGCAAACCGGGAATTTCGTAGTCCACCGTAATGTCTGTCTTTTTGCCGAAACCAAGCGCGGCGGCCTGATGATAAATCGGCTCGAATCCGCATTGGAGTCCGAGACGGAAGTAATAGACGTTGCATGAGTGCTCGAGCGATTGTTCCATGTTGAGCACTCCGTGTCCACGCGCATACCAGCAGCCCATCCTCAATCTGCCCAGCATGAAATAACCCGGACAATTAAATGACGTTTGCGGCGTTGCCTTGTCGTTTTCCAATGCGGCCAACGCCACCACGGGCTTGAACGTACTGCCCGGTGGATATCCGCCCGCCGTCACGCGATTCATCAACGGCCTCGACTCATCCTGCAGTAACTCATTCCAACGGGCAGCCGAAATGGCGGGCGCAAAGTCGTTGAGATCAAATCCCGGCGAACTCACCATGGCCAACAGGTCCCCGTTTTGCGGGTCCACCACCACGGCTGCGCCGGGATGATCTCCAATCGCACGCTCGGCAATCTCCTGGATCTCCAGGTCCAGGGCAAGTTGAAGATCCAATCCATTATTCGGCACTCGCTCCGCCAGGTCTTCATATCTGAAGCCGGACACGTCCACGCGAACAAGCCGCCCGCCGGGCTCACCGCGCAGCACGCCGTCAAATAACTTCTCCAGTCCAGCCTTCCCTCCCATCTCCGGAAGGTAGTAGTGATACGGCTCATCGTCCACCGAACGCTGCTCCGCGCGCCCGACATACCCTAGGAGATGGCAAGCCGATCTTCCAAACGGATAGGCCCGCACCGCCTCGATATAAATATCCACGCCGGGCTCGCCCATCATGTTCTCGGCCAGCCGTGCAATCGCGATTTCGTCCACGTCGCGCCACGCGAGAAACGCCAGCGGCAGGCGCCTTCTCGTGTGGATGCGGATATCCTCCGCCGTGACCTGTCTCGGGATCTCGAGAATCGCGGACATTCGTTCAATCAACGCATCCACGCGTTCGATCGTCCGGCTCCACGCGCCCGGCTTCCTGAGCTCTTCGAGATAAATGGCGATGCAGTAACTCGGACGATTATCGGCAAGGCAACGGCCCGCACGGTCAAAGATACGCCCGCGCATGCCCGGCAGGCGAACGCGACGCACGCTCTGGCGGACGAGGTCCGTCTGATAGGTCGAGCCGCCGATCACCTGCATGCGCCAGAGAGTGGACAGCAGGACGATGAACATCGCCACCATCAACCCGTAGAGCACGCGCAGGCGCAGATGCTCTTCACTGAACAAATCCCTGAAAACCACTATTACTCCCTTGCCTCGACGTTACCCAACATGCGATCGAGCGCGCCCATCGCTTCAAACACGAAAGGCGACACCACTCCGCCGAGGATCACGGACCCGATAACTTTCAACGCGCCCCATCCGGGCCGCGCCCCCACTACCACTCCTGCCCCGATAAGCAGCAAGTACAAGAGTAGCGTGGAAAGCCCTGCCGCGAGGGCGCCAAAAAGCATGTGCGTGATTACCTCGTGCTCAAAAACGATATCCTTGAAGCGTGCCGCCGACAGCGCCACCACACAAAAACAAAACGACGAATAGCCGAGAGGGATCATCCCCAGCGCATCCTGCAACAATCCGCCGATGACAGCCGCCCCAAGTAGCATGCCGCGCGGATGCGTCACGGCGTAATACAAGACAATCCCAAGCAGGATCGGCACGTTGGCATGCCCAAACCAGCGCCACGTCGGCAGCACCGCCTGCAATACCGCGCCGCAAACCAGCGTGAAGAGCATCGTCAAGGCAGTCATGGCCTCACCGCCTCCTCAAATTGTTTCCGCCGCAGATACTCGTCAATCTCATGTCCCTCTTCCACTACCGCAAACACATAGGTCAACAGCCCGAGATCGGCCCGCGGCACCACGTCCGCCCGCTGAAATAAACCGGTCTCGTCGCGATACACTTTCTCCACGTAGCCGATCAGCAATCCCTTCGGGAAGACGCCGCCCAGCCCGGAAGTCACCACCTCATCGCCCTCGAGAATCGGGACGTTCTTGTTCATGAATTGCATGACACACAGCACGCGCCCCGCCCCCGTCTCTCCCGTTCCCGTCACAACTCCGAACGAACCTGTCCTCGCAATGCGGGCCGAGACGCGGCTCGACGGATCGGAAATAAGAAGGACATCCGCCGTCCGCGATGAAACGTGAATGGTTTTTCCGACCAACCCGTCCAGGGTCACCACGGCCATGTCCGCCACTACCCCGTCTCCCGTCCCCCTGTTCAACCGGATGGTATGCCACCAGCCGCTGATGTCTCGCGCGATGACTTCGCCTGCCACAAGATTTCGCGGCGAACGCCGCGAGAAATCCAATTGCCGCCTCAACTCAAGATTTTCCTCCGCGAGCGTCTTCAAATCTCTCACCTCGTTGCGGAGGTGAAATAGTTCCGCGGCCATCAGACGGTTTTGTTCGGCCAGGTCGCCGATCCCGCGAATGGACCGCGCACTCTCGGAAAACTTCCGGGTCACGCCGGTCACAAGCTGCTGCAGCGGGGCAAGACCTTCGCGCAAAACGGACTTGATCCGGTGGGATACCGATTCAGGCAGGTTCAGCACCGTCAATAAGACGGCGGCCAGAACAACCCATACAACAACACTCCGCTCTCTCATCACAATCCGCTTTCCTCGCGGGTATCACGGATGACAGAGCCAAAAAACTGCTTTTCAGCCAGTGGGACGACAGCACCAACCACCGCAACTTATAGGTTACGGCCTACGTTGGCGACCTTGCGAAGGAAGTTCAGTTCGTGCAGAACCACGCCCGTACCTTCCGCCACCGCGCTCAGGGGATCCTCGGCGACGTGGACAGGCAGTCCGGTTTGCTCGGCGATGAGCTTGTCCAAGCCCCTCAGCAAAGCACCACCTCCGGCCAGCACAAGCCCCCGATCCACCAGGTCCGCCGACAATTCCGGCGGGCAGCGTTCAAGGGTAATGCGAATGGCTTCGACGATCGCGGAAATCGGCTCCTGCAGCGCGTCCCGAACTTCTTCTGACGTAATCGTCAGCGTCTTCGGTAAACCGGCCACGAGATCGCGCCCCTTGACTTCCATTGTGGACTCCTCCCCCATGGGATATGCAGAACCCGCAAGGATCTTGATCTCTTCAGCCGTCCTCTCCCCGATCATCAAATTATACACCCGCTTCATGTACTGGACGATCGCTTCGTCCATTTCGTCGCCGCCTACACGAACGCTTCGACTGAGCACGATCCCCGCAAGGGAGATCAACGCCACTTCCGTCGTGCCGCCGCCGATGTCCACGATCATATTGCCCGCAGGCTCCTGGACCGGCAGCCCCACTCCAATGGCAGCAGCCATCGGCTCTTCAATCAGATACACCTCGCGCGCACCGGCATGTTGTGCCGAATCTTTAACCGCGCGCTTCTCGACCTCCGTGATTCCGCTGGGCACCGCAACAATAACTCGCGGACGAACCATCATGCGGCGGTTGTGAACCTTGCGCATGAAGTACCGCAGCATGGCCTCGGTGATTTCAAAATCCGCTATGACGCCGGCCTTCAAAGGCCGGATGGCCACGATGTTACCGGGCGTTCGCCCCAGCATTCTTTTCGCTTCGTCACCCACGGCCAATACGCGATTCGTCCCCGCCTGGATGGCGACGACAGAGGGTTCCCGGATCACAATACCCCGGTCCTTCACATAAACCAGCGTGTTAGCCGTGCCTAAATCAATACCGATATCGTTTGAGAAGAGTCCCAAAAAACGATCAAACATGAGAATTATCCTTCGCAAATCCCCGCCTCAACGGGGTTTGACTGCGCGTACTTTGCGACACCCCCGTCAAACCGTCAAGCGATAAAGCACCCGAACCGCGGTTCCGCGTTTTTTATGGCTGCGGTTGTACAAGTGATTTTTCGACCGCTTCCAACGATTCTGGCTGAACCTCCCGTTTTTCGATGCGGGAAACCAGCGCCTTCACCAATGCTTCGCGAAGTTCCTCGCGTCGCACCGCATCAAGCTTCTCCGCCTGCACAAGGCCTGCGGCCATCCAGTCATGTCCGCCACCCGTCCCGCCAAACTTGCGTAAAACACCTTTCAGCAAAACGCCGCAATGCGAACCCTTCTGACTGCTCCGAAGAGATAGGATCAGGTTGCCGTCGCGATAACCCGTGCAGAACGACCACGACACCCGCTCCATCCGGCACAACAGGTCCGCCACCTCCGGCACGATCTCCGGCTGCTGCACATCGTTCAGATGCGCCCACGCCACGCGTCCGTAAACAAACGTACTCTTCAGTGCGTCCTGAAGCTGCACGTAATAGGATCGCGGCAATGCCGCGTGACGGATCTTTCCAACGACCCTCATGTTCGCGCGAACCAGCAATGCCGCGTACGCATCAAGATCATCCTGGGTGCAATTGCGGGAAAGATCCAGCGTTTCGGTCGCGATCGCGTACACCATGATAGCCGCCAACCAGCGAGGGATCGCGATCTCTGCCGCTGTCAGATATTCGTACAGGATCGTCGCCGTTGCACCCGCTCCCCGTCTTATATCGCTGAAGAGGGGTTCGCCGGCCCTCGCCTTGAGGTTCGTCGAATGATGATCGAGTACAGCCACCGGTTTTGCGAAGGACGGAACGCTTACGTTAGCGGCCGCGGGATGCGTATCTACGAACAGGCTCGGAACCTTGTGCGCGGAGGGCCGTAACTGCTGAAGCAATCGCCAGCGATAACGGCAATGCTTCATCATCTCCCGGTTTTCCGCACGCGAGACAATTCCGGTAAAGACGATCTGTCCCTGGAGATGGAATCGCTTGAGCAAAAGCAGGTGTAACGCCGCAGCAGATGCAAACGCATCGGGGTCCGGATAATCGTGCGGAATGATCAGGACACGCCCGCGCGCCGGCAACACCTTCCCCAACGCCTCAAGTTGAGATTTCGCCTTCTGCAATACCGCGTCGTTCATCACTAATGCCTTTGCCACAATCCCGCGGCAAGTAAAAGCCTGCAAAACAGGAATATTGCGGGGCAATAAAACACCCGGCGGGAGATCCCGCCGGGTGTGTAACTGAGCCGCCTTAACGATTAATCGGCTGCTTTGTCGCCGACGCAGGGCGCCACGTTGCATCCCTTGGCCGATTCGCCCTTTTCAACTCCGCCCTTCTTCGCTTCACACTGGGCGGCTTTGGACTTGCCGGCCTCGCATTTGTCGGCCCCACACTTGCTGATCGCGCATTTGCGCGACGCGCATCCCTCAGCCTTGTCGGCAGCCTTCGCTCCGCAGTTTCCCGCGCCCACCGTCAGAGGAAAAGCGCCCATCAAAAGCAACGCCATTACTGGTATCATCAACTTGCTCTTCATCGTATTCTCCCTTGATAATTCTATAAGCTTTTCTGATTCGCTCACAAAGCGCCGCAAACGACTGGATGCAGCGCACAACAATCGGATCGCCACCGTTCAGGCATTAATCGGCGGGCGTGTTAGAGGAGGCTCTGAACGTTCCAATGGTTTGACAATACTGGAGGGAACGATACCCAACAGGACCGGACAAGGAAGCATTGCCGAATCAACAGAAATCAAAACGGTTGAAGACCTGATGCATGAGGCAACACAGGGACACTCAACATCATTATTTTCCGTGCCGCAATTTCCGTCAGGTGATTGATAGGTCGCTTTTGCCTGCCGACAACAGCCACAAGTATACGCATTCGCAGCTTCCCGTGTTGCACTTTGCACGGAAGGAACCCACACCGCCAAGACCAAGGCCGCCACGAACAGAGAATGAAAGAAAGCCACCTGTTTCATGGGACAATATAAACCAGCGGCCGCAGCTTTCAACCCGCCGCTCCCGGATTCGCCTCCCCGAGACATTTCGCGCAACCAGCCACCTTTTTACCGCCATCCCTTATTCGCCGTGAATTTCCTTGAGGATGCCGTCGGAATCAAAGGC
>CAZTYH010000009.1:54227-55779 GCA_964617565.1 uncultured Verrucomicrobiota bacterium
CCGCCATCCCTTATTCGCCGTGAATTTCCTTGAGGATGCCGTCGGAATCAAAGGCAAGCACCAGGGGCTTTGCGGGAAGAATGCCATTCGGCCAATACAACGGCGCGGGAATGTATTCTCCTCTTTGAAACGCCACTTCCCAGACGGCTCCTGTACCATCAGCCGAGGGGCTACCCGGCCCCATGAAGGCCTCGACTTCTTCGCGTTTCGTCACGCCGACAACAAAAGTGCGGTCACTCCGTCTGACATTCACCATACGACCACCCGCTGCGGCATTCGTCTCCACCGCCTGCAATTGCACAGCCACGCTTCGCGACATGGAATCCACCATCGTCCGGACACGGTCCGCATACTTGCTCGACGGGCGCGCCTCGAGAAAGTTCTGTAATTCCGAGAGCGAGTACATTGACGCATTGAAGCGATCCTGATCTTCAAGATCCTGAAACTCGGCAATCCTCGCGCGCGCCTGAGACACATGCCTTCCATCCGGCCACGCCGCGACATATCTTTCATATGCGGCCCGGGTGTTCTCCATGCTGATGTCCCTGTATTGGATATCGTCATAAACGGGCAGCGTCACCAGGATCTTGCGACGTGGCGCATCCACAAGGTGAGGCGAAAAGAAGCGTTCCGACTTATCAAGCCGGCGCCAGGGATTGCCGACGCCCGGATCCCCAAGATTCAGCCCGGCAGACACAGCGTCTCTTGCAGTATAGACCGGGATTTGCACCACGGCGGTGAGCACATCCCAACATACCGCCGGGACCAGCAGAATGATTTCCGCGGGCATAGACCACCAGGCCCATTCCTCGTTGTAGTGGGACCGCCCTTCGAACGCCACTTGCTGCCTCCGGCCGTCGAATCGAAGATCGTGATAGATGACAAACGCATTTTGCTTCTGCTCGTATCCCGGCGTACCGTATAACCACGACAAATATCCCTGCCACGGCGAGCGCTCAAAGCGGGCCGCGGCATTCAGGGGGAGCTCATCCACCCAGTGATTCTCCCCCGCAACAATGCATGCAACCACGTCCACCATGGGAATCCCGTTGGTTGTATTCCTTCCGGACTTCTCAATGAGATCCAGCATTTTCGAAGCCGCGACAGTCGTTTCGATACAATACATGCCGGGGGTTGATACGTCCTGATAAAGGATGCGAAGCGTTATGCTGTCGTCCGCGGATTGGGAAACATACTCCGGCGGCAGAAAGCCTTCGCCCCCGATGCGGCGTCCCAGCTTCATATCCAGGACCCCCTGTGTGGCGCACCCTCCGATCGGCAGCACAAGGACCAGCGCACACAAGAAAGCATAGAGCATCGTGAACGCCCTGCCCATGTTTCGTAGACACCCCTTGCTCATCACCAGAGGATCATACCCAGTCAGCGCTTTCCCGAACAGCTTTTCCGATTACAGGACAGGGCTGACGCCCAATCCGATTTTGAGGAACGGACCTGAAACAAAGAAAGCCGGGCTACACCGCCTTGAAGCACAAGGTGGCGTTATGGCCGCCGAAACCGAGGGAATTGTTCAGGCAGGCGCCGATCTTCTTTT
>CAZTYH010000010.1:0-23803 GCA_964617565.1 uncultured Verrucomicrobiota bacterium
CGCAACAAAGGATGCGGACATGCAGCTTATCGAACGGATTGGAAAAGAGATATTCCTGATGGACGGGGCCATGGGCACCCAGCTTCAGGCGCGCGAAATCCCTGCCCCGGCATGGGAAGGCCGCGAAGGCTGCAACGAGTTGCTCTGCGTCACGGCACCCGATATCATCCGCGACATCCACCTTGCCTACTTCAATGCCGGCAGCGACGCGGTGGAAACCAATAGTTTCGGCGCTTCCGCAATCACGCTGGGCGAATACAATCTCTCCGAGCGCGCAAGGGAAATCAATATCGCCGCCGCAAAGGTCGCGCGGGAGGCGGCGGATTCCGCCGCCACTCCCGGCCGGCCTCGTTTTGTGTTCGGCTCGATCGGTCCCGGCACGAAATTGCCCACGCTCGGGCAAGTCGGATTCGATGCGCTCTGCGACGCGCTTCAGATTCAGATTGAAGGGCTCGCCGAGGGCGGTGCGGACGGCATTCTTTTCGAAACCTGCCAGGACCTTCTTCAGATCAAGGCCGGCCTCGTCGCTTTCGACAAGGCGCTTGGCCGCAAATCCGGCAAGGCCCTCTATGTCTCGGTCACGGTCGAACAAACCGGCACGCTGCTCATCGGCTCCAGCATCGGCGCTGTCGTGGCCACGCTGGCGCCCTTCCCCATAGACATCCTCGGCCTGAACTGTGCCACAGGCCCCGAGGCAATGCGCATTCACCTGGATTACCTCGCGGCAAACTGGCCGGGGTTGATCGCCTGCATGCCGAACGCCGGACTCCCGATCCTAACCCCCACGGGGGCGAAATATCCACTCGAACCAGCGCCTTTCGCCGAAACCCTCGGCGGGATGGTGCGCGAAATCGGATTGAATGTCGTCGGCGGTTGCTGCGGCACAACGCCCGCACATATCGGTGCGCTGCGCGAGGATCTGAATGGATTCGTTGCGCCCGACCGGCAGACGGCGACGCCGGAACAGGTCGTCAGCGTGTTCGGGCCGATCGAGCTTTCACAGGAACCGCCCCCGCTCTATGTCGGTGAACGGGCGAACGCAACCGGCTCGAAAAAGTTCAGGGAAGCGCTGCTGGCCGACGATTACGACGGTGCCTTCGGTATTCTCTCCGAACAGGAGGAAGCGGCCGCGCACGTGCTCGACCTCAGTTGCGCATACGCCGGGCGCGATGAAACGAAAGACATGGTCACCCTCGTCGCGCGCGCGGCGCAGGAATGCCGGCTGCCGCTGATGATTGATTCCACGCAAGTGGATGTCATGGAATCCGCGCTGAAGCTCTACGGCGGGCGCGTGATCCTGAACTCCATCAACTTCGAATCCGGCGAGGAGAAGGCGGAACGGCTCGTTACGATGGCGCGCCGTTTCGGAGCGGCGGTGGTCTGCCTGACCATTGATGAGACCGGCATGGCCATGACGGCCGACCGCAAGGTCGAGATCGCAAAGCGATTGGTCGAGTTCTGCGAGAAGCGCGGGTTGCGGCGCGGCGATCTGCTGATTGATACGCTGACCTTCACGATCGGCAGCGGCGATGAAACACTGCGGACGGCGGCGATGGAAACGATCGAAGCGATCCGTCGCATCAAAGCTGAAATACCCGGCGTTCGAACCGTGCTCGGACTTTCCAACATATCGTTCGGGCTGAAACCGGCCGGGCGCAAAGTGCTGAATGCGCTTTTCCTCGACGAGTGCCTCAAGGCCGGCATGGACGCATGCATCATTAATGTCGCCACCGTCGCGCCGCTGAACCAGATCGCGCCGGACGCCATCGAAGTCGCGCGAGCGTTGCTGCACAACGACCGGTCAAAAGGCGATCCGATCGAAAATTTCATCAACTTCTTCGAGGGCCGCACCGCCGAGGAACCGGAGGCGGACCTCGCCACAAAAACGCCGGAGGAAGTGCTGACGGAAGCGGTCGTGAAAGGCAAAATTCCTCCGCTGGCTATCGCCATCCCTCCGCTGCTTGAGAAATACAGCGCGGAAGATATCCTCAACAATATCCTCGTGCCCGCGATGAAGGAAGTCGGCCGGTTGTTCAACGACGGCATCCTGCAGCTTCCATTCGTCCTCAAATCCGCCGAGGTGATGAAGAAGTCGGTGGACCTGATCAAGCCGCACATGAAGAAGGATGATTCCGCCTCGGGCCGCGGGACGATGGTCATCGCGACGGTCTCGGGCGACGTGCACGACATCGGCAAAAATCTCGTGGACATCATTCTGAGCAATAATGGGTTCCGCGTGGTGAACCTCGGCACCAAAGTGCCGGTCGAACAGATGATGCAGGCCGTGCGCGAGCACAAGGCAAACGTACTGGGCATGAGCGGACTGCTCGTCAAGTCCGCCGCGATCATGGCGGAGAACATGAAGGCACTGGAGGCGTCCGAAATTCGCATTCCGATCTTTCTAGGCGGCGCGGCGCTGACTCCCGGCTTCGTGGCCGATGCCTGCCAGCCGAAATACTCCGAACCGGTCGTTTATTGCCGGGACGCTTTTGAGGGTCTTGCACGCATGCGCGAACTCGCGGAAACCGGACGCCTTGAGAAAACCGTGCCCACGCTCCCTCAACAGCCGGCCGTTGAAGTCGAAGCTCCGCGGATAGAGGTGGACTTGTCCCTGCCCGCGCCGCGCGCGCCGTTCATCGGACACCGCATCGTGAAATCCGTGGATTTGAACGAGGTTTATCCCTATCTCAACGACACCGCGCTGATCCGCGGACGGTGGGGTTACCGGCGCGGCAAGCTTTCCGCCGAAGAATACCAGCGCATCCTGCGCGAGGAAGTGCAACCGAAACTCGCCCGCATGAAGAAGGAGTGCATCGAAACAGGTCTCCTGCAGGCGCGTGTGGCCTATGGTTATTTCAGGTGTCACAGCAAAGGCGAAACGCTGTTCGTGCAACCTGCCGGTGGCGGAGACGCGATCCCGATGACCTTCCCCCGACAGGGCAAGTCGCCGTTCCTTTCCATCCCGGACTTTTTCCGGCGCGACGAAGATCTCGCAGGATTCCTGGTCGTCACGCTCGGGGCCGGCCTGGAAACGGAAAACGTGCGTCTGCTCAAGCGCGATCAATACCAGGACTATTTCCTTCTGCACGGGTTTGCCGTGGAAGTCACCGATGCACTCGCGGAATACTGGCACGCGAGGATGCGCGCGGAGATGGGCTTCCCGGACCCCAAGCTGGATTTGCAGGATTATATTACGCAAAAGTATCGCGGCTCGCGCTATGGCTTCGGCTATCCCGCATGCCCCGACCTCTCGATGAACAAGGTGTGCTGCGATCTCGTCCACGCGAGCGACATCGGCGTGCAGGTAACCGAAAACTTCATGATGCAACCGGAAGTGACGACCTGCGCGCTTGTCGCGCACCACCCGCAGGCGAAGTATTTTTATGTATAAGGAGAATGGAGTGATGGGGTGCTGGAGTATTGGAGTACTGGAAGACAGCATCCAGACATTGGGCCTTCTTTTCACCACTCCACCACTCCATTACCCCATCACTCCCCTTGGTCTCTCATGAACTCACCCCGCCTCTACAACACGCTCTCCGACGTTGACTGGTCCGCCTGGGTTCCGCGCGAGCGGGCCACGTTGCTTTTCGTCATCCGCGACGGACAGGTGCTGCTCATCCACAAGAAGAAGGGGCTTGGCGCGGGGAAGATCAACGGCCCGGGCGGACGGATCGAACCGGGCGAATCCCCGCTGCAAGCCGCGATTCGCGAGGTCGAGGAGGAGCTGCTCGTAACGCCGACGGGGGTGCGCGAGGCTGGCGAGCTTAAGTTCCAGTTCGTGGATGGATTCTCCATCCATGGCTATGTCTTCACCGCCAAGGACTGCGTCGGCGAGCCGCAGGAGACGGACGAGGCGATCCCGATCTGGACACCGCTCGACAAAATTCCTTACGACCGCATGTGGCAGGACGACCACGTCTGGGTTCCCCTCATGCTTAAACACAAGCCCTTCGTCGGCCGTTTTCTCTTTGAAGATGACACAATGCTGGGTTACGAGCTGGACTAATCCTGGCGTGAGGGGTTTTTTCCGGCCCGCGAGCACTCCCCGGACAATTCCTACGGTCTTGCTTGTGGCCGCGCCGCGCGTTATCGTTTCCCGAAAGAACGATCGGACGAACAAATGAGCGACCTGCCCCAATTCAACATCGTGGATATCATCGTCCTTGTCATTGTGCTTCTCGGCGCTGCACGGGGACTGCTCAAGGGACTGTCCGGCGAGTTGGCGGCGATGGGAAGCGCGGTCATCTCACTTTTTGCCGGATGGTATTTCTTTCGTCCGATCGGCGATTATCTCGTAAAGAACAGCCGCCTGACAGAAGACGGGGCCTACGTGGTTTCCTTTGCGCTGGTCGTCATGGGCGCCTACATTTTGATGCGCATCCTGCGCCTGTTATTGCGCAGCATTCTCGAGTTCTCGTTCAAGGGACGCATTGAACGATTGGGTGGCGCGCTCGCCGGATTTCTGCACGCCGCCGTACTCGTTTCCGTCGTTCTTCTTTTCTTCAGCCTCTGGCCGCAGGAATCGTTACGGCAGCTTGTGGCGGAGGAATCCGTCTTCGGACGCATCGCCGCAAACCGTCTGCGCCCATTCTATGAATCGCTGGCGGAAAAACATCCCGTCCTGCGATTCCCCGCCGAAGAGACCCCCGTCGCCCCGGAAGAAGAAAAGACAAAGACTATCGAGCCGGACTGGGACGACGAGGACTGGGATTAGGCCGTATGCCATGAGCAAGATCATCCCCAAGGCCACGCTCGAACAAATCCGCGATGCAAACGAGATCGCGGAAGTGCTCGGCACCTATCTCCAGCTCAAACGTTCCGGATCGAGTTACAAAGCCCTTTGCCCTTTCCACAAGGAAAAAACACCCTCGTTCCACGTCAATCCGCAGCGCCAGATTTTTCACTGCTTCGGTTGCGGCGCGGGCGGCGACGTGTTCAAGTTCGTCATGCAATATGAAAACGTGGATTTCTCCACGGCCGCGCGCATGCTGGCGCAGCGCGCCGGTATCCGCGTGGAATGGACTGAAGGCGAGGCCGCGGCCCAGGATAACAAGGACTCCCTCTTTCGCATACACGAGGAAGTCGCCATGCTTTATCATCGCGCCCTGTTGGAATCGCCCTCCGCCGACGCGGCCCGCAAGTATATTCAGGGCCGCGACATCAGCATCCAGACCGCCAAGGATTTCCTGATCGGCTATGCGCCCGCCACGCGCAACGCGCTCGTGAAATGGGCGCGCAAGAAGAAGGTTCCGGAAGCGATGCTCGAAGCTGCGGGGCTGATCGTAAAATCCGAACAGGACCCCGATTACAGCGACCGATTCCGTAACCGCCTCATGTTTTCGATTCGCGACGAGATCGGCCGCGTGGTTGCTTTCAGCGGCCGCTCGCTCGACCCCAACGCAAAAACCGCAAAATACGTGAACAGCCCCGAAACCGCGCTGTTCCGGAAGAGCCGCATCCTTTACGGCCTCGACCGCGCTCGCCGCGCCATCGCGGATGCCCACACCGCCGTGCTGTGCGAAGGCCAGATTGACGTCATCCGCTGCCATATCGCCGGCATTGAAAACGCGGTCGCCGCGCAGGGGACCGCCCTGACGGAAGAGCACGCGCGACTGCTCAAACGATTCGCCGACTCGGTCGTCGTCGTCCTCGATGCCGATCGGGCCGGACAGGATGCCGCGTTGCGCTCTGCTGATATCTTGACGGCGGGTGGATTCAGCGTCCGCGTCGCCTCTTTGCCCAAGGGCGAGGATCCCGATTCGCTGATCCGCAAAGAAGGCGGCGAGGCAATCAGGCGTTTGATTAACGACGCGCAATCTGCGCTTCGCTTTCAGGTGGATGTTTTGCGCTCCCGTGAAGACCTGAAGAACGAAGCGTCATTAATGCGCGCAGCGAGCACCGTGCTCGACATGATCGCGCGGGCGCCGAGCGAAGTGCAGCGGGACCAGATGTTGCGGCAGGCCGCGCACGAACTCGGTGTCGGTGAAAGGGCGCTGCGCGCCGACTTGCAGCGAAAACTGAGGCGGGGTTCGGCCCGAGTTCCCGAGGCAAAATTCACACCCAACCCCACCACCCCTCATCCTCCCGAGGAAGTTGCGCTGGCTGAGTTGCTCGCTCAACATGGAGAACTGGCCCCGATGGTGGACGCCTTTCTGCCCATGGATCACCTCACGGATCCGGCATGTCGGAAGATCCTTTCTTTGCTCATTCAGCAAACCGTGGAGCCGGAACTGAACATCATGACGGCGCTGGCCGGTGAGGATGAAGAATGTCAGCGCCTTGCCGCCCAGGTGCAGATGGCACCGAAAAAAGTTTGCGGCGTTGATATCCCCACGCAAGACGCAGTCCGCGATTTAATCCTGCGAATATGGCGCAAGGCACTTGAACGAAAACGACACGACATCCGCCAGCAAATGATGCAGGCGCAGGGCAGCGAACTGGAGCGCCTGACCTACGAGTGCGCACAAATCACGATTGATATCAAGACGCTGCAACAGGGATGGGATCAAGCGCAGCAGGTTCTTGAATGCTCTTGAACTTTGGGGCCTGGAATCAAGCCATTCCCCTTTGTTCCAATCGGATATTGCCCCCTGATTTCTCCTCAAACGCTTGTCCGACCGAAAAAAAATACTCTGTTGCTCTTGACGGAAGCGCCTGTTTTGGAAATAGTCTTTGACCTTTGTGGCTATAATTAGGGTGAAGTCTGTCTTTTTTCGGGGAACAAATGGCAAAGTCAGTGAAAAAAACTTCTAGCAAGGCAACTAAAAAATCGGCGGAAGCCCCTCAGGCTAAATCTGTTAAGGCAACGGCAGGGCGCAAAAAGGAATCGGCGGAGGGCCAACCTGACAAGGCGGCGGCCCGCCAAAGCGCAACGAAAGGCGATGTCGTCCAGATCCGGGTAAACCGCGATGAGCGGAATGCAAAGCTCAAAGAGCTCATCAAGCTCGCACAGGAGCAGGGCTATCTCACCTATGATGATGTCAACGAGGTTATGCCGGAAAGCGTGGTAAGCCCGGAGGAGTTCGACGGCATTCTCATTCTCCTGCGCGGCATGGACATAGAAGTCATCGAGGACTCGGACGAACAGAAATTCAAGTCGCAGATGGAAAAGGAAGAGCGGGCCAAGCTCGCGCAGCGAGTGGATGTCCTCGACGATCCGGTCCGCATGTATCTCAAGCAGATGGGCCAGGTGCCGCTGCTGACCCGCGAGCAGGAAGTCGAGATTTCCAAACGGATTGAAGAAGCGGAGATCAATTCCCGGAAGCTCTTCAACACGTTTGGTTTCGCGACCTCGGCTTACCTCGGCCTGTCCGAACGCCTGGTGGCGGGAAGAGAACGTTTCGACCGCATCATCAGCGATAAGCACGTGGACAGCCGTGAGCGTTATCTGAAGACGCTCCCCGGCCTGACCAAGTCCATTCTCCGCCAACACACCGCGACCGGAAAAAAGTTTCACGAAACCCAGAAGCGATTGAGCAAAACCGCCAAGCAACGCAAGGAGAAAACCTTTCTCCAGACGCGCGACGCGTTGGGCGAACTGCTGGACAAGCTGCATTTCAAGCAGAAAGCCGTAGAGGATTTCGTCACCACGGCGGATGAATGCGCCCAGCGGCTGAAGGCCTGTACCGACGCAATCCGCAAGCTGGAAAAAAGCGGACGCACGAAAGCGCACGCGGACGCGCTGAAGAACGAGCTGCGCAAGCTGAAGCAATTCGAGGATGATCAGCGTATGAACGCCGATGTCTTCGAACGCGAATACCGCGCACTGAAGGAATGGTTGCGCAAGGGTCTTCGCGCCAAGACCGAGATGGTGGAAGCCAACCTTCGCCTTGTTATCAGCATCGCCAAGAAATATACGAACCGCGGCCTCTCTTTCCTCGACCTGATCCAGGAAGGCAACATGGGCCTGATGAAGGCCGTTGAAAAATTCGAGTACCGGCGCGGCTACAAGTTCAGCACCTACGCAACCTGGTGGATCCGGCAGGCCATCACGCGCTCCATTGCAGACCAGGCGCGTACCATCCGCATCCCGGTGCACATGATCGAGACGATCAACAAGCTCATGCGCGTGCAGAAGCAACTCGTGCAGGAGTTCGGCCGGGAGCCGACGCCCGAAGAGGTGGCGGAAGAAATGAACCTGCCCGTGGATCGCGTGCGTGCCGTGCTGAAAATGGCGCAGCAGCCGATCTCGCTGCAAAGCCCGGTGGGCGACAGCGAAGATACCCATTTCGGCGATTTCATCGAGGACAAGTCGGCGGAAAATCCGTCCGAAATGACCGCCTACAGCTTGCTGAAAGAACGCCTCCAGGATGTTCTCAAAACATTGACCGAGCGCGAACAGGAAGTCCTGACACTTCGGTTCGGCTTGACCGACGGCTATTCGCGCACACTGGAGGAAGTAGGCCGCAAGTTCAACGTGACGCGCGAACGCATCCGGCAGATCGAGGCCAAGGCGCTCCGGAAAATGCGACATCCCACTCGGTTGCGCAAGCTCGACGGGTTCCTCGAGTTCGGCGACTGACGCGGGTCACAGCAGTTCAATGGACGGCTTTCGAGTTCAAAAGCGCCCTTTAAAAGGCGCGAACATGCGGAAGGAGTAAACAATGAGCGAGAACAAGCCCCCGATCACCAAAATACTCAAGCGCGACGGCAACCTGGTGGATTACGATCGAGATCGCATCGCCACCGCCATTTTCAAGGCGGCCGCTTCCGTAGGTGGGAAGGATCGCGAGATGGCCGAATTCCTCGCCAAGCAGGTTGAACACGCCCTCTTTCAGACGTGGACCCCCGGATGCACCCCTTCCGTTGAAGACGTTCAAGACATGGTCGAAGCCACCCTGATCAAGCACGGCCATGTGAAGACCGCCCGGGCCTACATCATCTACCGCCATGCGCGCGCCGAAGCGCGCGCCCTTCGCGCGACCCAGCGGATCGAAGCCACGGACAACATCCCGTACAAGAAGATTTACGAGGTGCTTCGCTGGAACATGGATCACGGCTGTGAAACCGTCAGCGGCATCAATGAGATCATTGCGAACGGTCAATACCCCGACCTCGTGAACGCTTGTGAAAAGCGCTATCACGATGAAGTGACCGCGGGCGCAGTCAAAATGATCGAACGACTGCCCGATGTCCGGATCGTCATTATTGCCGGCCCCTCCTCGTCCGGCAAGACCACCACGACGATCAAGGCCAGCGAGAAGCTCAAGGAGGCGGGCCAGGAACTCGTGGCGATCAACGTGGACCATTACTTCTTCGATCTGGAAATGCATCCCAAGGACGAGTTTGGCGATTACGATTACGAGACGCCGCAGGCGCTGGACCTCCCGCTCATCAATGAACACCTGGTCAAGCTGCTGAACGGCGAAAAGATCAAAACGCCGCATTACGACTTCAAGACCGGCAAGCGCCAGTTGGACGTTCACGAAATGAGCCTGAAGAAGAACCAGATTCTGCTCATTGACAGCCTGCACGGGTTGTACGAAGACATGACCAAGAGTATCCCGGCGAAGCAGAAGTTCCGTCTCTACATTGAGACGCTGGGACAGGTGCGCACCGATGACGGCGTATTCATGCGCTGGGCGGACAATCGCATGTTGCGCCGCATGATCCGCGACAGCTGGCATCGCAACCTCAAGCCTCTGCAGACACTGGCGCATTGGCATTACGTGCGCCGCAGCGAACTGCGCAACATCATCCCGTTCATCGGCACCGTGGACTACCTTGTAAACAGCGCGATGCCGTTCGAGTTGCCGGTCCTGAAGAATCGGCTCTTCAAGTTCCTGCCCGAGGCCATGGAGCTGTACCAGGACGATGGAAAGCGGCAGGACGCCTACATGCGCGCCAAGCGGGTGTATGAAATGCTGAATCCGATGACGGAAATGGCGGACGACAGCGCTATTCCGGTGAAATCATTGATCCGCGAGTTCATCGGCGGCAGCGAGTATCAGTATTGATGGCTGACGGCCTGCAGCAGCGGCCGCTGTTAAGGGGCGGCAAAAAATAAATCCCTTTTCTTGCGCATGCCTTGATCCTCTGCTATCAACCGCTTGAATCCGGAGGATTAACGCAATGAACGACACAACCTCGTGGCCGTCCAACCTCAGCATTCCCGATCTTTTCCGCGAAAGCGTCCGCCGATACCCTCACAATCGTGCGATTGTATTTGCGGGTCGCATGTTGGACTATGCGTCGCTCGACGCGCTGAGCAACCGGTTTGCCGCATCACTCGCGGCAAAAGGCATTCAAAAGGGGGACCGCGTTGGGCTTTACTGCGTGAATTCCGACGCCTTCGTCATCGCTTACTTCGGCATCTCAAAAGTCGGCGCCGTCGTTGTTCCGGTGAACCTGCTTCTCAATCCGAAGGAAATCGCATTCATTCTGTCCGATGCGGAAGCAAAGGCGTTATGCTATTTCGAAGCCTTTGCGCCGGCCGTTACCGCCATGGCATCCACCGTTCCCGCCGTTGCTTTCAAGGTTTGCATTGGAACGAACAAGGCTGATCCGGACGACCTGAGTTTCCAGGACATGATCGCAACCCATGCGACTCCTCCCGCTGTAACAATTGATCCGGCGGAGGACCTTCTCGCCATACTTTACACCTCGGGCACAACAGGCAGACCGAAAGGCGCGATGCTGACACATCGAAATCTTGCGGCGAATACCTACAGCATCATGCGCGCTCTGCGTTTCGAGCCGGGCAAGGACGTGGTTATCGTGGTGCTGCCCATGTTTCACGCCTTCGCCGCCACCGCGTGCATGCTGGCGCCGCTGCTTCACGGATGCACCATTGTGCCTGTCCCGAAATTCGACCCGGTCCAGGCCGCCGAAATCATTCACAAGGAGTGCGTCACGCATTTCATGGCTGTGCCCAGCATGTACAACGTGATGCTGCGACTCCCGCCGGAACACACTGAAAAGGTGGCCAGGCTGAAATACGCGATCTCCGGGGGCGCCGCCATGCCCGTCGAAATCATGAAACAGTTCGAAGAGCGATTCGGGGTCGCAATTCATGAAGGCGATGGGCCCACTGAATGTTCCCCATGCACCAGCGTCAATCCGATTGGCGGTCTGCGCAAACCCGCTACAATCGGACTCCCCCTGCCCCTCGTGGAAATGTGTATCATGAACGAGGATGGCAAGGAACTGCCGAACGGAGAGATTGGCGAGATCTGCGTTCGCGGTCCGAACGTGATGAAGGGCTACTGGAAGTTGTCCGAAGATACGGCACAGGCATTCTTTGGCGAATGGTTTCGCACGGGCGACCTCGGCACACGGGATGCAGATGGTTACTTCAGCATCGTGGACCGAAAGAAGGACATGGTCATTGTCAACGGCATGAACGTTTATCCGCGCATGGTGGAGGAAGTGCTGTATCGCCACCCGGCAATCCGCGAAGCGGCCGTGATCGGCGAACCCCACGAGTTGCACGGAGAAATTCCTGTCGCCTACGTATCGCTCAAGCCCGATCAACAGGCAACCGCCGGCGACCTCCGGCAATTCTGCCTGGACAATCTGGGCCGGCACGAGGTGCCGCGGAAATTCAATTTCCTCGATGAGCTTCCGAAGAACGCGGCCGGCAAGATCATGAAGCGCGAACTGCGCAAGCAGGGTGAACTGGAACGCGGGGTGGATAGCCGGGAGGGATAATCAAATTCTCTCCGGTGCTTCGATCCCCAGCAAATCGAGCCCGCAACGTAGTATTTTTGCGGTCACATCGCACAGCCGCACACGGCTCTCCCGCACCCCCTCCTCCGCCTTGAGGAATGGGATGTTTTGATAAAATGCGCTGTATACCTGTGCAAGGTCGTATAAGTAATCTGCCAGGACGTTCGGTCGGTACTGTCTGGCCGAGCGAACCACGACATCCGGAAACTGCACCAGGCGAAGGCCCAGCTTGCGCTCCAGAGGATCGCCCAGGACGATAGGGTGTCCGGTTGGATCCATACCATTAAAACGCTCCCGGTACTTGTCCTGCACGCTCGCAATGCGTGCGCACGCATACTGGAGGTACGGGGCTGTATTCCCATCAAACGACAGCATCTTGTCCCAATTAAAGATGTAATCGTTCTGGCGGTTGGACATCAGATCGGCGTACTTGACCGCCCCTAATCCCACGGCCCGGGCAATTCTTCGCCGTGTTGGTTCGTCAAGATGCGGGCTCTTTTCCGTCACCAGCGCAAAGGCTCGCTCCTCTGCCTCGTCGAGAAGGTCTCGCAGCTTTACCGTCTCGCCTGAACGGGTTCTGAACGGCTTGCCATCAGGGCCAAGTATTGTGCCGAACCAGATATGTTCCAGGCGCACATGGACATCCGGACGCCATCGGCGAAACGCTGCAAAGATCTGTCGAAAGTGCAGTTGCTGCCGGCCATCGGTTACATAGACAATGGTTTCGGGTGCCCATTCTTCGACGCGATAGGCCAGCGTAGCCAGATCGGTCGTCGCATAGTTGAAGCCGCCGTCGCTTTTGCGAATCAGGCAAGGGTTATCTACCCATTCGCCGTCCCGGCTGATAAGGAAAGGATCTTCCTTTTGCGGCATTGTTCCATCCGAAAACACACCGATGGCGCCAAGCGATTCGCGCGCAACACCGGACGCCATAAGATTTTCCACGACGCCGGAGAGTTGCGGGTTATAAAAACTCTCGCCCAGAGTCACGTCGAAACGGACATCCAAACGTGTGTACATCTCGTTGAACTGGTCTTGCGAAAGATGCTGCATCTTCTCCCATATCGCGAGATTCTCCGGATCACCCTGCTGCAGCTTTACCAGTTCCTGGCGTGCCAGCTCACGCTGCGCGGGATCCGCATCGCAGGCAGCGTTTGTCGCTTTGTAGATCCGTTCCAGTTCCGTGATCGGATCTTCAAGCAACCGCTCTTCATTCCGCTCCCGTTTCCAACCGAGAATCAGAATGCCAAACTGGGTTCCCCAATCACCAATATGGTTGTCCGCAATCACCCGATATCCAAGAAACCGATGCATACGGTCCAACGCATTGCCGATAACGGTGGATCGGATATGGCCGATATGCATTGGCTTGGCCACGTTGGGGCTTGAATAGTCAATAACAACGGTCCGGCCATCGCCGACTCCGGGAGCGCCTACCCGGTCATCCTGCTCGATTGCCTCCAGCCGCCGCGCCATCCATTCCGGATTCAAATGAATATTGATGAAACCGGCGCCGGCCACTTCAGCCTTGGCAACTGCTTCGTGTGGAGCCGCCGCTTGTATGATGCTTTGGGCAACATCGCGGGGATTCCTCTTCAATGACTTGGCCAACGACATCGCCGCGTTGCATTGATAATCGCCAAACCGGTCATCGGATGCTGGATTCACGGATACTGCGCCGATTCCCGTTGCGCCAAGATCAATACCGGCCGTTGAAAAAGCATCCTGAATCCAACTCGAAAGGACTTCTTCCACTGTTTTTTTAATGTTCATGCGCGCTAACCATATACCCCGGAGCCGCTTACGGGAAGCAACAAATTCCTGACCATCATAACGCTTGCAATCCATCGAGGTAGTAGTAAAGTGCGCCGCATGTTCCCGTTTGGCCACGGGATACTGAGAACAGGAGGGAAGAGATATGGGCCAGATTAAGAAAACAAAATCCAGTGCAAAGGCCTCTAAGGCCGCTCCGAAAATTGCTACCGTTTCTGCGATTGCCTCGGGAAATGCAGCTCCGCGCAAGCGAACTATAGCACCCAAAGCCCCGAAGGCTGCGGCCGTTACGGTTACACCGGAAGAGCGACTCAAGATGATCGAGCAGGCCGCCTATTTCAGGGCTGAAAAAGCCGGTTTTTCCGGTGATTCGCACGCCCATTGGTTGGCGGCAGAGGCGGAAGTAACCGCCTTGCTCAAAGCTCAGGGCAAGAAGGCTGCCAAGTCGAAGAAATAAGAATTGCGACAGTCTGCCTTGACGGTCTTTGTCAGAGATTGGCCGGCCGGACATAAAGTCCGGCCGGTCTTTTTTTCTTGTGCATCCAAGATGATCGTTGAAAATACATCACGAAACATGAGTCCAGGCCATTAAGAAGAAAGGGCAGCCCTATGACAGAAGAACAGAAACCACAAGAGCCTGAAGTTGTTCCGCCCACGGCAGGAGCCCCATTGTCAAAGGATGTGGAGGAAGGAAGGACTTTCGCCATTCTTTCGTATGCTCTTTCGTTCATAAGCATACCGTTCTTTCTTGTTCCCCTGATCATGCGAAACAACGATTTTTCGCTCTACCATGCCAAGCAATGCCTGATGATTTGGTTGGCTGGTATCGCCGTCGGAGTTGTCGGCTCTCTTCTGATGGTCGTGTGCATCGGCGTAATCCTGCTTCCAGCCGGAATGATATTCCTTCTGGTCCTGGCGGTCATGGGTCTGATGAACGCCGTGCAAGGCCTGCAGAAGCCTGTACCGGTAATCGGGAAATATGCCGAGGACTGGTTCAAGGGCATTACGAAGGTCTGATTTCAGGACATCATGATTTGTTGAGGCATGGGACAATCCCGCGCAATGCGGGGTTGTCCCTTACTCGTTAAAGATACCATGTGCTTGGAATGGCGAAAGCTTTCTGAACGGGACGAGGACTACGAAATGGTCTTCGGTGTCTGCATCTTCACCGCACTAATCCTGCTGATCGTGATCGCCGCGATGATGCCTGAGCGCTTCATCCCGCCATGTCTCTTTAAGCATTTAGCGCACACCCCTTGCCCCACATGCGGATCCTATCGCGCGCTGCTGCTACTGAAGAGCGGACATATAGGGTCGGCGTTCCGCACACAGCCCCTGATGGTTTCAGCGGGATTAATGAGCGTCATCTACTCTGCTTACTCGTGGATCGTTGTGATCGGTCGCTATCCGCGTTTGCGAATCAAAGGTTTTTCGCTATGCAGAATCGTCCTGCTCTTCCTCGCCTTGGTTCTTGCGAACTGGCTGTACATTCTCGGTCGCCTGCACTGAATCGCACGTTCTGAAACTCTTCGCGATCAATCTTCACTCTCACATGGCGTCGCGGCCGCGATTTTATATGACAGATATATTGCCTGCGGAGGACATCTGAGTGGAATGAAAACTCAGCCCGAAAACAGGTTTTTACTCGGGAAGTTCGGGTCGGTCGTAAGGTTGACCCCGAGACGGCGCAGTCCCGCTTCGTCGCCGGGCGTCGGGATGTGCGTCATGTGCATTTCACAACCCGCAAGCTCCTTGAGCTTCTCCAGCGCAACTTGGGCGGCGGGATTGGAAGTCGAGCTGATGCTGAGCGCGATCAGCGTCTCGTCGAGACTCAAGCTTTCCGTCTTGCGGTTCATGATTTCGCGCTTCATGGCCCCGATCGCCGCGGTGATGGACGGCGGCAGAAGATGAATGTTGTCCGGCATGCCCGCCAACTGCTTGGCGGCATTCAGAATCAAGCTCGATGCGGCATGCATGAGCGGCGAGTTTTTCCCTGTCACGATACTGCCGTCCGCAAGCTCGATCGCGGCGCCACAGTAAATGCCCTCGTTCCCCTTTCCGCCGCTCTGTGCCTCATCCGCCGCATGCCTCGCCGGCAGGACCGGCTTCCTGCTTTCGGGCCGTAGATGCAGCTCTTCCATCAAGCGCTCGCATCGCTGCACGGACTCCAGATCAGAAAAGCCCATCGCATATTCGCATGCGTAGCGGAAATAACGTCGAATGATCTCCTGGCACGCGGCGTCGCGGACCACCTCGTCATTCACAATTCCAAAGCCCGCGCGGTTGACGCCCATGTCGGTAGGCGAACGATACTCCGCTTCGCCGCCCGTGATTTTCTCGAGGATCCGCCGCAGCAGGGGAAACGCCTCGACGTCGCGATTGTAGTTCACCGACGTCTTGCCATAAGCCTCAAGATGAAAAGGGTCAATCAGGTTATAGTCGCGGATATCGGCAGTGGCTGCTTCATAAGCGATGTTCACGGGATGCTTGAGCGGCAGATTCCAGATCGGAAATGTCTCGAACTTGGCGTAACCGGACCGCACGCCACGACGATGATCGTGATACAGCAGCGAAAGACAGGTGGCCAGCTTGCCGCTGCCCGGTCCCGGCCCGGTCACTACGACCAACGGTTTCGAGGTCTCAATGTAATCGTTGGCGCCATATCCTTCGTCGCTGACGATCAAGTCCACGTCGGCCGGATATCCCCGCGTGGCACGATGGGTATATACCCTGACCTCCCGCCGCTCCAGCTTGTTGCGGAACTGGCGCGTGGCAGGCTGGTCGTCATATCGCGTAATGACCACGCCCCCGACCGTAACCCCCCAATCGCGCAGGTCGTCAATCAGCTTCATCGCGTCCACGTCGTACGTGATACCGAAATCGGCGCGCACCTTCTTTCGCGCAATGTCGCCGGCATAAATGCACAACAGGACGTCGGCCTGATCCTTCAACTGCTGCAGCAGGCGCATTTTGACGTTCGGATCGAATCCCGGCAGCACGCGCGAAGCATGGTAGTCGAACAACAATTTGCCGCCGAACTCCAGATAAAGTTTGGGCCCCTTTGCGGCACGCTCCTGGATCGCCGCGGTCTGCTCGCGCAAATATTTCTCGTTATCGAATCCGACAGGTTTTTTCATTTCTCCACTCCTGCCTGTTCAGCACAGACATCACATGTCATGTGATATCGGCATGATATTCCTGCAAGGATTTCACCCCGCCCCGGCCTTTGCGCATGGCGGTAATTCCTTTCGCCGCCGCGACAGCCGCCGCAATGGTCGTGATGTAAGGAACCTTATACTTGATGGCTGCTTTCCGGATATAGGAATCGTCCCAAACGCTCCGCTTTCCAGCCGGCGTATTGATCACCAGGTGGATCTCCTTGTTCGTGATCGCGTCCACGATGTGCGGCCGGCCTTCCTGCAACTTATTGATCATTTCCGCCTTCACCCCCGCATCGGCCAGAAACTTCTGCGTGCCGCGCGTAGCGAGAATGCGGAACCCCTGCTTCTCAAACTCCCGGGCAAACTGGACGATGGCCTCATCCCTTTCCGTAACGCTGATCAGAACAGTGCCTTCCGTCGGCAGCGGCGGCTTGGCGGCTTCTTCCGCCTTGAAGAAGGCCATGCCGAACGAGTCCGCCATACCGAGCACTTCGCCGGTTGAACGCATCTCCGGTCCTAGCAGCGGATCCACCTCCGGGAACATGCTGAACGGGAAGACCGATTCCTTCACACCGAAGTGCGGGATGTTTTTTGGCGCGAGCCCGACCTGGCTCAACTTCTTGCCCATCATCAGTTCGGTCGCCACGCGCGCCATCGAAACATTGCAGACCTTGGAAACGAGCGGAACTGTGCGCGAAGCGCGCGGGTTCGCCTCGATGACATAGACTTTTCCTTTCTCGATTGCATACTGGATGTTCATCAGCCCCACCACACCCATCTCGCGTGCGATGCGTTTCGTGTAATCGTAGATCGTGTCCAGGTTTCCCTGCGGAATCGTGACGGGTGGAATCACGCACGCCGAATCGCCGGAATGAATGCCCGCCAACTCGATATGCTCCATCACCGCAGGGACGAAGGCGTCTGAGCCATCGGCCATCGCATCCGCTTCAGCCTCCAGCGCGTTCTGAAGGAATCGGTCAATCAGGATCGGCCGCTCCGGAGTGACATCCACCGCCGCGGCGACGTAATGACGCAGCATCGCCTCGTCGTGCACCACCTCCATGCCCCGCCCGCCGAGAACGAACGAGGGACGGACCATGACCGGATAGCCGATCTGCTTTGCGATCACGAGCGCCTCGTCCAGTGTGCTCGCCATGCCGGATTCCGGCATCGGGATTCCGAGTTTTTCCATCATCTTTCGGAACAGGTCGCGGTCTTCCGCAGCCGCAATCGTATCCACGGAAGTGCCGAGGATTTTCACTCCCGCTTCCGCCAGGTCGGCCGCGAGATTCAGAGGGGTCTGCCCTCCGAATTGAACGATTACGCCCTCGGGCTTTTCCTTTTCATAAATACTCAACACGTCTTCCGTCGTCAGCGGCTCGAAGTAGAGCTTGTCGGACGTGTCGTAGTCGGTGGAAACCGTTTCCGGGTTGCAATTGACCATGATCGTCTCATAGCCGAGGTCGCGCAGCGCAAATGCCGCGTGAACGCAGCAGTAGTCGAACTCAATGCCCTGCCCGATGCGGTTCGGCCCTCCGCCAAGGATCATCACCTTGCGACGATCATCGGTCTTCACTTTGTCTTCCGTAGCATTGTACGTGGAGTAATAGTAGGCCGCGTTATCCACACCGCTCACCGGCACGGCATCCCACACCTCAACAACCCCGATACGCTTGCGCTGTTCGCGAATCTTTTTCTCGGGAATGCCGAGCAGCTTGGACAGATACTTGTCCGCAAACCCGTCCTTCTTTGCCTGCCGCAACAATTCATCCGGCAGCATCCCGCCCTTGTGCTTCAGGATCTGTTCCTCAAGCTCCACCAGCTCCTTCATCTGCTGGATGAACCACGCCTTGATATACGTCTTCTCGTGGAGCTGCTCCACGGTCGCGCCCTTGCGCAGCGCCTCGTACATGATCCACTGGCGCTCGCTCGTCGCTTCGTTCAACATCTGCATCAGCTCCGGCAGGGAGCGTTTGTTGAAATCCTTCGCGAAACCGAGCCCGTGCCGGCTGTTCTCCAGCGAGCGGATCGCTTTCTGGAAAGCCTCCTTGTAGTTCTTGCCGATGCTCATCACCTCGCCCACCGCGCGCATCTGCGTGCCCAGCTTGTCCTGTACGCCCTTGAACTTCTCGAAGGCCCATCGGGCGAACTTCACGACCACGTAGTCGCCGGACGGCGTGTACTGATCGAGCGTGCCGTCGCGCCAATACGGGATATCCTCCAACGTCAATCCACCCGCAAGCTTCGCGGAAACGAGCGCGATTGGGAAACCGGTTGCCTTCGACGCCAGCGCCGAGGACCGCGACGTGCGGGGATTGATTTCGATGATCACAACGCGGCCGGTTTTCGGATCGTGCGCAAATTGTACGTTCGTGCCGCCGATCACCCCGATCCCCTCGACAATCCGGTAAGAATAATCCTGCAGCTTCGCCTGCAATTCTTTTGAAATCGTCAGCATCGGCGCCACGCAATAGGAATCGCCGGTATGGACGCCCATGGCATCCACGTTTTCGATGAAGCAAACGGTGATCAGTTTGTTCTTTGCGTCGCGAACGATTTCGAGCTCCAGCTCTTCCCATCCCAGCACGGATTCTTCGACCAGCACTTGACCGATGAGGCTCGCGGCAATTCCTCGCGCCACGACGATCCGCAGCTCTTCCACATTGTAAACGAGGCCGCCGCCGGTGCCGCCCATGGTGTACGCAGGCCGTATGACCACGGGATAACCGAGCTTCCCGGCAATGGCTTCCGCCTCCTCAACGGTATACGCCAGTTCGCTCGCGGGCATTTCGATCCCCAGCTTCTTCATTGTCTCTTTGAACGCCAATCGGTCTTCACCGCGCTCGATCGCGTCAATATCCACGCCGATGATCCGGACGCCGTACTTCTTCAAAATACCGGCCTTGTCCAGCTCTGAAGCGAGGTTCAGCGCCGACTGCCCGCCGAGATTCGGCAGCAGCGCATCGGGCCGTTCCTTCGCAATGATCTCTTCCATGCGCTGAATATTCAGCGGTTCGATATAGGTTACGTCGGCCGTCCCCGGATCGGTCATGATCGTCGCCGGATTGGAGTTTACGAGAACGATGCTGTATCCCAGCGCGCGCAGCGCCTTGCACGCCTGCGTGCCGGAATAATCGAACTCGCACGCCTGCCCGATAATGATCGGACCGGAACCAATAATCATGACTTTGTGGATGTCTTCGCGTTTGGGCATCGCTTGCTCCTCTAAGAATCTGCTCAGGTTTCGGGTTTCAGGTTTCTAAACATACTCCACTGTCGCGGGCGGCTTCGGCGTCAGGTCGTACAGGCACCGGTTGACGCCCGGTATTTCCACAACCCGCTCACATATCCGGTTCAATTTCTTCCACGGCAATTCCGTCGCCGTCGCGGTGCGCGCGTCCACGCTCTCAATGCAACGAACGACAATGATCTGCCCGAATTCGCGCTGGTTGTTGCGGATGCCTGTCGCATAATCGTTCAACAGCACCGCGAGATACTGGAATGCGCCGCTGTCCTTCAATTCTTCTTCAACAATCGCCGTCGCTTTGCGCACCGTTGCCAGCCGCTCTTCCGTGATCTCGCCCACGATCCGCGCCGCGAGCGCGGGGCCGGGAAACGGGATGCGGTGAACCATCTCATCCGGCATGCCGAGGGCTTTCGCCACCGCGCGCACTCCATCCTTGCGCAGCGTCTTCAAGGGCTCAAGGACCTGGTATCCGTATTCCTTTTGCGGATCAATGCCCAGTTGCGCGAGAATGTTGTGCTGACGCTTGATGCCGGCCACCGTTTCCTCGATATCGGTGAGGATCGTGCCGTGAACCAGGAATTTCGCGCCGCTTTCGCGCACCAGTTTTCCGAACACCATCTGATAAAAGGTACTGGTGATGGCCTTGCGCTTTTCCTCCGGATCCGTAAGGCCTTTCAGCGCGCCGAGAAAATCAGCCCGCGCGTCAACCAATTCCACCGGAATACCCATCGCGGCAAACGCAGACACTACGCGCTGAGGTTCGCCTTCGCGCATGATCGCGTTATCCACAAAAACGGTCTTCAACTGCTTGCCCAGCGCGCGATGCCCAAGAACGGTGCAGACGGCACTGTCCACCCCACCGCTCAAGGCGTTGATCGCCAATCCGCCGCCGACCGTTTTCTTCAATTCCGCCGATTGTTCCTCGATGAATTTATTGCAGTCCATGTATTTCCCCGTTCTTGTTGCTTGTGTTCGCCTCAATTCCGCGGGAAGCGATCCCGCACCAGATCGAAAGGTTGAAAGTGTCCGAATTCCTCGAGTCCGGCCAGTGATTGAATTTCCACGGGCGCACCGGCTTCGTGAATCGCCGCGATCGGATTCAATCCTCCGACCACCACAATGCCGGTCCTCCCTTCCGATACCGGAATATCGAAAAGCGGCTGATTGGGATATCCGACGCCGAGGATTCCGCCGAGTCCGCAGGCCGCCATGCGCTTCTGCAACCGCGTCACATCCGCCAACGCAACCGACGGAACTTCGCGAAAACTTGCGCCGATCACGCCCGTCCCGGTGCGGGAGCACTCTCGCACCCGAGTCATGCCCGCCTGGATAAATGTTTCGAGAGGATCCAGCGTCGTTCCTCGATATTCAATTAACTCAACGAAACGCACCGGCTTGCCATCGCACAACTCAAGCAAGCCGCCGAAACGTGAAGTCACCGGAATACCCTCATCGAGCAGAATGCCGTTAACGGTGACACTGCACACCGTGGCAATCGCAACCTGTCCACGCGGAACAGTGTAGCCACCTATCGTCTCGGTTTCCCGCGCGATTGCAATGCGCGACCCCATCCCCAGCTTACGCGCAAAGACCGGCTTCATGTCCTCCAGCGCGCGTGCCAGGTAGTTCTCACGAATCGTCGCGACATTGGCGATGATTGTTCCCTGTCCCGACCCCAAGCTCAGCGTCATCCGGTATCCGAGCGAATCAATCTTCGCGGCTACAAATCCGACCTTCTCAATCACGTTCGCCCGCGCAAGCTCCTCCCGCCCACGCTCCGATACTTCCCGCCCAGTACGCCGCCCGACAAAACGCGTAAGCCCCTCGCGATCCAACTGCAGAAGATAGTAACGTACCGTGCGCGGCTGAAGCATGGTCCCATTCGCCGCAAGGCGATCATGAATACGCGCGGCACCCGCAGGCTCACCCATTTCCTGCAGCGCCTTCAATATCATCAGCTTGATCTGTTTGCTGTGTCGCGCCATCACTCGCCGTCTTTGCCGTATTCAAATGCCGCTTCAAGCCGCGTTCTCTGTAAGCTAATAATGAGAAGTTGGCAATTCTGCATTTAATAAATGATTTATATACGGCAATATTGCCGTTATATAAATTAATATATTTTCTATAATAAAGTGATTGCCTTTGTTTTTATGGCTATTATATACCGTCTGAACATGCTGAATCGACATGTAATGTCATAATGGCATTTCTGTTCATTAAAGAAAGGAAGGTTAGGTCGTGGGATACATTCAAGACGTGATCAGTGTTGTTGAGCGGCGCAACGCCGGCGAGCCGGAGTTTCTCCAGGCTGTTCGCGAGGTGCTGGAGTCTTTGGAACCTGTCGTCGAGCGCCACAAAAAGTATCAGGACAAGAAGATTCTCGAGCGCATTGTCGAACCCGAGCGTCAGATTGTTTTCCGCGTGCCATGGCTGGACGACAAGGGCCAGGTGCAGGTGAATCGTGGATTCCGAATTGAGTTCAACAGCGCCATTGGCCCATACAAGGGAGGCCTTCGCTTTCATCCGAGCGTGAACCAGAGCATCCTGAAGTTCCTCGGCTTCGAACAGGTCTTCAAGAACTCGCTCACCACCCTCCCGATGGGCGGCGGCAAGGGCGGTTCCGATTTCGACCCCAAGGGCAAGTCGGACGCGGAAGTGATGCGCTTCTGCCAGAGCTTCATGACGGAGCTCGCGCGACACATTGGACCGGACACGGACGTTCCGGCGGGCGACATCGGCGTGGGCGGGCGCGAGATCGGATACATGTTCGGCCAGTATAAGCGCTTACGCAACGAATTCACCGGCGTATTGACCGGCAAAGGTCTGAAGTGGGGCGGCTCACTAATCCGCCCTGAAGCCACGGGCTATGGCGCCGTCTATTTCGCGGAAGAAATGCTCAAGACGCGCGGCGAAACGTTCAAGGGCAAGGTTTGCACCGTGTCCGGCTCCGGAAATGTCGCGCAGTACACGATCGAAAAGCTGAACCAACTCGGCGCGAAGGCGGTTTCGCTCTCCGACTCCAACGGAACCGTTTACGACAAGGACGGCATCACGCCGGAGAAACTGGCGTGGGCCATGGAACTGAAGAACATCAAGCGCGGCCGCATCAAGGAATATGCGGACAAGTTCGGCTGCGAATATCGCGATGGCGTACGTCCGTGGTACATCAAGTGCGACTGCGCGTTCCCGAGCGCAACACAGAATGAGATCAGCGGCGACGAGGCAAAGGAACTGTTGAAGAATGGCTGTTACGTGATCAGCGAAGGCGCCAATATGCCGAGTACACCCGCGGCCGTGGATTTGTTCCTCGAAAAGAAGATACTCTACGGACCGGGCAAAGCTGCGAATGCCGGCGGCGTCGCCACATCCGGCCTGGAAATGACCCAGAACTCGATGCGCCTTTCGTGGTCGCGCGAGGAAGTGGATCAGCGGTTGAACCGGATCATGGTCGCCATTCACAAGTCGTGCCACGACACGGCTAAGGAATACGGCCAGGACGGCAACTACGTCATGGGCGCGAACATCGCCGGCTTCATCAAGGTTGCCGACGCGATGATTGACCAGGGCGTGGTCTGACCAGACTATAAGGCCCCCTCACCCACTCCCTCTCCCCAGGGGAGAGGGAGTGGTGGGGGTGTTTACACCACCTCGCGTGTAGCGCTGGGCAAAAAAGCGGTTTATACTTCGGCATGATTTTGCAGAGGAACAGCGCAAACCCGCTTGTCAGAGATGTTCTTGCCAGGCCCTCCGCCACCGACCCGACAACACTCGCCACCGCCATAGAACAATGTTGTGCCGATATACTCAAGGAGTTATCCGGCGCGATAAAGATCGTGGCGACCGAGCACCCCGGCGCCGCACACGGCCATCGCTTCTACCCGGATATCAGCGGGTGGGCGTCTTCGCACAATCCTTATGCGTGGAGTGAGTACATTGATCCGGCGGCCGGCGT
>CAZTYH010000010.1:23903-31043 GCA_964617565.1 uncultured Verrucomicrobiota bacterium
TGCTGACCTCAACCGGCGATATGTATCACCCCGTGACCGGAGAACCGATCCGCGCGCTCACCTGCGAGGGACTTTTACACGACACGCCTCTCGTCCATTTCATGCGCGAGCTGTTGCACCGGCTTGCCGGAGCAGCAAACAATTCTGTTGAACTCACCTTTGTCCTTCAATTGAACGACGGTCTTGGCGCAATGGATTTAACCCCGATCACGTTGAGAGCCATTGAGCACCCCATCCCCTTTGATCCGGCTACAGGCAAAGTCTTGCTTTCTTCGCAGGGATATACACTCGGTCGCAGCCGCTTCACGCGCTTTGACCGTCTCGTCCATATTTCACCCAGGCAGTACAGCCTGCTTTCGCTGACCAATCGCTTTGAACTGGCACGCCTGATGGGACGCATCCGGCGCACCCTTGGAGACGCCCCGTGGATACTGGCGGGACCCGGCCGCTGGGGTACAAGCAGTCCGGAACTGGGTGTTCCCGTGCGTTTTGCGGAAATCAGCAGCGTGGGCACGCTTGTCGAAATCGCGGAAATGCATGAGGCGCTTACCCCGGAAGTTTCTCTGGGCACGCATTTTATGAACGACATTATCTCGCACGACATTCTTTGCGCAGCCGTATTGCCTGAGCGGAAGGACCATTTTGTGGATAGCGCTTTTTTCGAGCAGGCGCCCAATTCGCTGGCGCGATTCATGCCCGGAGCGGAGGCCTGGAAGGATGTGCTTCACGTTCTTGAGGCCCACGATTGTGGAGGCGAATCGTTCATCGTATGGGCGGATGCCGTGCAGCGCCGAATGATCTGCGCAATTGAAATGGAGATCAACAGCAGGTAGCTTTGACGAAACCGGAGACATCAGCATGAATGAACAATCAAACGCTTTTGCCGTAGCCCAATCCCAGTTTGACGAAGCCGCCGAGATGCTCGGCATTGAACCCGCGATGCGCGAATTGCTGCGATGGCCGCGCCGCGAATACCGCTTCACGATCCCTCTCCGGATGGACGACGGCGGCACGCAGGTGCTTCATGCGTACCGGGTCCAGTACAACGATGCGCGTGGGCCCTGCATGGGCGGCGTTCGATGGCACCCCGACGAAACGATGGACACGGTCCGCGCGCTGGCCGCCTGGATGACATGGAAATTCGCCGTGCTCGATATCCCGCTCGGTGGCGGCAACGGCGGCGTGACCTGCAACCCCAAGAAACTTTCCAATGCTGAAAAGGAGCGACTGGCACGCGGCTGGATGCGCGTGATGGCGCGCGAACTCGGCGAGGACCGCGACATGCCCGCGCCCGATATGTACACAACCCCGCAGGTCATGGCATGGATGGCCGATGAATTCGAAACCATCACGGGCTATTCGCATCCCGCTGTCATCGCCGGTAAGCCGCCCGCCCTGGGCGGATCGCAAGGCCGCCACGACGCCACCGCGCGCGGCGGCGTTTACTGTGTGCGCGAAGCGTGCCGGACTTTGGGAGTTGATCCGCATGGAGCCTTCGCGATTCAAGGTTTCGGAAATGCCGGCCAGCATGTGGCGCTCCTGCATCCCGAGATTCTCGGTGGCGGCGTTCTCGTGGCGGTGTCGGACACCAGCGGCGGCGTTTACAACGCCAATGGACTGGATCCCAAGGCCCTCGTGGACCACAAGCTCCGCACCGGGCAGGTTTCCGGGTTCCCCGGTTCGGAACCGATCACGAACGAGGACCTCCTTGAGCTTGACGTGAACGTGCTTTATCCCGCCGCCATGGAAAACGTGATCACGCAGTCGAACGCGGACCGCATCCGCGCGAAGATCTGCTGCGAACTGGCTGATGGCCCCAGCACGCCTGAAGCAGATACGCTATTGCACGTGCGCGGCGTTCATGTGATCCCCGACTTCCTGGCCAATGCCGGGGGAATGATCGTGGGATACTTCGAGCAGGTGCAGGGGAAGAACAACTACTTCTGGACGCTCGACATCGTGCATCGCCAACTGGACCGCCGGATGACCGATGCCTACCAGTCCGTGTACCGCCTGCACAGGGACAAGAATGTGCCGATGCGCCTGGCCGCTTACCTCGTCGCCGTCAGCCGTATGGCCGAAGCGGTGAAACTTCGCGGCTGGGTGTGAGCCTATTAACAGGCATCAGTCTGCTGGGGACGCTTTCTTCGCATCTTTCGGCTTTTGCCCCACGAGATCCTTGTCGGCATTCATGACGCCTTCCATCATGAATTCCGCCGGGCGATCCTTGGCGGAATGATAAATCGCCTTTGTCGCACCGAAACGAACAATGCCCAGCTTCCGCAACCAATCCATCAACGACATCCTCTGCCCTCCTGGTAGGTAAACAGCTCTCCGAGCGAATAAGAGCATCCTGTAGCTGCGTTCAACGCATTGCGGATTTTGACCTGCACGTGAGGTGTAAGCCTCCTGCCTTTGCAGGCGCGCGACACCATCTTATAGGTAATCTGTTCCGTTGAGGCTTTGACCAAATCGCCCGCTTTCATCCCGCGCTCGGCCATGATGCGGGCAATGGGCTGCTCACCGAGATTTCTTTCTTGTTCCTCTTCCATATAACTGCATTGTCACATCTTATGCCGGTAATCACAAGCCACCGTCGCTTTCCCTACATTTTTGTAGCACAATCGGCAGGATCGTACGGTTTTTTGTTGAGGTCCGGCCTCAGTTAATGCATACGTGTCGAAAATCGCCCGGCGTAGGCGCGTGTTATGGCAAAATATATATTCATTACAGGCGGGGTTGTATCGTCACTCGGCAAAGGGCTGACCGCGGCGTCTCTCGGGCGTCTCCTCATCAGCCGCGGACTCTCCATCCGTATGCTCAAGGTAGACCCATACCTGAACGTGGATCCCGGCACGATGAGCCCCTATCAACACGGGGAAGTGTACGTCACCGATGATGGAGCAGAGACAGATCTCGATCTCGGTCATTACGAGCGGTTCACTGGCCAGCCGACCTCGCGCAAAAGCAATTTCACTGCTGGCCGGATCTACTGGGAAGTGCTGAAGAAGGAACGCCACGGCGACTACCTCGGCGGCACGGTGCAGATGATTCCGCACATCACCGACGAGATCAAAGCGCATATCCGCGCGCTGGACGAAAAGGATGTGGATGTCGTACTCGTCGAAATCGGCGGAACGGTCGGCGACATCGAAGGCCTCACGTTCCTCGAAGCAATCCGCCAGATCGGCCTCGAGGAAGGCCGCGACAACGTGATGTACATTCACCTGACCTACGTTCCGTATATCAAGGCTGCAGGCGAGGTGAAAACCAAGCCCTCCCAACAGAGCGTGGCCAAGCTGCGCGAGATCGGCATTGTGCCGGACGCGCTGATCTGTCGCTCCGAAGTGGATTTGACCGACGAGGTGCGCAAGAAGCTGTCGCTCTTCTGCAACGTGCCTACGCATGCGGTGATTCAGGAGAAAGATGTGGATCACACGATCTACGAACTGCCGCTGGTGCTTTCAGAGCAGGGACTCGATGAGATCATCATGGTCCATTTCCGGCTCGCACGGCCGCAGGCGAAGCTCACGCAGTGGCGCAAGCTGGTGGACACGATCATTAATCCGAAACACACGGCGCGCATCGCTGTGGTAGGCAAATATTCCGAATTGCAGGATGCCTACAAATCCATCTTCGAGGCCATTTATCACGGCGGTTTCGCCCACGAGGCAAAAGTTGATATTGTGAAAGTCGCCGCGGAAGAGATCGAGGACGGGAAGCATCACGATGTGCTGAAAGGCATGGGCGGCATCCTGATCCCCGGCGGTTTCGGCACGCGCGGGATCGAAGGCAAAATTCAAGCCATCCGAATCGCCCGCGAAAACAACATCCCATTTCTAGGGATCTGCCTCGGCCTGCAATGCGCCGTGATCGAATTCGCCCGCAACGTGTGCGGCCTGAAGGGGGCGAACACGACGGAAATCGAAAAGGATACACCCCATCCCGTCGTCTGCCTGATGGAAGAGCAGGAGAAGGTCGTGGACCTCGGCGGCACCATGCGGCTCGGTGCATGGCCATGCACGCTCGCAAAAGAGACACGGGCGATATCGGCATACGGAGCGCAGAAGATCAGCGAGCGACACCGCCACCGCTACGAAGTAAACAATAAATATCGTGCGGATTTCGAGAAATACGGCCTGATCCTGTCCGGAATCTCGCCGGATGGCAACCTGGTGGAGATGGTTGAACTGAAGAACCATCCGTGGTTCGTGGCCTGCCAGTTTCATCCGGAGCTCAAGTCACAGCCACTCGCACCGCACCCGCTGTTCAAGGCGTTTGTTGGTGCGGCACTCGAAAGGATTTCTTTGTAGAAGCGGTCTCGAGACCGCTTCTACTGGATTCTACAGCAACATGAACAACAAAGCAATCATAGGACTGGAAGACGGCACATGTTTCGAAGGCCGGGCATTTGCCGGTCATGGCGAAATCTTTGGCGAGCTGGTATTCAACACCTCCATGTCTGGCTACCAGGAGATTCTGACCGATCCTTCCTACCACGAACAGATCGTCACGTTCACTTATCCGCTCATCGGCAACTACGGCATCAATCCGGAGGATGTCGAATCGCAATCGGTCCGGCCCGCCGGAATCGTGATCGGCGAATACAGCCGCATCCCTAGCAACTGGCGCTCCATCCTGACGCTCAAAGAGTATCTCGAGCAAAACGCTCGACTCGGCGTGCACGAGGTGGACACCCGCGCGATCACGCTGCACATCCGATCGCGCGGCGCGATGAAGTGCGTGATCTCCACCACGGATCTCGACCGGAACAGCCTTGTGAAGAAGGCCAAGGACTGGCCGGGGTTCATCGGACGCGATATCGCCAGCGAAGTCAGCACCACGCAACGATATTCATGGCCCGGTCCGCACAAGGATCACCAGGCCTTTTCCGGGATCGGCGAAGAGGGTTTGCTCGCCTACGACAAGTTCTTCGCCCGCGCGCCGGATGCGCCGCGCTTCCGAGTGGCGGTACTCGATTGCGGACTGAAGGCGAATCAGCTCCGCCTGATGGCGCGACTCGGGTGCGAACTCGAAGTGTTCCCGATGAACAGTTCGTCCGATGATATTCTCGCGACGAAGCCGAACGGATTTTTCATCTCGAACGGACCGGGCGATCCGGCCGGGGTACCGACCGTCGTTTCCAATATCCGGAAAATCGTGGACGCCGGTCTTCCAACGTTTGGAATCTGCTTCGGGCACCAGCTTCTCGGACAAGCGTTCGGCGGCAAGACATACAAGCTCAAGTTCGGCCATCGCGGCGGCAACCAGCCGGTGAAGGATCTCACCACGGGCAAAGTGGAAATCACTTCGCAAAACCATGGATTCGCCGTGGACCTCGAATCGCTCCCCGAATCGGTCGAAACCACCCACATCAACTTGAACGACAACACCTCCGAAGGACTCCGGCACAAAAAGCTGCCGGCTTTCTCCGTGCAATATCATCCCGAAGCCTGCCCCGGCCCGCACGATTCGACATACCTGTTCGAGCGGTTCATGGGGTTGATGGAGAAACAATGAAGACAGAAAGGGTCATTGGGGTACTGGAGCATTGGAGTATTGGGAAGACATCATTTATTCCATTACCCCATCACCCCAACACCTTATTCCTCCCGAAACTGGGGGCGGTCCGATGAATCATGAATGGATAGCGATCCTGGACTTCGGCTCGCAATACACTCAGCTCATCGCGCGGCGTGTGCGGGAACAGAAGGTCTATTGCGAAATCCTCCGCTTCGACACCAAGGCGGCGGACCTCGCCGCGCGCAACCCCAAGGGCATTATTCTTTCCGGCGGGCCCGCGAGCGTTCTTGCAGCCGGCTCGCCGTCGTGCGACAAGGCCCTTTTTGAATTGGGCATCCCTGTTCTCGGCATCTGCTACGGCATGCAGCTCATGGGCCGCGATCTCGGCGGACAAGTGAAGCCCGGCCATGCGCGCGAATACGGGAGCGCAAGGATTTCCGTCACCGATTCAGCCACCCTTTTCAAGGACCTGCCCGACGAACTCGATGTCTGGATGAGCCACGGCGACCAGGTCGAGGCTCTGCCACCCGGCTTCAAAGTGCTTGCGAAAACCCACACGTGCCCGATCGCGGCCATGGCCAATCCAGCACGCCGTTTGTTCGCGCTGCAATTCCACCCCGAAGTGGTGCATACCCCGCGCGGCGTGGAGGTTTTACGTCGCTTTCTTTTCGACGCCTGCGGCTGCGCGGGCGACTGGAAAATGTCGCAGTTCATCGCGGAGAGCATGCGCGTCATTCGCGACACCGTCGGCAGCGGCCACGTCCTTTGCGGATTGAGCGGTGGCGTGGATTCGTCCGTCGTGGCGGCCCTGCTCCACAAGGCAATCGGCAGCCAGCTTCATTGCGTTTTCGTGGATAACGGCCTGCTGCGCCACGGCGAGGCGGAGCAGGTGGAAGAAACGTTTGGCAAACATTTCGGCATTGATCTTCGGGTTGCACGCGCGCAGGACCTTTTCCTTCAACGTCTCGACGGCATCAGTGATCCGGAGCAAAAGCGAAAGATCATTGGGGCAACATTCATTGATGTTTTTGCGGATGAGGCGCGGAAACTGGGTGAAGTGAAATTTCTTGCGCAAGGCACGCTCTATCCGGACGTGATCGAGAGTTCGTCGCCTATCGGCGGTCCCTCCGTGACGATCAAGAGCCACCACAACGTCGGCGGGCTCCCGCCGGACCTGCAATTCAAGCTGATTGAACCGTTGCGCGATTTGTTCAAGGACGAGGTTCGCGCGCTGGGCCGGGAACTCGGATTGCCAGACGCAATCGTGGATCGCCAGCCGTTTCCCGGGCCGGGACTTGCCGTGCGCATACTGGGCGGCGTGACTGCCGACCGGGTTCGCATGCTCCAGCAGGCCGACCTGCGCGTGCAGGAGGAAATCCGCCCACTGCCGGAATACAAGGATATCTGGCAGGCATTTGCCGTGCTGCTCCCGGTGCAGACCGTGGGCGTCATGGGTGATGAGCGGACTTATGAAAACGTGGTGGCCGTACGCGCGGTGCAAAGCATGGATGGCATGACGGCGGATTGGTTCCGCCTGCCCTACGACACGCTGGACCGTATTGCGCGCCGAATCATCAACGAAGTCCGCGGCGTGAACCGCGTCGTCTACGACATCAG
>CAZTYH010000010.1:31143-33923 GCA_964617565.1 uncultured Verrucomicrobiota bacterium
CGCGCCGAATCATCAACGAAGTCCGCGGCGTGAACCGCGTCGTCTACGACATCAGTTCGAAGCCGCCGAGCACGATTGAATGGGAGTGAGAAGAGAAACCTGGGAAGAGAAACCTGAGACCTGAAACCTGAGTTGGTGAGGAAGAAGAAAAGCCTGAGGGAAAGTGAATTCTAAACGTAAAGAAGAGTTTAGGAGGAGGACCAAGCAGTTTGCGTCTTCTATTATCCGGCTTTATTGCACACTGCCAAAGGCACGTCCTGAAGTGCAGATTCTCGGCAAGCAAATGTTGCGCTCGGGCACGTCGGTAGCCTCAAATTACCGCGAAGCATCAAGAGCGCGAAGCACGGCTGAGTTTGTCGCAAAAGTGGAGTTGTGCGCTCAAGAAGCGGATGAAACACAATTATGGCTTGAGCTTCTGCGCGATGATTGCGGCATTCACTCCGCCAAGTTGGATACTCTTTGGAAAGAATCGGACGAACTGATCGCAATTTTTGTCACCATGGCCCGCAACGCAAAGGACAACCCGTGACACATCTGTTCCAGTTTCTGCATTCTTTTCTTTCCGTAACTCAGGTTTCAGGTTTCAGGTCTCAGGTTTCTTTCTTCGGAGCCACTCATGCCTAAACGAACCGACATCCATAAAATCCTCCTCGTAGGGTCCGGACCGATCGTGATCGGACAGGCCTGCGAGTTCGACTACTCCGGGACACAGGCCTGCAAGGCGCTGCGCGAGGAAGGCTACGAAGTCGTGCTGATCAACAGCAATCCGGCAACGATCATGACCGATCCGGATACGGCCGACCGCACCTACATCGAGCCGATCACGCCGGAAGCGATTGAAAAAATCATCGCAAAGGAAAAACCGGACGCGCTGCTCCCCACGCTGGGCGGGCAGACCGGGCTGAACGTTTCACTTGAAGTCGCCGAGCGCGGAATCCTTGAGAAGTATGGCGTGGAAATGATTGGCGCAAACGCGGAGGTCATCAAGCGCGCCGAAGACCGGCAGTTGTTCAAGGCCGCGATGGCCGAAGCCGGGCTCGAATGCCTGCGAAGCAAGATGGTGCACAACCTCGAAGAAGCTGAGGAAGTCGCGCAGTGGATCGGATTTCCGATTATCGTGCGCCCCAGCTATACGCTTGGCGGCACCGGCGGCGGCACCGCGCACAACATGGATGAGCTTCGCGAGATCGCCGCGGGCGGACTCAAAGCCAGCCTGAAGCATACAGTCCTGCTCGAGGAATCGGTCCTCGGCTGGAAGGAATACGAGCTCGAGGTCATGCGCGACCGCAAAGACAACGTCGTCATCATCTGTTCCATTGAGAACCTCGACCCGATGGGGATTCACACGGGCGACAGTATCACCGTCGCGCCCACCCAGACGCTGACTGACGCGGAATACCAGGAGATGCGCGATGGCGCCATCAAGGTCTTACGCGCGATCGGTGTTGAGACCGGCGGCTCAAACGTCCAGTTCGCAGTCAACCCAAAGACCGGACGCATGACGGTCATCGAGATGAACCCCCGTGTTTCGCGCAGTTCCGCGCTGGCAAGCAAGGCCACGGGCTTCCCCATCGCGAAAATCGCGGCCAAGCTTGCTGTGGGTTACACGCTCGATGAACTGCGCAACGACATCACGCGCGAAACACCGGCGTCTTTTGAGCCAACACTCGACTATTGCGTCGTCAAAGTGCCGCGTTTCGCCTTTGAGAAATTCGCGGGCGCCAGCCCGCGCCTCGGCGTCAGCATGAAGTCGGTCGGCGAAACGATGGCCATCGGCTGCAACATGCGCGAAGCGCTGCAGAAAGCTTTCCGGGGCCTGGAAATCAGCGTGGATGGGCTGGACCTGAAGGCCGAGGAGCGCGTGGTCGTCGAAGATATTGAAAAGCAACTCGGCCAGACGGAGCAGGACCGTACCATGCTGAGCAAAGTCGCCCTGAAACAAGGCATGTCCGTGGAAAAGGTTGCACAAATCACCCAGATTGACCCTTGGTTCCTGGACAACATCGCGCAGATCGTGGAGATCGAACGCGAGTTGCAGGCGGCGTCGAAGGACCAGCCTCTCGATCTCGACTTGCTTCGCAAAGCCAAGCGGTCCGGGTTTTCGGATCGCCAAATTGCGGCGCTGCGCGGCGCGGACGTCAAGGAGCTCGATATCCGTCGGCAGCGAATTGAAGCGGGTATCAAGCCCGTGTACCGGCTGGTGGACACCTGCGCCGCCGAATTCGAGGCTTACACGCCCTACTTTTATTCCAGCTACTGCGGCACGGTGGATCAGTCGCGCCTGACCGATAAGAAGAAAGTCATGATTCTTGGCGGCGGACCGAACCGCATCGGACAGGGCATCGAATTTGATTACTGCTGTGTACACACCGTTCAGGCCCTGCGCGAGCTGGGTTACGAAACGATCATGGTGAACAGCAACCCTGAGACGGTTTCCACCGATTACGATACGGCCGACAAACTTTATTTCGAACCGCTGACTTTCGAAGATGTGATGAACATCTACGAGAACGAGAAGCCGATCGGCGTCATCGTGCAGGTCGGCGGGCAAACCCCGCTGAATCTGGCCCTTCCGCTCCTGAAGGCGGGCGTGCCGATTCTTGGGACCTCCCCGGAGAGCATTGACAAGGCCGAGGACCGCGAGCAGACGCGTGTTCTGCTGGATCAGCTTGGGCTCAAGCAGCCGGAGAGCGGTACCGGCATGACGGAAGAGGAAGCGCTGGCTGTCGCCGACCGCATCGGCTACCCCGTCATGATCCGCCCCTCCTACGTGCTGGGTG
>CAZTYH010000010.1:34023-54714 GCA_964617565.1 uncultured Verrucomicrobiota bacterium
GTCGCCGACCGCATCGGCTACCCCGTCATGATCCGCCCCTCCTACGTGCTGGGTGGCCGCGCAATGATGGTGGCTGTCAACCGGACAGAAGCCGTGCCGTTCATCCGCGCCGCTTTCAAGGCAAGCCCTGGATTCCCCGTACTCATTGACCGATATCTCGACCACGCAACGGAAGTGGACGTGGATGTCGTCTGCGATGGAGAAGAGGTCTATATCGGCGGCATTATGCAGCACATCGAGGAAGCCGGAATTCATTCCGGTGACAGCGCCTGCTGCGTTCCGCCGCACGGCCTGCATGTTTCCATTCAGCGGCGTATCGAGGACGCATGCCGCAAGATTGCGCTGGCCCTCGGCGTGAAGGGCCTGATGAACGCGCAGATCGCGGTGCGTAACAACGAGCTTTTCATCCTCGAAATCAATCCCCGCGCCTCGCGGACGGTGCCGTATGTCAGCAAGGCCACCGGCGTGCCGCTCGCCAAGATCGCGGCGCGGATCGCGGTCGGCCACAAACTGAAGGACATGGGACTCGGCAAGCGACCGCCGAAACTCGCGTGGTACGCGGTGAAGGAAGCGGTGCTGCCGTTCAACCGGTTCGCAGGCGTGGACCCGATCCTCGGCCCCGAGATGAAATCCACCGGCGAAGTTATGGGCATGGACACCTCGTTCGAGGTGGCCTATTGGAAGAGCCAGGTTGCCGCAGGCCAGATGTTGCCGACCGAGGGTCTTGTATTCCTCAGCGCGGCAGACAAAGACAAGTCGTGGATCGGCGAAATCGGTTGGGAGTTGACAGAACTTGGGTTCGCGATCGCCGCCACCGACGGGACCGCGACGGTTCTCCGCTCCGCCGGCGTGGAAAGCATTGAAACGCTGAAGAAGCTTGCGGAAAAACAGAGCCCGAACGTGCTCGACCTCATGAAGTCGGGCAAAGTCGCGTTGATTATCAATACCCCCAGCGGATCGCGTGGACGACTGGACGAAATCCGCATCCGGTCCGAGGCCATCCTGCGAAGCGTCCCGATTGTGACCACCGAATCCGGCGCGCGCGCGACAGTGGCTGCGCTGAAATTCATGCGCGGGCACGACTGGGACGTGAAGGCGCTGCAGGATTACTTTCCGAAGAAGCAGGGATAGTACCACGCCTTATCAGGCGCGGCTACGGGTGCGGACTCGTCGCCGCCGCTGATAAGCGGTGGCTCACGATAGCAATCTACGGCACGATCTTGATCCGATAGAAGCGCGGGCCTTCGCCCTCAGGATAATGCGTATACGAGTTCTCCGGCGGCGTGGCCGCTATACGCGCGACCAGCGACCATGATCCCGCGGGCAAGTTGGTTGACGTTTCAACGGCATAGGTCCGAAAAGCCTCGCTTGGCCATGTAATCACATATCCATCAAGCCCCGGAAGCGAAGACATGGAGGGATTTATCGTCAATATCGAGTCCGGCTCCTTCGGATCCGTACCCGCAACATATTCCTCATAGTTGTTCGCCCCGTCCTCGTCGGGATCGTCAAACGGGTCAAATCCGACGAGCGTGTCGAAATGCTCGATGATCCACGCGTCGGATACGCCGGTATCCGTGCTGTCCGTCACGATATTCGTGAGAAAATACACATCCTTGATCCGCTCGTAATAGGATTCGTACACGACGCTCCCCGTCCCGTCTTCCGCGATCCTGAGATCCTTTGTAAATCCATCCTCGAACTTCTTTACATGGAACCAGTTGATCATGTGCAGATTGCGGAACTTCTCGAAAATGCTCACATAGTCCGGATTGTCCGGGTCCGCATCCGCAAAGTTCTCCAGCGAGAAGAGCTGATTGCACCAGTCGCGTTTCCACCTCAAATTATCGGCGTTATTGGTCAACATGATGGACGCGCGACGCATATGATCGAGGAATAGATCGTTCTGCTGCTTTCCGCCCTCGCCCGTGAACAGCTCGATCTTGACCATCTGGATATTGGTCCATACGAAGTCATCGCCGACGAAGAAATCCTCAAATGCAATGACCATCTCGTACCAATTTGTATTTGCGACCTTGGTCTCGACTACCGCTTCGTTTCCGTTGGTCTCCGCGTAGTCGTTGTCGAGGGTGATCTTGAACTTCGGCTGCACCCGGCCATCCACGTCACCCTGCTTCGCAAAGAGCACCAGCGCGCCGCTTGAAGACCAGTTCTGCCGGGGAATAGGCAATGCGCAACCATTCCCGCCGATGTACCACTGGGCGCTGCCCGTCACCACGCCCGATATCTGCAGCGCAAACTCGCCCACGGCCGCAGCCATCGCTTGCGTCCATGACGCATCGCCCCACGGTTGATATCCCGGACCCGCAGGCCACCAATCCTGTTCGTTCACATTCGTGATAGCACCCCGCGAGAATTCCTTGAGATAAATACTCGAGGAAGGGTTCCCCGGCTCGCTGCTCAGCACCTCGAAAACAACATCTGTCACGTTGGACCATGTAAAGCCAGGATTCACGGTCATGTCGGCCACGGGGATATGAAGTGGAATGTAATTAGTCGGCACAATCACCACGCTGACCTGCGCGGTGCGGACGCCACTGCCGTCCCGCATAGAAATCAGCAGGATCGGCTCCGTGTTGGTATCGTCTCCGCGCCGCGCAATCAGAGAGAGCGCTTCGATTCCGGTCCAATCCTGTTCGCTTTCACGCGGGGAGAAGCCATTGCCACCGATATAACTGTTGCTGTTGGCGTCGAATCCGCTTATGCGCAGCGAGTTTGTCGGATAGCTCTCCAAAGGGTCGTTGACCAACGTCCAATTCATCCATCCACCCTGGCTGTCGGTCTCGTCGCCCCACGGTTCATCGGTCGGTCCGGCCGGCCACCAGTCCTGATCCACAAACGTCGAGTTCGTCAGTTGGGCCGCCTGCCATTGATCCACCAGCACATCATCGGGACGCTGCCCGCTCGAAATCGTGATGAATTCCAGCGTGTAGGCGTCCACCGCTGCCAGATCGAACGCGCCATGGACGGTGAAATCATCAAAAGGTATCTTCAACGGATAATACGAATCGCCGACGATCAAGCGCGACACCGTGGCAGTGGCGTTTGGGCTGCGCATTCCGATCACCAACAGCGGATCCGCGCCTCCATCGGGGACGCGTTTCACCATCAGGACCATGCCGTCATAGCCGCTGAGGTTGGTGGTAGCAATATCGCGTCCCACGCCGCCAATGTACTCGCCCGCAACAAACGATGACGACGCGCCCAGGCGGGCCGAGTTCGTCCCTTCCACACGATCCGCTGTATTACTGACATAGAGGGCGCCCCAGCGCCATGTCCAATCCGGAAGAATCTCAAATGGCTCAAGCAACTCCTCGCCGGAAACTGCAGTGCCATCGTCATTCAAGCTCTTGAACTGGCACAACAGGTTGGACATGGCAAAGCGGGGTCCATCCATGGACTCAAATCCGGCAATCAGGATTTCGTTGTTTATTTCATACTGCGGCTCGAACGCGGCCGCCGTTTCCGCAATCATCATCGGCTTGTGATGTCCGTAAGGATTGTCCGGGTCGGAGAACGTCCAATAGAAGTTTTTGAACGTGTCGTCATAGTGGTCGTCGTTCTCCTGCCAGTATCCCCGCTCGATCGCGTTGCGGAACTGGTAGTCGAGCACGTTGTTGCTGTTGCCGTATGACCGGCCGTTGTACACGCTCAGCCCCACCCAATCCACGTACTCGTCGCCGGGATACACATCGCCGTAATACGGCAGCGGGTCGGGGCCGTTGCCCTGGTTCGGCGCCCATACCATCACCACATTCGGCGCGTTGGCATGGACCAATCGCGCGAAGTTGCGATAACCCTCGATGTAGGTTTCCGGCGTGACCGTGTCGGAAATTCCATAGCGTTCGGAAAAGGCCGGGTGCCATGGATACCAATCGCCATTCGCCTCGTGCGCGAACCGCAGGAAGATCGGCACACCCGCGTGTGCGCAATTCGTGACAAACTCCAGAGCCATGTCATACGTTTCCTGACCCGGCCCCCAGTCCGGGGCATAGAAATCTTCGAAATCCACCATCGGTTCAAGGATCAGATGCAAAGCCGCACCGGAATAGTTGGAAATGATGAGCCCCGCCCAATCCCACGGGAAAGGATCCTGTTTGAAGATAAGAAATTTTGCATACACGGCATGACTTTTCCCGGCCTTCTGATTGAATTCGGCGATCTGCGCCTCCGCGCCCCCGCGCTCCAACAACACCCCGAGATACGCGCCGTGCAGCGGTTCAAACTTGGCGCGCGCCGGCTCCGACGCCGGACGTTCTTTGGTTTGCCAGAATCGGCCATCATCCCATTGGCACGTCGCAAGCGTCGTCCCGCCGGGGATTGTGCAATCGGCGAAGTCGCAGCGCACTTTCACCATCGTGACCCCCGGCACCGTGTTGGTATGCGTCAACGCGAGATACACCCACTCGTTTCGCGCGGCATCCAACGCGGCATACACATGCTGCGTGACCGCGTCACTCAGTGTGCCACCGCTCCAGAACTCCATGCCGATCGTTGTGTTCTCGTTCGTAAAGTTCGTTTCGGCTTTTCCGGAAATGGCGAACTGGAAGATATTGCCTTTTTCCGTATCCACCGGAACATCCTGTCCAAACCCACCCCACGCATTCCCGGCCGGAAAGAAAGCATTACCCCACGTCCCCCACTGCGGATTTCGATTCGCCCAGTCCGCGCGACCCGCTGATCCGTAATACCACCAGTTCGTCGCAAGTCCTGCTCCGTCCGCGTCTTCGCAGCCTGGATTGAGCAACAAGTTCGCGCTGAAAGCCCACGGCGCGCAGAAGATGAATGTGGCCAACACAAGCCATTTCATGACGCAACATCCTTTCCTGCAGGATACGCCGACACCGGGAAACCATATATCCACCATTCGGGATTTCACGCAAAGTTTCATGGAACAGCACCTCCAGCCGGAACAACCCAAGACTATACCGGTAGTATACCGGTATCACATCAATACGCAAGCGTATTCTTTGAGTTTTTTATAGCCGCTGGAGGGGCGGATAAAAAGGCCGGGGAAAGCTGCTACCGGAGGGGCCGGGCACAGGAGGCGCGAACGACCAGGGCCGTATGCAGAACCGTCGCCGCGGGCACTGCCGGACCGCCCTCCAGCTGAACCACCACGGCGCGAGCCGCCGCCCGCCCCATTTCTTCTCTGGGAATTCGAACAGTAGTCAGCGGAGGAACCGTGTGCGACGCCCAGGCGATATCGTCAAAACCCGCAACAGAGATGTCATCCGGAACGCGAAGACCCGACTCCCGGATCGCCCGGAGCGCGCCGATCGCCGCCTCGTCGTTGACGGCCATGACCGCCGTCGGGAGGCGATGCCGGTTGCGGCCAAGGTATGCCTTCATCGCCTCGTGCGCGGGCTGGATCTCGTAGTTCCCGTGGATGAAATCCTTCGCCTGGAACGTTCCGCCCGCCTCGCCCAGAGCCTTCTTCAATCCGCCGAGGCGAGCCTCCACCACCGGGTCCTCGGGCGCGCCCAGGAAGGCCACGCGCCGGTGCCCGAGTCCGACAAGATAATGGGCCAGCTCAAAAGCCCCCGCGTGATTGTCGGGATGTACGCATGGCACGTTCCGCGGGCCGACGCGATCTATCAGCACCACGGCGACACCTTTCTTCCGGTACAGGTTCGCCAGCTCGTCCGGCAATCCACCGATAAGAAGGACTCCCGCACAGCCAGCGATTATGGCCGCAGTCCTGATTCGCACTGCACCGGACGCTGCCCACAAATCGCCGCTCTTCACGGACGAAAACACGAGCGCGTAGCCCGAATCCGTCAGCCCCGCCTCGAGCCCGCCGAAAACATCCGCATAGTACGGGCTGAGCGTACGCACGCCCGCCTGACGGTTCATGACGCAGCCGATCAGCCGCGATTTCACCGCGCCGCCCGGCTTCATGACCACGCGGTTCCCGGCGCCCGGCACGCTTTCCAACACACCCTTGCGAACCAGGTCCGCCAGGCCTTTCCGCAACGTCAGACGGCTTACCTCGAACCGGCGACTCAGCTCGCGCTCGGACGGAAGAAACTCGCCCACCTTATACTGCCCGGCCTTTATGGCCTTGAGCACAACCGATGCGCACTGCTCGTAGTAAGGAACGCGCTTCTGCTTGTCCAACGCGGCTTGCATGTTGTTCAACTATATACCGGAAATAGACCGGTTCATAAAGGGAAATTCCGGGCGGGTCCGTGACCGACGCCAAGGTAGCCGCTGCTGATAAGTGGTGGCCGCCTCCCCGCCACGCTGTAACAGCGGCATTTCGGAGGGCAAGCAGGCTCGGTTACGTCCGTGGGTGCGGGGCTTTACCGGTTCAGCGAAACCGGATGCTCTTCCTCTTCGTCTTCCGCCGTGTCGACCAGATCCCGGCGATGCGCCATGGGGCTGACGAAGGCGAAAATGAAACCGTAGCAGAGCATCGTGATGGCCGAAAGCGCGGCGATGTGGACGTTGTTCGCGAACAGAAGCACGGTCAGCGGAATGCAGACGATTTGCACAACAGGATCTTTTGTCGGTTTGGCATAATGGATATGGGAAACCTCGAGTCCACAGAGCGCGATCACCACGCCCCATACAAAAGCAGCAATGGGCCCTGACTGAAGCGTCAACCAATCCTGCTCAAGCACGCCACTGAACGCGACAAAAACCGATAACGATATCCAGCCGGCATTCACAGTGATCGGCAACCCAAGGTATCCATGCTGACCGCGGAACGGATCCACGACTCGGAATCGGGCCAGCCGGGATGCGCCGGAAAGAATGATGGCCGCCGCGATAACGAAACCCCAGAAGCCGAAGCGATGCAGGACCGCCTCGTAGGCAAGAAATGCAGGCGCCAACCCGAAACTGGAAAAATCAACAAACGTATCCAACTCCGCGCCGAACGCACTAGTCGCTTTCAACTTCCGCGCGAGGCTGCCGTCGAGCCCGTCGAGGATCATGGAAATCATGATGAGTTGGGCCGCCGGGACGAAGTGACCTGCCGCGCTCGCCAGCATGCTGCCGAATCCGGCCAGCATGGCTCCATAGGTACACGTCAATGGAACAAGCTGTCGAATGTTCACAAATCCTTCCCCCCGGCAAGCGTCGCGATGACCGTTTCGCCCGCCTTTACAACGGAACCCTTTTTAGTCACAACCTCGACGTCCGTTTTCGGAAAATACATGTCCAGGCGCGAGCCGAATTTCATCATGCCGATCACGGCGCCTTTCTCCAGAATCTGATTCACTTCAAGCCAATATACTACCCGGCGGACAATCGGACCAACAATCTGCTTAACAAGGCAGCGGGTTTTTTCGCCTTCAATGAAGATCGTGCTGTGCTCATTATATTCCGAAGCCGCATTCTGTATCGTAAGCAGATGCTTGCCCGGCGTATACCCGAGCTGCGTAACTTTGCCCGCAATCGGCGAACGATTGACATGCACATTAAAAGGACTCAGGAAAATGCTGATTCGAATGCATTCGCACTTCATGAAACGGTCCTCTTGAACCGTTTCGATGGCGCGTATCAAGCCATCGGCACCCGCCACAAAGACATTTGGATCAACCGGCGCGATCCGTTCCGGGTTGCGGAAGAAATACAGCATGAAAACCCCGCCGATCAGCCCTAAAACAAGGAAAAAGACCGCAACGCCCCCGCAATTCATCCAACGGAAAAGAAATGACAAGGCAACTCCTGCCGCAGGAATACCCAGAATCAACGACCAACCATCTTTAACAATACGCATTTTTACTCCTAATCCGTTAACTATAAGCTCATGCAAACCTGACGTAAACCACGAAAAACCTGCCTGCCTCCTGGCGGACAGAATGTATTGTCGCCATCCTTTCCGGATGCTACATTTTTGTAAGGACACATCATGATTGCAGCATTATTGCAGATTAATGCAACGGTCGGCGATCTCGCGGGCAATACGGAGCGGATATTTCAGCACGCCGCGCAGGCGGCTGATGCGGGGGCGCAGCTTATTGTTTTTCCGGAACTCGCACTTTCCGGATATCCACCGGAGGACCTCGTTCTCAAGAAGCATTTTCTCAGGGCTTGTGAACAGCGGCTTGAAGAACTGGCCGATCAGCTTCCGCGCGATGCACTCGTTCTTGTCGGGTGTCCTCGCGAAGTCGGCGGCCATCCCGCCAATACCGCTGTCGCTTTCACCGGCGGTCGAATCGCGGGATGCTATCGCAAAATGGCCCTGCCCAATTACGGCGTGTTCGACGAGAAGCGCGTGTTCCGTGCCGGTGAACAACCGGTGATGGTTCAGTTGAACGGCATGCGGATCGGCATTCATATCTGCGAGGATTCGTGGAACGCCGATGCACCCGCTGCCGCGATGCTGGCTGCCGCAAAGCCCGATGCGCTGGTCAACCTGTCCGCATCTCCCTATCACCGGGGCAAGCAAAACCTCCGCGAAGAGATTCTGAGCAGGATGGCCGCGCGCGTTCAAGTCCCCCTACTCTATTGCAACCTGGTCGGGGGCCAGGACGAACTCGTTTTTGACGGCGCCAGCCTTGTTCTCGATCCGCTGCGCGGCCTGGTGTCCCGCGCGCGGCAGTTCGCGGAGGACGCGCTCTTCTTCTCCATCCCCCCGCGCGGCACCGAGGTCGAGCACCGCGACACGCGCCGACATATCGAGTGGATCATCGCCGACGTCCCGGCGGGCGATGATCTTCCGGTCGAGCCACGTATTGAACCTGTACTCGACGACCTTGCCGAAGTTTACGCGGCCCTCAAGCTGGGAGTACGTGATTATGTCGAAAAGAACGGGTTCTCCAAGGTGGTCGTCGCGTTAAGCGGCGGCATTGATTCCGCGCTTGTCGCCGCGATCGCCGTGGATGCGCTCGGAAAAGACCGCGTGGCCGGCGTGACCATGCCCTCGCAGTACTCTTCCACCGGAACCATCTCCGACGCCGGACAACTCGCCGCGAATCTGGGTATCGAATTTCACTCGGTCCCCATCCGTGATTTGTTCGACAAATATCAAGTCGAGCTCGAACCACTCTGGAAGGGGCGGCCCCAGGACATAACCGAGGAAAATCTCCAGGCCCGAATCCGCGCCAACATCATCATGGCCCTGTCCAACAAGTTCGGCTGGCTGGTTCTGACCACCGGCAACAAGAGTGAACTCGCCACCGGCTACTGCACACTCTACGGCGACATGGTGGGCGGCTTCGCCGTGATCAAGGACGTCCCCAAGACGCTGGTCTTCGAACTGGCCCGATGGCGAAATGCCCACGGCACACTGGTCATCCCCCCCTCCACCATTGACCGGCCCCCCTCCGCGGAGTTGCGGCCGGACCAGAAGGACAGCGACACGCTGCCGCCTTACGATGTGCTGGATGCCATTCTCGAGCGCTATATCGAACAGGACCTGGGTCTGGACGAAATCGTCGCACAGGGTTTCGACATCGAAACCGTGCGGAAGGTATTGCGCATGGCGGATCGAAGCGAGTACAAGCGCCGGCAAGGCGCGCCGGGCATCAAGATAACCCCCAAAGCATTCGGGAGGGATCGGCGCATGCCGATCACGAATCGTTATGGCAGATAAACAAAAATCGAAGAAAGACGACCCTGAGGAGGCGACGTCCCAGCGCATGCGCGAATTGCAGCTTCTGTATCACGTGAGCTGCATTCTCGATCAGAGCCTGGACCTGCGCGACATTGTCAGCCCCGTTCTCGAGGCATTGTCCGGCTTCATGGACATGCGGTATGCCACGTTGACGCTGCTTAACCGTAAGACCGGCGACATCCTGATTGAAGCGGCACACGGCCTTTCACCCCAGCAGGCCAGACGCGGCCGTTATAAACTCGGGGAAGGCGTCACCGGCCAGGTTGTGCTCACGGGCAAACCCGCCGTGATCTCGCGCACCAGCGAATCGCCGATGTTTCTCGACCGCACACGCCGCGGAAAACGGCCTGATACATCCTTCCTCTGCGTACCCATCAAGGTCGAGCAGGAAGTGGTCGGCGCCTTGAGCGTGGATCTCCTGTACAGGCCTGAGACCGAGCTGACGGCCTATGCCCGCCTGTTGCAGATCATCGCCTCGCTCATCGCCCAGGCCGTCAAGCTTCGCCGTGCCGCGCAAGAGGAGCGGGAGCGGCTGGAAGAGGAGAATCAGCGCTTGCGCGAAGAGTTGAGGAGCCGATTCCGTCCTTCGAACATCATCGGTAACTCGCACGAAATGCAGCTCGTTTACGACCAGATCGCCCAGGTCTCCAAAACGGGCACGACCGTTCTCATCGCCGGCGAGACGGGCACCGGCAAGGAACTCGTCGCGCATGCCATCCATTACAACAGCGACCGGGCGGACAAGCCTTTCGTCAGGGCCCATTGCGCTGCGCTGCCGGAAAGCATCATCGAGAGTGAACTTTTCGGCCATGTGAAGGGCGCGTTCACGGGCGCTTCCAACGATCGCAAGGGACGCTTTGAGCTGGCGCACGGTGGCACCCTGTTCCTTGACGAGATCGGCGAAATTCCGACTTCCATCCAGATCAAGCTCCTTCGCGTGCTGCAGGAGCGGGAGTTTGAGCGCGTCGGCGGCACTGAAACCATTCGTGTCAATGTCCGCGTAATCGCCGCCACGAACAAGAATCTTGAAGAACAAGTCAACCAGGGCAAGTTCAGAGACGATCTCTATTACCGGCTGCACGTGTTTCCCATCTATGTTCCGCCGCTGCGCAAGAGGAAAGCGGACATCGTGTTGCTAGCCGATTGTTTCATGGAGAAATATGCCAAGGAAAACAACAAGCACGTGCGGCGGCTTTCCAGCGCGGTTATTGACATGTTGATGAGTTATCACTGGCCCGGCAACGTCCGCGAACTGGAGAATTGCATCGAACGCGCAGTGCTTGTCGCGGAGGGCGACGTGATACATCCCTACCATTTGCCGCCCACGCTGCAGACCGCGGAAGCCACCGGTTCGCCGCCGCGCGGCGATCTCAAGAGCCTGGTGGACGCCTACGAGCGCGACCTGATACAGGATGCGCTGAAGTCCACCCGCGGCAACATGGCCGGCGCATCGCGCGCGCTCGGGACGACCCCGCGCATCCTGGGCTACAAGGTGCATCATCTCGGCATCGAACCCAAGAAGTACGCCGGCTGAACGGCCTCAGAGCGGATAAACCAATACGTGTAACGCCGGGCCGGAAGCGTCTTTGACTTCCCAACCGGAAGCCACGCGATATCCCGGAATCCAAACCACCTGGCCGCGACACTCGAAAACCGGAATGGAACTCCGGCGGTCGCGGGGGATCTTTTCATCCACAAACACATCCTGCAACTTCTTCGATCCCTGGAAGCCGAACGGCTTGATACGATCGCCTTTTTTCCACGTCCGCACGATCAAAGGCGCATCTCCGATCGCCGCGCGATCCAGCGAACCTTCTGCGGGCAAGTCGCCGGCCCGCATACCCGTCTGGCGAATCACCCCGCGTCCCATCATGGTGATCACCTTCAATCCGGAATCCGGCAACACGGTCTCTCCCGGCACAGCGACCCGCCTGTGAAAGGCCCGGACCGCGCGACCGGACAGTCCGCTGCGAACAGAGAGTACATCGTATTGGCGCATGACCTGTTTATTCCCCGGCAACGTCACGCGCTTTGTGCCGCCGCGCTGACCGGCCAGGCCATCCACTCGTTGAACCATTTCGAAATCGAGCTGTTCCGGATCAATCCCCTGGTCCGCCAGCCAGAGTCGCACGACGCGCCGGCGCAGTGCCGGCGCGTGCCGGCTCAGCGCGTGCGCACCCAGCTTATCGTTCCCCGATTTCAAGCGGCACATGCGCAGTACTTTCATCGCGTGCGCGTTCAGCCAGGCATTTTCTTCGGCCATTACATCCGCCGTCCGCAAGATCGTTTCCCGGATCCGCGGATTCAAATTGGCCTCAAGCATCGGCAATATCTCGTGCCGTACTCGATTGCGCAGGTATTGAAGATCGGTATTCGAGCTGTCCTCGCGCCACTTCAGGCGATGGCGGCGCAGAAAACGGACCGCCTCCTCGTGTGTCACGTCACGCATCGGCCGCACAACCCGCATACCGCTGACTTCGGATTCGTACGGGATACCCGACAAGCCTTGCGGTCCGGCGCCGCGAGCGAGCTTGAGCAGGACGGTTTCCACCTGATCATCCGCGGTGTGCGCCGTGGCCAGGCATCCGGCCTGCACTTCCCGCGCAACGCGGGCAAGAAAGTCATAGCGCGCCTCGCGCGCGGCCATCTCCATGGACAGGCCGCTCGATCGTGCGCGCCGCGGAACATCAATTTCGCCGAGCACACAGGGAAGGCCAAGACGCCAGGCCATTTCGCGTACAAAGTGCGCATCCTCATCCGCTTCCGTGCCGCGAATGCGATGATTGAGATGGGCAAGCGTCAGGGACAATCCCCGCTTCGAACGGAGGTAATGAAGGACATAGGTCAGCGCCACGGAGTCGGCTCCGCCCGACACGGCAATGAGCACATGCGCTCCCTTCTGAAGGAGCTTCCGCTGTTCCAGGGTCTGTTGTACGGCGCGCAGCATAGGCACTCCCTTCCGCGCCCGGACCCGACTTATTCCAGACGCTTCATTCCATCCATGTAGGGCCACAAGGCCTCGGGCAGGCACACGGACCCGTCGGCCTGCTGGCCATTTTCCAGCACAGCCACCATCAGTCGCGCAAGCGCGACGCCCGAACCGTTCAAGGTGTGAACGTATGAAACTTTTCCGGCTTCATTCCGATAACGTATTTGTGCCCGCCGGGCCTGGAAATCCTCAAAATTGCTGCAGGAGGAAACCTCCAGCCAGGCATTCTGGCCCGGTGCCCAGAGTTCGATATCATAGCACTTCGCCGCCGCAAAACTCATGTCGCCGGTGCATAGAGCCAGCACACGATAGGTCAGCCCAAGCCGCTGCAACACATCCTCCGCATCTTGCACAAGAGATTCAAGCTCGTCATAAGAAGTGGCGGGCTCAACGAACTTCACCATCTCCACCTTGTCGAACTGGTGTACGCGGATTAAACCGCGTGTCTCCTTGCCGGCCGCGCCCGCCTCGCGACGGAAACAAGGCGTGTAGGCGGTCAGACGTATCGGCAGTGGGTCCTGAATGATCTCCTCGCGGTAAATATTCGTCACCGGCACCTCGGCCGTGGGAATCAGGTACAGACCGTCGAGCGGCACCTGGTACATGTCTTCCGCCAGCTTCGGCAGTTGTCCGGTGCCCGTCATCGAAGCCGCATTGCACAGAAACGGCGGTGCCACTTCCGTGTAGCCGTGCTCTTTCGTATGCAGATCGAGCATGAAATGGATCAGCGCCCGTTCCAAACGCGCACCCCTCGCCCAATAGAGAGGGAACCCTGCCCCGGTCATGCGCGCCGCCCGCTCGAAATCGAAAAGTTTCAGGCGTTTACCGATCTGCCAGTGAGGCTGCGGCTCGAAATCGAACTTTCGCGGCTCGCCATGCCGGCGAACCACCTGGTTGCCTGCGGCATCCGCGCCCACCGGCACGCTTGCATGCGGTAGATTCGGAACCTGCAGCAGCGCTTCGTTCAATGCCGTTTCCACTTCGCGGACCTGCTGATCGAGCGCGGCGATTCGATCGCCCGCCTCTCGCATTTCAGCCTGCAATGCAGCGGTATCCTGCCCGGATCGCTTGAGGATGCCGACTTCCTTCGACACGACATTACGGCGGTTCTTAAGCGTTTCCACCTCGCCAAGGTGCGCGCGCCGGTGACGGTCCATTTCGATGATCGCATCGAGATCCACGGATGCCCCCCGCGCTTTCAAGGCGCGGCGCACGTCTTCCTCCCTCTCGCGGATTACTTTGATATCAAGCATGGGATCTCCTACGCAGCGTGGCGCGCGATTACCGTCATTGGAAATTGAACGGGCTGTCGGGATTCAGCGTCATCCCCTTCTCCACCGCTTTCTTCTGTAAACGCTCCAGGCATGGCGGACAGAAGTTGCGACCTTTTGCATCGAGCTCATCCATTGTTGAATAGGACCAGAGCACACACTGCGGATTCGGACATGGCTCCAGGCCCAGCAACAGGCCGAGATTCTGCATAACCTGTCTTTCGGCTCGGCGGCCAAAAACTTCGTCGCTCACGTCTTCCGTTTTGAAGCTTCGCATGTTAACGACCACCACGCGCTGATCGAGCAGGTGCAGGCCCTGTGATTCCGGCTGCTCCTCCAGCCACACCAATGCGATCAAACAGACCTCGTCATCTCCGAGATGCTCCGTGACGCAGGCCCCAACCTCCTCCATCGTGTTCATTGGACATTCCACGGCGCGTACCGGTGAAACCTTCAGTGCGGTGTTATAACGGCAGAATTCTACCGCCCGATCAATAACAGCCTGATCCACCGGGCCCACCGTGACTATGGCGACGGCCTTTCCTTCCTGTTCCTGCACCACTCCTTCAACAGCCACGCCCATTGCGAGTATCAGAACAGCAAACCCAAACCTCAAAGACTTCTTCATAGCTCCTCCGATTAATCTCATGACCTTCCAAACAGAAAACCGAACAAAACAACACGCTTGACTGATTATTAAGAAATCCGGCGCTTCAATGCAACAATCGGCCTTCCTTAACGGGATGGCACAACCGGCCTGACAAACGCCTCGAATCGCGGATCCGACCGAATGGCCTTGAGATAAGCCTCTTCCCCCTGTGTCCACTCCCTGAGTTGCGGCCTCAACCGTTCCGGCAGGCGGTTCAGTACGCGCCACGAATGGGCCATGTCGCCCTGGGCCGCATACGTGCAGGCCAGGCCGAAAATCACCTGTGGCGCGGCCGGATTCTTTTCATGAGCGGCCTCGAGTATGACCTGGGCCTCGGCGAATCGCTCCATGCGAATCAAGGCGACTGCATGGTCATACTGCACAATCATCAAATCGGGATTGCTGGCCGCCAAGGCCCGCAATAGCTGTTCCGCTTCCTCGCGCTCATCCATCTCGAACCGACTCCTGGCGATATCCAGTTCCAAGCCGACGGACTGAACGCCCAACGATCGAGCCTCCGAAAGCAGTTGGATGACCTCCTGCCACTGCAACAATCGAAAAGCCTGTTGCGACCGCTTCAATGCGAGGGCGATCTCGGCGAGATGATCCGCGGTTCCGGGGCCAAGAACCCTCTCGCAAAGCTGTTCAAAACCGGCGGCAGACAATGCCGCTATGTAATCGGCCCTATCGGCATCCAACCACTCAGCCAATTGGGATGCTTCGCCCGTGCTGATGGCCTGCCAGTTCTCCTCACCGGCTTCGCCGTCATCGCCGCGGGCAATCTGCACACAGGTTTTTGTGAATCGCGCGGCAAGATATCCGGGTGAAAGAACAAGCGCCCGATCCGCCAGCTCTTCCGCTTCGTTCAAGCGCAGCAACCTCAGCAGAATGCCGGCACGTCCGGCAATAAACGCCACATCATCAGGCGCAACCTGAAGTGCCTTGCGGAAATATTCGTCTGCCACACCAAAGCGGCGCGCCATGGCGGCGTAAGCGGCGGCCCGGCGAATCAGGAGAATATTGTCCGGCTCAAGATCCAGCCCTTTCTGGATCGCCGCCAAAGCCTGCTTCCAATCCTGGCTCTGAGCAAAAACATCCGCGGCCTTCATGCTCTCCAGCGCCCGGCCTCGCGGCGAAACACCCACGCCTAGCGAAGACGGAGGTCTTTGAGGCTTCATAATGCGCCTGCGGGGTTCAACCCACGGGGTCTGCCGGATATCGGCTTCAAAAACCTTCCCATCCGGACGATCCACCGGCGCCATGCCATCTACCAGCAATCCATCCACATTAAAGTATGAGCTTGTCTGCACCGGAATGAGCGTGGCGGTAACGCACACCGGCATCGCCAGCAAGAGCATCCCTCCTGCAGCCAGGATAGTTCTGCGCAATGCGACTTTTAACGAGCTGTACCTGATGACGTTCATTGGAAACAGGAAATATAATCATCAACCGGGGAGCGCCGCAAGCTTGCCCAACTCGCGAAGCGTGATGCCGTCAAGCGACTCCAACACGCACACCGTGTCCCGCAGCAAGGCAGACGGATAGGTATTGGCCAGCGCTACGACACGAATCCCCGCGCCGCGAGCCGCCGTTATGCCTGCCGGCGTGTCTTCAATCGCAACGCTGAAATCCACCCGGATCCTCCTCCCGGGAAACGCGGCCAACAGCCGCTCAAACGCAAGCAGGTACGAGGCCGGATCCGGCTTGCTGGCGTGAACGTCGTCCGCCGTCACCATGACATCAAAGGCCTTGCCGATCCCGAGCGAATCCAGGATCGGTGTCACATCGCGCTTCAATGCGCCACTGCACAAAGCTACAGGCACACGACCGGACAACGACCGGATCAGCTCGACGGCTCCCGGATAGGGTTTGGGCTTTTTTGTCCGTACCAGCTCCTCAAAGGCTTGCGCCTTGGTTTCGATCAACTCCGCCAGCTCTCTCTCCGGCAACGGCTTTCGCGCATGCCTGAAGACCTCGCGAAAAACACCGCGGTCATCAAAACCCAGGTATTTCTCCACGTAATCGTCCCACGCGATCGTCATGCCGGCTGGATTCAAGACGCGGCAAAACGCCTCCCAATGCAAGGGCTCGGAATCCACGATTACCCCATCGAAATCAAAAAATACCGCATCCAATACAGGATCCTTCTCCGTCATCTCATTTTCCCATCGTCCTTGCCAGCAACGGCATCAACTGCTTGATCGTTCTCGTGTTCAGCACATCCTTCTTTTCCAGCCAGCCGCGACGCGCCTGCCCTATTCCGAAACGAGCATTATCCAGGTCCGACACGCCATGGGCATCGGTGTTGATACAAACCAGCACCCCGCTCTCACGCGCCATACGGCAATGCAAGTCGTTCAAATCCAGCCTCAAGGGATGCGAGTTGAGTTCCATAAAGCAGCCTCGCTCGCCCGCGTGCTTGATCAAGCGGGGAATATCCACCGCGTAGGGTTCCCGCTCGAGCAGCAACCGTCCGGACGGGTGCGCGAACATCGTGAAACATGGACGATCCATTGCCCGCATGATGCGTTCTGTCTGCTTGTCGGCAGGCAGGTTGAACCGGCTGTGAATGGATGCGATCACCAGGTCCAGCCGCGCGAGGATCTCGTCAGGAAGATCAAGACGGCCATCATCGAGGATATCCACCTCGATGCCCTTCAATACCGTGAACCCCTTGAGCTCCCCGTTCAGCCGGTCAATTTCTTCCGCCTGTGCCATCAACCGCTTTTCATCGAGGCCACCCGCGACGGTCAGCCGTTTCGAATGCTCGGTGATCGCGATATACTCGTATCCCATCGCACGGGCTCCCAATGCCATTTCCGCGATCGTGTTCTGACCGTCGGACGCGACTGTATGCATGTGCAGGTCGCCGCGCAGGTCTCCCGCTTCGATCAGCTTCGGGAGCTGGCCGCCTCGAGCGGCTTCGATCTCGCCGCTGTCTTCGCGCAGCTCAGGCGGAATCCATGGGAGCTCCACCGCCGCATAGACCTCCTCCTCCGATTTCCCACCGGTGTATTTCTCGTCGCGAAACACTCCGTACTCGTTGATCTTCAGTCCACGCTGCTGCCCCAGGCGGCGAATCGCGATGTTATGCGCCTTGCTGCCCGTGAAGTAGTTCAACGCGGCGCCAAAACTCTTTCCCTCGACTACGCGAAGATCCACCTGGATGCCGGATTTCAGCATGACGCTCGACTTCGTCTCGCCCTTCGCCAGCACATGCTTCACTTCGTCATAGCCGACGAAGCGATCCATCACCGGGCTCTCGCCTTTTATGGTCACCAGCACATCAAGATCGCCGACCGTTTCCTTCGCGCGCCGGTAACTTCCCGCCGGCGAAACCTTCGTCACGCCGGGTATCTTTTCCAGCCATGCGATGAGCGCGTTGGCATACGGTGCCACGGCAGCACGCAGGAAACGCGTTCCCGTCAGCGCCTTGGCTTTCAATGCATCAAGAATGTGCTGCTCGGTTTTCTCGCCGAATCCGGTAAGGTCCCGGATCTGGCCGTCGCGCGCGGCTTTCTCCAATTGTTCCAGGCTCTGGATGCCCAGTTCCTTGTGCAGGGCCTTGACCCGCTTCGGACCGAGATTCGGGATGCGCAGCATGTCCGTCAACCCCGCCGGCATCTCCACTCTCAACTTCTCCAGCGCCGATGCCGTGCCGGTGCGAACGATCTCCACAATCTTACGCGACAGGTCGTCCCCAATGCCCGGCAAGGCGGTAAGGTCCTCATCCGCCTCCACCATCTCGCGCAGTTCGCGGCCCAATTCGAGCACCGTCCGCGCGGCATTTCGATAGGCTCGAATCCGGAACGGGTTATCACCCTTGATGTCGAGAAGATCCGCCATCTCCTCGAAAACCGCCGCTATATCCTGGTTATGTACCGGCACTGATATCCTTCCTCACTTCAAAGACTCCACCACTCCATCACTCCAACTTTCTCCTTTATCCCTTCACACACACCCAAGGCACCAATCGCACAACCTTTTTCGCAAGCCCGGCCCCATGCGTTGCTTCAACCACCATGCTCACATCCTTGTACGCACCCGGCGCCTCTTCCGCGAGTCCGCGCTCGGAATGGCATCGAATCAAGATGCCCCGCTCACCCAATTCATCCATGACCGCCCCACCCCGCCACTGCTTCGTCGCCTGTGTGCGGCTCATCTGCCGCCCTGCGCCGTGACAGGCAGAAGAAAACGCCTTGCCCGCGCTCGATTTCGTACCTGCCATTATGTAGGAGGCTGTTCCCATTGTTCCGCCGACAAGCACGGGTTGTCCCACTCCACGCAAAGCCTCTGCCACGTCCCCATGCCCCGGCCCCAACGCACATGTCGCACCCTTCCGATGGACAAACAGGCGGCGCGAGCGCCCATCCACTTCGTGGGTTTCCTCGCGGCAGGTGTTGTGGGATACGTCGTACAGCAACGGCATTTCCACCGCTCCATAAACCGTCTCGAATACCTGCCGGACGAGATGCGACAGGATCTGGCGATTCGCCAGCGCGCAGTTGATCGCCGCGCGCATCGCACCCAGGTAGGATTGCCCCTCGGGCGAGTCAACCGGCGCGCACGCCAGCTCGCGGTCGGCCAATCTAATTCCATGCTTCGATGCGGCGCTCACCATGCGTCGTGCATACTCGGTGGCCACCTGGTGCCCAAGCCCGCGCGAGCCGCAATGAATGCTCACTACCATGTCACCCTTCCGCAAATCGTATGCCCGCCCCGCTTCTTCGTCATAAACCTCCTGCACTTCCTGTATTTCAAGGTAGTGATTGCCCGAGCCAAGCGTGCCCATTTCTCTTTCCTGACGCTTACGCGCCTCGGGGGAAACCTGGGATGGGTCGGCCTTCGGCATGCGCCCGCGACACTCGACGCGGTCAAGATCATCCTTAACTCCATATCCTTTCGAAACGGCCCACTCCGCTCCGCCCGCAAGCATCTCATCCATTTCGCGGCCAAGCAGACGAATACGCCCCGTGCTCCCGACGCCCGCTGGAACACGCCGGAACAACAGGTCGGCCAGCTTTTCCCGAAAAGGATCGAATTCCTTGCGCGTCAACCCCGTACACATCGTCCGCACACCGCACGAGATGTCGAATCCCACCCCGCCCGCGGAAATAACCCCCCCATCCGCCGCATCGAAGGCGGCCACGCCGCCGATCGGAAAACCATAGCCCCAGTGCGCATCAGGCATGGCAAACGATGCCTTCACAATGCCCGGCAGGGATGCGACGTTCGAGACCTGCTCGATCACGCGCTCTTCCATCTCCTGAAGCAGGGCCTCGTCGCCATAGATAACGCCCGGCACCCGCATCGCGCCTTTCGGCTCGATCCGCCACTCGGTGTCGGACACCTTGGTCAGTTGCGACGTATTCATTTGAAGCCGTGCGGAGGGTTTCAGGTTTCAGGTTTCGGGTTTCTGCTCTCTTTTCTCATACATCCACCACGCATTGGGCTATCCACACGCCGGATTGGTCACGATACACCGCCGCCTGGTGATAAGTGGCCGCCTTCACTTCCACCGCCGGCTTATGTTTGCGCGTGTTGAGCTTTTCGCCCCACACCCGTGCCCGCAGCACTGGCGTTTCCACCCACACATCGAACCGGCTGAACACCATCCCGCGCGTGCTCATCTCGTAGATCAGCCGGTTCAGCCAGTCCACGAGAAGAAGGTCGTCCTCCCGGCTTTCCAATTCAAGTTCAAATACATCGCGTGCAACCACCTGGAGCGGATTGGTGATGACCGCCGTCAATGCGACCGCCGCCTGCTGGAACGCCTCTTCGCGCGTCGCGCCGATGCCGCGAACGCCGACATCGGCCTGGTGCGAAAAATGTTCCCACCGCGCTTCAATCATGGCGTTGCTCCCTTGAAGGGTGATAGCGCGGGAAGATACGAAATGCAAGGGCGGATGCGGGCAGCGAGATACGGGACATCCCGAACGCCAGGCTCTTCTTTCCACCACGGGATTGCTTCAGCCTGCCGGCTTCTCCGGCTTGCTCCCGGGCTCCTTCATACTCCCAAGGTAATCCGGCAGTTCCACGCCCGCCATCTTGGCCACTTCATGCAGCGGCGGAATGCTCTTGATAAGGTTGGACGCAAAATTCGCCGTGGATGAGCCGGTCTTGTCGGAGCCGCCTCCGTCCCAAACCGTGATCTTGTCTATCTTCAGATTCTTGATGGCTTCGACCTGCTTCG
>CAZTYH010000011.1:0-12096 GCA_964617565.1 uncultured Verrucomicrobiota bacterium
CGTCTCCGTATTTATGGATGATCACATCATGCACTCCGCGCACACCATCAACTTCGCCCGCTGCCTGCATCACGGCTATTACCTCTTCCTCGCTCGGAGCCTCACCGATCAATGGACCGATCGCTCCCATCACCAGCCGGATCCCCGTCCACGCAATAACTCCCGCGATCGCCAATCCGATCCAACCATCAACGCCCCACAAGCCATATCGAGAGAGAATCAATCCAATACACACGACGCTGGATGTGATGGCGTCAAAACGTTGATACCAGTATCCGGCCTCGAGCGATGCGGATCCTGTTCGCTTCGCAATGCCATGGGCGAATCGCGCCAACCATTCCTTTGCCGGTATCGTCAACGCAACAACTGTAATGACCCACCAGGCGGCTTCATACTCGTTGGCGTGGAGAATCCGATGAATGGAAGCGCGGACCAGTTCCACACTCACCACAATCAGCAGAATGGACATGATCAGACTTGCCACCAGATCCATGCGCCCGTGACCAAAAGGATGTTCTCGGTCACGCGGCTTGCGCGACCAGTAAAAACCCGTCAACAAAACGCCCGCGCCGACTACGTCGAAAAGACTGTCGATCGAATCCGCTATCAACGCGATACTGCCCAGCATTACACCCAGGATGCACTTGAGGAGAAAAATTGCGAGATTGATGGAAACACTCGTCCACCCCTGAAGAATACCGAGGCGCGAACGCATCACGGGGTCGCGACCATCCACCTGCTTGCCGACAAAAAGCCGGATCAACCACTGCCCCACTCCACTGGATCTTTCGTTGCTCATCGGGTTCTCTTATACAGGAATATAAATGCCTGGGAAATTCATTATTGAGCCGGTTCCCGGGTTAAGCATAAACACAAACTGTGAACGAAGAACAGCAGGCCGGTCTTCTATCCTGACACCAGAAACCTCAAGCACAATCATTCCGGCTTGATCAGAGTCAAAGCCTGTGCAAGCCTCGCGGATGTTTTGGAGATGAACGCATGAACACAGATCTGATTGTCGCTCTTGATGTGCCCGACAGCGCCGCCGCAGTGAACGCGGTGGAAAGCCTCCCCGGTCAAATTCGCTATTATAAAATAGGGCTGGAACTGTTCTGCGCCGAAGGTCCACGCGTCGTAGAACAAGTCCGAAATCGCGGCAAACAGATATTTCTCGACCTCAAGCTGCACGACATCCCGCGCACAGTCGAAAGGGCCGTCCGCTCTCTGTCCGAATTGGGAGTCTCCATGTTCACCGTTCACGCTTCCGGCGGACGTGCCATGCTCAAGGCCGCAGTCGAAGCCGCGCGCAATTCAGGCGGCACACAACCGAAAGTCATCGCTGTCACGGCACTGACCAGTCTCGATGCAGGCGACCTCGCCGATATCGGCGTCAACCGTTCGCCCTCCCAGCAGGTTCGAGAACTCGCTCGTTTCGCCATTGAATGTGGGGTGGATGGGCTCGTTTCTTCGCCACAGGAAGTCGAAGATATCCGTAAGTTGCTTGGTCCAAAGCCGATCCTGATCACACCCGGCATACGACCATCGGGCGGCGAGGTCGGCGACCAGAAGCGCGTGGCTACTCCCGCCGCAGCCGCAAAAGCCGGTTCTAGTTTTCTTGTGGTGGGACGCCCCATCCTGGACGCGCCCGATCCGGCCTCCGCAGCCGCCGCGGTGCTGAAGGAAATCGGCAGATAAGCCATTCGACGCCAAATCGAAATCTTCCATGTAATGGAAAACAAAGATTTCTCCAAGGACTGGAAAAATCACTCTGCCTTTTCGCCGTTGCGATCAATCTCGCCGCGCACAGCGCGGGCAAGGGCTTCCACCGTGTACGGCTTGGACACCAATTCGCCGGCGCCCAAGCTCTGCGCTTTACGGACCCGCTCGTATTCGCAACATCCGCTCACGATGATGCAACGCTGCTTTGGAAACAGCTTGAGCATCTCCTGATAGGTCTCCAATCCGTTGAATCCGGGCTCCATGCTCATGTCGAGCAGTACAAGGTCAAATGGTGAACGCTCCGGTGTCGCGTCGTCGCGCCCGGCCTTCATAAGCTCGATTGCAGCATGACCGTTCTCGGCGGTCACCACGCGATAACCCAGCTTCGCCAGCAATCGCGCCGAAAGCGCGCGCTGATCCGGCTCATCATCCACAATCAGGAGACGTTCATGCCCTGCCACTTCACGTGGGGCGGGCTTGGGTTCCGCGACCGCAGTGGCCACTGCTGCACTGCTGTTCGACGCCGTGACCGCGTCCGGCCGGAGTATTCCGGCTCCATTCGATATCGAGGACGAAACAGCGGGCGCCTTTCCGTTTCCTGTCGTCCCCGCTCCGCGGCACACCATTCGAATAACGGGAATCTGGCGTCCTCTTTCGGGCTGCGCACGGATTTCGGCAGTCACCAGGAACGGGATTCCGTCCTTTCTCATCAGGCGGAAACGGGCCGGTCTTGATTGCTCGGGCATACTGGAGGCCACCAACAGGTCATGCTTCAAGGCGTCCACATCTGATGGATGCACCAACCGCTGCAACGGCAGCCCCATCACTTCATGGACCGTATACCCGAGTTGCCCCGCCCCGCTCCTGTTCGCAAGGAGAATGGACCCTTCCTCGCTGACGCAGAAGTAGAGATCCAGCATCAAGTCCATGAGATCGCGGCAACGCGCTTCGCTCTGCCTCAACGCTTCCTCGGCGCGACGGCGATTCATCACTTTCTGTATCGTGCCGGGCAGCAACATGAGATAGTTCTGCCCCGTATCTTTCATGATGTAATCGTACGCCCCCCGCTTGAGGGCCATGGCGGCAATTTCCTCCTGACCATCCTCGGTGAGAAAGATGGATGGCGTTTCTCCAAGCTCATCCAGCAAATCGAAAATGGTTCCATCGCTGAACCGGTAATCAATCAGCACAACGTCATATCGCGCATGCCTCAGGCAATTGACTGCCGCATGCGTGTTGCCGACGGCATGAAGACGATACGCATCTGCGAACCCGCGAATGAAGCGCTCGACGTGAACCTGCTCGGAGACGTCGGCTTCAACAAAAAGAATTTTTATAGGACCCAACGTCATGACGGCACAATCCCCCGCTACTCTCTTTTTCTCGCGGAAAAAGTCCCGGAGAATATTCCCGAGCCCTCCGGCGTTCCGGCTTCACCGGATATGTCTCCGATGATCCTGTCTTCCACCACGCTCCCCGCATAAGTAACCAGTCCGGTGCTGCCGGTCGCAGGATCGAGGGCGGCAACAAGGGAGAAAGCGCGCCCACGCAGCACTCCTTCGAGCAATTCGCCCGGCCTCAGCGTGCTGCTTGAAACCTTGCCATCCGCATCAATCCGGATGGATATGCTGCGAATATCACAGTCGGGACTTTCTCCATCCAGAGTAAAGCATTCGGTGGAGCTTCCGTCGTAATCGCCCACTTGAACGCCATCACTGCTGCCATTCGATCCACCGTCTTTTCCGCCTCCGATCAGCAACGCCCCACCCACGACCGCGACGGCGCCGCCGCCGATCACGGCCATCGTGGTAAAACCAGGTCCTGCTTTTTTCTCATCGGACGCGCCGGCCGGTTGAGGAATGGCTGGTTCAGGTGCCGCTGACGGGGGTATGGGCGCACCCTGTTCTCTTACCCTCATCGTGTGCCAAGGCGTTTCCTGGGTGGATTCAAGATGATCGGTTGCTTCAATGTAATAAGACACGCGATCGGTCGTTTCGAGCACGTCGGCTGGAATTGTTCCATAATACATGGATGAGCCCGACGATTTCATAACCGTCCGAAACGGAGCCACATCTTTGGATAAGGCATAGAAGAGCGTGACGGACTTGATCTGTCCGCCGTCATGCGTAACACGCGCGAGAACCGTCACCGGTTGGCCACGAACAGCAGCCTTCACCGGCTCATGCGTTATCACGGGCCGCAAACTGGATTCCTGGGCTGTCACAGTCATGGGGCAAAGGACGCTCACCCACACGACCGAGAGCGCCGCAAACAACTGTCTCATCCCATGGCTCCCCTGCACATCTGTGTCGGTGGCTGCAGCGAAACACACGCTGAGCCGATTGCGCACATATACAGAATAATCAGTCGTTACGCAATGCTTCTGCAGGTGAAATTCTTGATGCGAGCCGGGCTGGCCAATAAGCGAAAACTGCGCCCAGTCCCAGCGCCACAAAAAACGGCACAAACACGACAAACCAGCCCAGGCTGAGCGGGGCATCGAACCGGCGTCCCGCAACCCCAAGAATGAGAAAGGCACAGGCCTGCCCCACGATGGAAGCGCAAATGGTAACGGCACAAGCCTCAAGCACGAACAGGACGGCGATGTCTCTTCCTGTCGCGCCCAGCGCCCGGCGGAGCCCGATTTCCCCCACCCGTTCACGTACATTGGCCACCATGAGACTCATGAGGGTGGTACCGCCCAGCGCAAGACACAAAAGCGCAATGCTGCCCCCAGCCAATCGCAAGGTTTGTTGCAGGCGTTTGACTCCCTGCAAAACGCGCTCCGGCGTCAGCACGGGGAACTGCGACACATCCCGTCCGGGCGCGCTGAGTATTCGCAACGCCGAAGGAAGAATGGCATGCACATCCACGCCTTGCGGCGCCTGGATGAATATGCTGTCCACCGACAGGCTTGATTCACGGTCCTGATCCTGCCAGGGACCATAACTGGTTCGCGGCACGAAAACCACGCGGTCGCCAACCACAAGACGCCGGTCCGTTCCACCCTCCTCCACCGCCCCGCCACCAACTTCCACCACGCCCACCACGCGGAACGGAACATCGGCCAGCGTAACGAAATCGCCGGAATGTTTATTCCATGCGCGGCTGAGTGGACCGCTGATCACAACATGCCGTTCACCGCCCAGCATATCGCGCGGATCAAGGAATCGTCCGTCCGCCAAGTTCCACCCACGCACGGTCAACAGCATCTCGTCCGTTTCTATAACGCCCACGAGATTGTCCGACCCCATCGCCTGCACGTCGTATCGCCGCATCGCGGAAACCCGACAGTCCTGCAATCCCGCGGCAAGCTGATCGAAATCTTTCAGCGACAAGGGGTGTCTCTGTTCGGCCGTTACATCCGTCGGCGCGGCCATCACGGCAACCACGTTGCCTCCGAGTTCACCGAGCAGCGCACGCGCACGCTCCTGTAATCCGCCCAGGATGGCCAACAGAACCGTCAACGAAGCAATCCCGATGAGTACAGCCAGAAACGAAAGGCCCACGCGGCCGGGCTGTGCCTTCACCGAATCCCAGATGTCGCGGATCAGCAAATTCCATTCCTCGCGCCAGTGCATGTTGCCTGCCGCGGACTCTTGATGAATGGCTTGCGTCTCCGTCATCGTCTATCCCCGGGAAGGATTTCCCGCATCCAGAATCGCTCCGTCACGACAGATGAAATGCCTCGATGCGTGGGATAACAATTCCTCGTTGTGCGTGACCATCAGAATGGTGATCCCCTGCGCGTTCAACTCGTCAAAGCACTTCATCACGCCTTCCGCCGAAGCGCGATCGAGATTGCCCGTCGGCTCATCGGCTACCAGGAGATACGGCCGTAATGCGACCGCCCGCGCAATCGCCACGCGCTGCATTTCCCCGGCGGAGAGCACACGCGCGGAACGGTCGCAAACGCCCTGCATCCCAACGATGGAGAGCGCCTCCATCGAACGATCCCGCGCTTCGGATGGACGGTGTTCCAGGTAGCGAAAACGGAAAAGCACGTTATCCAGCACCGTGCGCCCGGTCAGCAGATGGAAACGCTGGAAGACAACACCGATGCGATGCTTGCGGATTTCCGACATCCGGCGCTCGCTCAATGCGGAGACTTCTTCTCCATCGAAAAGCACGCGCCCTTCCGAGGGGTGTTCCATCAGGCACGTGATGTTCAGCATCGTCGTTTTACCCGAGCCGGAGGGGCCGGTGATGATGGCGAAATCACCAGGCATGATCACAAGGTCCACCGATCGCAGCACGCACACCATGCCCGCGGCCGAATCAAAAGACCGTCCGACCTTTTCAAGTTCAATGACTGCGTTCGCCGGGTTCACCTGACCACCACACGATCTCCTGCCTCAAGACCATTCAACACTTCCACCTGTTGATCGCCCGCCATGCCCAGTACAAGATCCCTTCTCTCCTGCTTTCCCCGCCGCAACACGTTGCACCACGGCGTTTCCCCGTCCCAATTCAGCGCCGCGCGCGGGATCGTCAAGGCCTGTGAATTGCCGTGAGAGAGGACATTGACGCGAACCGTCATCCCGGAGCGCAGGCGCTCGTCGGTGGCCTTGAGCCGTATCATGACCTGGAAATACTTCTGCCACGCGGGCCGGCCGGACACCTGTTGCGCCATGGAACCGACGTGCTCAACCTCCCCGTCCAACTTCAGATCGGGATATGAAACCGGCGTGACAACGACACGGCTGCCGATGCTGACCTTGGCGAGTTCCGCCTCGGGCACATTGCATTGTACGGTCGGGTCGGTCATGTCCGGCAAAACCATGAACGTCTGATTTCGGTACAGGGTATCCCCCACGCGTACCGTACGATACTCTCCACCCACATGAACCTGACGATACACGACAATCCCGTCCACCGGTGCCGTAACGATGCATGCATCCAGCTTTTCCTTTGCCATCTCCATTTCGAGTTCAGCGGATGCCAGCGTGGCCCGGGCGCGTTCCAGCGTGGATGGATGCAGATATTCTCTTGTCAGCTCCAGTTGATTGGCGAGATTGGACGCCAGTTTCCGCGCGGCCTCGACGCGAATTTCCTGCTGTTTCATTTCCTGCGCGGAAATCAACTCGTCCTCCAGCAGCTCGCGCGTATCCACGAGGTACTGCTCTTCCACCTCGCGCTGCACTTGCGCGTCGAGAAGCCTGCTTTCCAGATCCCGGATTTCCAGCGGCAGCCTGGCCTGCTCCAGGCTCTCGAACTCCGCGCGGGATAGCGTGAGATCGCGCTCAATCCGGACCAGGTCGCGTTCAATTTCCGATGCATCGAACCGCACGAGGATATCGCCCTGCTTCACAAAGCTGCCCTGGGGCACCAGTTCCTCGATCGTTACCGCGCCTCGGCCCTTGGACATAATGCTCTTCAACGACCGGGCCTCGAGCGTTCCCTCGTACGTGGACCAGACCTCGAACGGCTCCGGCTTGACCTCTACGCTTGTCACAGCCTGCTGCCTCCGGCCGCAGGAACTCGAACCAAGCTGAACGACGAGAAGCAATGCAAAGAGGAATGCGTTCTTTTTCATCAGAGGCCTTTCGATATCATCTCCGCGCGCGGTTTGAGTATTTCCGGACATTCGAGCAGGACTCCGAGCGTCCGGAGCAACCGATACGAAGTAATCATGGCATCGGATTGTGCAGCCAACATGCGGTTCTGAGCCTGGAGCAATCCGTCTTCCGCATCCGTCACGGAAAAGTTGTCGCCTTTGCCCATCTCAAACAAGCGTCTTGCCAGCACCGCGCGACTTTCGGCCAGCCGGTAGTTTCGCTCGGCCAGCGGCATGTCCGCGCGCGCTCTCTCATAGGCAGCGATCGCCTGTTGCACTTGTCGCTGTAGCGCGAAGTTGAGAATCACTTTTGTTTCCTGTGCCGTGGCTTCATTCAGGACCGCCTGGCGTAAAGCCGCCCGCTCGTTGCGACGCAGGATGTCGGCAGGGGCAACAGTGAAGCCGACGAACCAGGCATCCTTGTCGAGGCTCCGGCTCTCTGAGAAGTTATCCCCTTCTCCAAAGCGTTCGAAACTGGCAATGGCTTTCAGGTCCGGCAAAAGATTCTTTCGCGCAATCGCAACCCCTCGCGCCGCGTCCTCGCAATCCTGCATGACTTGCGCGAAATCCAGGCGATTATACATCGCTACGGCAAAGGCCGAATCGGCCTCCAGTTCATCCACTTCCGGAATGTCCGCGGATAAAGGAACAAATACCTGGTCCGGACCGAACCCCAGCAGGTCGGCGAACTCCGCGCGCAGCGAGGCCAGACGCTCACGGGATTGATTCAGGCGCGATTGCGCCTCCCCGTATTGCAGATCCACCCGAAGCACATCCACCCGGCTGGCTCGCCCCTGCCTTTCGCGGCCCTGCGTAAGCCGCAACAGTTTTTCGAGACGCACGAGCGCCTGCTCGTTAAAGGCCACCTGTTTTTCGAAAAGGAACAACTCCTCGTACATTTCGACGACGCGGATGACCATGTCCACTTTTCGCAATTCAAGCTCGCGCCATGCCGCCATCATCCGGCTCTCCGCGGCGGTGACCGGTTCACGGTTGATGAGGGGTCCGAATTGCTGCAATAACGATTGGGTGAGCCGGACGCGAACCCCGTTTCGATGATAATCTGCCGCCGTATCATAACTTCGCGCTTCGCCCGTGCCGTCCAATTCCGCAAGCGTTCCCCATGTATTCTTACGGGATGCATTCACCCCGTATCCCAGGCGGTCGCCGTCGCCGGTCCGCGACCATTCGCCGGATGGCTGGATATTCATTGCAAATGCCGTGCGCGTGTTTTCAAGCGCGATCTCCCGGGACTCCAGCGTGATAGCCGCAAGCTTCAGGGAGCGATTCTGGCGGAGCGCCATGTCTATGGCGGCCTCAAGATCAATTTCCTGTCCGGCCAGCGCCGATACGGCGGCCTGCAGAACGAAAAGGATGAATAGGCAACGCAATTTCATCGAACGCTCATCATAACCTGATTTACAGACACAAACAACCTGCGAAAGGTTCATAGTTGGTATTTGATCGAAGCGTCGCTCTAGGCTAACGTGTGTCACGGGAGAATGTGTCATGGAAGATCTCGTCAGGCAGTGGCTTGAAAGCATAGGCGAAGACCCCAAGCGGCAGGGCTTGCAGCGCACGCCTGAGCGCGTCGCGGAAGCATGGAAATATCTGACCCGCGGATACACCCAGGATGTCGAGCAGGTGATCAACGGCGCCATTTTTGAAGTCGAAGCCAACCACATGATCATCGTCAAGGACATCGAGATTTACAGCATGTGTGAACACCACATGTTGCCGTTCTTCGGGCGATGTCATGTCGGTTATATTCCGCGAGGCAAAGTACTCGGCGTCAGCAAGCTTGCGCGGGTTGCGGATATCTTCGCGCGCCGGCTGCAGCTTCAGGAGCGACTAACCAACCAGATCGCCCGCGTCATCATGGATACATTGAAGCCCGAAGGCGTCGGTGTCGTGCTGGAAGCGCGGCATCTCTGCATGATGATGCGCGGCGCGGAGAAACAGAACTCCTGCATGATCACTTCCGCCATGCTCGGCAGCTTCCACGATTCCATCGCCACCCGGAACGAATTCCTCACGCTCATCGGACATGAGCAGCGGGTGTGAGCGGGCTGCGGGATCAGATACGGGTGAGGGATTCGTGATGCGGGATGTTACCGTCCTGATAGAGCGAAATGTGCAGGGGGCCCATGTGTCGCTCCTTGTGGGTTCTGCATGGGCGGGGTTTGTTGGGTAACCTGTGAACATTGGCTCCTGCGGGGCAAGCCCGCAGGGGGCCATAATTCGATGCGAGGAAACCAGCGTGTTTTCAACAGCCCGTTACCCTTTCGGCGCGTCGAAGGGCTAATCTTGAGCAAACTGCGAAGCAGTGCGCCGAAACTTCGGCGGCACAACGGAGTGCCGCCGAAGCGCTTATTGCATGAGCGCTGCAGCGCTCATGCAATAAGCGGGTTAAGGGGCTGACGCGAGGGCGAGTTAAGCGGCGTAACCTTCAGATAAATCTCAGAAACACATCCCGCAGTCATACCGGACCTCAGCGAGAACATCTGTGCTGACGATATAGTGCGGAGGCTCTTTCATATAGGTGTCTTTGATACGCTTTAACCCACCCCATTTCGTGAATGTGCAATAAATGACACAAGCGCTGTCATCCTGCAGCTCGACCGTCGGCTCGAACGGGACCTCGCGAAATGCGGCGACCTGTTCCTCAGTGAAATTGCCACGCCCGTCCGCCTCCGAAATGATCGCCTCCATCTCGTCACGCGAAGTCACGATCTTGATGTCTTTGTATTGGAAGTGCCAGGAAAGGTAGAACTGCTCTGCCAGTTGGAGGAAAACCGCGAGTTGAAAGAACCCATCGGGTGTTCCGTCGGCAGCGATGTGGGACAACATGATTATCTTATGCGCCCGATCTATAGCCCCAAGTGTTTCCACCCCACACCGCTGCAATTCCTTCCCCAAATTTCTATCCTTAAACGATTCGTCTTTTGCCGTCTCATCCGTTTGCTTGGCGCACAGGCTGGGCATACCACCGAAGCTTTTGTCGTAGTGATAGTCGTAGTCCAACGTGTAGCCGGCCTTCATCCTAAGATGGGTCAGCACGGTAAAATAGGTGTTCGGATCGAAATCGCGCTTGGTCCTGCGGGGACACCATTGCGCCAGGTTCCCCGGAACCGATTTCGGTTGAAGTCTGCACAATTTCGCCACAACAGATCCGTCCACACGAACTGGGTTCATTGTCTTTCTCTCCGCATCCAAAGGCGCGCTTGCAGGTTATTCGCGGGCCCCTATTCTCTCGCGAAGATCTCCCCCTCTTGCGGCCACTACACCCCGTGGTGCGTATCGCGGGCGCGGCGGCCGCGCGTGACCTCGACCGCAACACTTCTTGCGAAGCGCAGTGCTCCCGGTTTATCCACCGTCACCGTCACCGTATTCACGCGCGGGTTTTCCAGGCAGACGGTCGCAATTCGATCGGCCAAAGTTTCAAGCAGGAAAAATTCGCTTTTCTCCACCAGCGCGATCACTCTCTTTTTGATCGTCTTGTAATCCACCGCCTGGTCAATTCGATCCGTCACGGCCGCCTGCGTGTGGTCGCAGCCGAGAACGATATTGATGATCACATCCTGCGGTTCGCGGCGCTCATCCGGGAAAACGCCGATGATGCATCGCAACGCCAGATCGCGAATATAGATTCTGTCCATCGGTCACCTCTACAGTAAATGCTGTCCACCGTCCACGAACATGACCTGCCCCGTCAGGGTATCATTTTTCATCAGAAAGACAACCGCATCCGCAATGTCGGAGGGGGCGATCTGTTTCTTCAATGGCATGGGCCCCGCTTTATCATGAAGGTAGCGCATTCCTTTGCCCGGCGGCGGCAGAACGGCGCCCGGCGCGATCCCGTTCACGCGGATTCCGGGCGCGAGCTCAAGCGCAGCGATCCGGGTGAATTCGGCGAGCGCCTTTTTGCTCAGCACATACGGCAGGCAGGACGTGTCGAGGCTGGTAATTCGCCGGTCCAACAGATTGATGACCGCTCCCTTCCGCGTCTTCGCGGCAAAGGCGCGCGTGAGCAGAATCGGGACAAACAGATTGGGCCAGAACTCCAACCCCAGCCTTGGCGCGGTAACGGCGCGGAGCGAATCTTTATGAAATACGGCGGCATTGTTTACGAGCGCATCCAACCGGCCGGACTCGGCATACACATCGTCCATCAGCCGCGCGCAGGCCTCTTCAGATTCGAGGTTCGACCGTACGGCCACTCCACCAAGTTTCTTCGCGAGAGCGAGCGCCTCTTTGCGGGATGAGCGATAGTGGATCACCACGCGCGCGCCCTCCGCGGCCAGCGCTTCACAGATCGCGCGGCCGATGCGCACCGCCCCGCCGGTCACCAACGCCGTTTTACCTTTTAGAAGCATTCTTCTTTTCCCCCGCATAAGAAGCTTTCGCTTCATGAACCTTCCGTCGCTTCGCGGCCCGCTCTTCACGCCCTTTCCTGCCCGCCTCGCGAAGAGCGTAAACAAGCTCATTGAGTTCGCTGACCTGGCGAATGGCTGTTTCAGCTCGACTTTCTTTTCGCTCCACTTTCTTCTCTAATACTTCAACATCAGCTTGATCAATCAGTGAATTCCTCGCCTTTTTCATTTTTATCAAATCACGTGGGCTTAACACACGCAACATATCCTTCGCCCATTTCTGAGTTATCCCCATAATAGTGACAGGACAATCCGGTTCCCACCACAACGAATAGTCTTTGGCTGAACCGCAGATACACAGTATAGTGGAATTCGGTCATTTGCATTTGAATGGGGTAACCATGAAGAAGTTGCTTCTTGCGCTTTGTATTGTGGCGCTTTTTGCGC
>CAZTYH010000011.1:12196-22959 GCA_964617565.1 uncultured Verrucomicrobiota bacterium
GGGGTAACCATGAAGAAGTTGCTTCTTGCGCTTTGTATTGTGGCGCTTTTTGCGCAATCGGTTCCCGGCTCGGAGCCCACCGAGCCGACACCGGCGAAAACCGTCAGGGATGAGGTCGTTTATATCATTCCCATCCGGGGCATGATCGAACCCGCCCTCCTCTACGTCATCCGTCGCGGTCTCGATGAAGCCCGCGTATCCAACGCGAGCGCCATTGTTTTTGTCATGGACACCCCCGGCGGCACGCTGGACGCCGCGAGCGAAATTGTGCGCACGATCCAGGCGCTCAAAGTGCCCTCCTACACCTTCGTCGAAAAGAATGCCATCTCCGCGGGCGCCATCATTGCGCTCTCCACGGAACATATTTATATGGCACCCGGCAGCGTCATCGGTGACGCGATGCCCATCATGATGTCCCCCGTCGGCGGCGTTCAGGAAATGTCGGAAGACCTTAAAGAGAAGGCCGTCTCCGCTGTCGCCGCGCTGATCCGGTCCGCCGCCCAGCAGTCCGGACACCGGGAAGATGTGGCGGAAAAGATGGTGCGCCGCGAACTCGAACTGAAAATCGACGACGAGATCATCAGCCCGGCGGGTCAGCTCCTGACATTGACCAATATCGAAGCCGAACGCCCGTCCGGACCGGAGAACCGCTCCCTGCTTTCCGCCGGCACGGTGAAAGATGTGGACGAACTGCTTGCGAAAATCGGGCTCGATCACGCGAAGCAGAAGGAACTCACGGTGACCACTACGGAACGCGTGGCGCGTTTTATTGCGGCGTTTGCCCCGTTGTTCCTGATGGGCGGTCTGCTGGGCATCTATATTGAAGTCCGCACGCCCGGCTTCGGCTTCCCCGGCATTTTAGGAATCGTATGTCTTGCCATCTTCTTCTGGGGACACCACATCGCCGGACTCGCAGGAATGGAGGACCTTATCATTTTTGCCATCGGAGCGATTCTCCTCATGGTCGAGATTCTTTTTATCCCCGGCTTCGGAGCGGTAGGCATACTTGGAATTCTGCTCATGATTGCTTCGCTCATCAATTCGATGGTCCGGCGTCTCCCCGGCGGACCGATCATGCCGTCATGGCCCCAGCTTCAAGGTCCGATTTTTAACATCTTTATCGCCCTGTTCGGTACGGTCGCCGTTGCTGCGCTTGTCGCGCCGTTTCTGCCCAGGCTGCCCGTCTTCAACCGCCTTGTTCTCGCCAAGGCCACTCGTCGCGAGGAAGGCTATGCCGCCTCGAGCGACACGCATTCACTCGTGGGCCAGGAAGGTACAACCCTTTCCGCGCTGCGCCCCGGTGGCACGGCCCGGTTCGGCAACCGCAAGCTGGATGTGATCACGCACGGCGATTTTCTCGAACCGGGCGCGCACGTCAGGATTGTCGAAACGCACGGAAACCGTATAATCGTCGAAGCGGTGGCGTCATCCGGCGGGACCGCCTCTAAGGAATCTGTTTCATGACAGACGCGGTGCAGAATTATTTATTTCTACTGTTTTTGGGTGTTCTGCTGCTCGGGGCGGAGGTGTTTCTGCCCGGAGGCGTGCTTGGGATCATCGGTGCGCTTTGCCTCATCGGCGCGGCCATTGCCGGCTTCTCGGCATTCGGACCGCAGTGGGGCGTCATCAGCATGATCGCCATCGTGATCGCCGCCGGCATCGGCATGGCCTTGTGGATCCGCTTCTTCCCACGCACCGCCGTGGGAAAACGCCTTTCGCTTTCGAAAAGCGGCGCCGATTTCAAGTCCTATCCCGATGAGACACGCTTGCTGACAGGGAAAAAAGGTGTTGCGCTTTCCGCGTTAAGGCCTTCGGGCATCGCGCGCATCGAAGACCGCCGCGTGGATGTTGTTGCGGATGGCGATTGGATCGAGGAAGGCACTCCCATCGTTGTCGCTTCGGTTGAAGGCGTCCGCATTCTCGTCCAGCCGGCGGAACCAGGTGCACAGGCGGAAGGAGGACATTCATGAAACGCCTGTTTATCCTGTCCGCGCTCTTTCTCGCCGCAACACTCTGCGCTTCCGCATTTCAATTCATTCGCACTTCAGAATTTGAATTGTCGCCGGACCAGACGCTCGACGACGAACTCTGGCTTTTTGCCGACACCAGCGCCACTCTTCAGGGCTACGGGGAAGACGATATTTTTCTCGTCACCACCGCCGCGGAACTCAGCGGCACATTCGCCGGAGACATCTGGGCCGTCGGCGAACAGATATCCTTCACCGGGCGCGCGAAGGATCATGCCCGCTTCGCAGGCCGCATCATCCGCGTGGCGGGAAGCATCGAACGCAACCTTGCAGCCGCCGGAACAACAATCGAGCTGGATAGCGGCGCCGTCGTGAAGTTCGACACCATGCTCGTCGGAGAAAACGTCCTCTTCAAAGGAGAAACCCGGAATCTGCGAATGGTCGCATCCAAGGCAACGATCAGCGGACGCATTCATGGCAATGTCCGTGTTGCCGCCGACGACATCGTCGTCATGCCCGGCACGGAAATCAGCGGAAACCTTGTTTACACCTCCCCCAGCGAGCTCGTGCTCGACAAGCGTGTCACGGTGGGCGGCGAACTGCGACGCAGCTTTTCCATGCCCGGCGGGTTCGAGAGCAGAAAACCGACCCTGCGCCAGACAATTTCGGTTCAATCGTTCCTTTACATCAGCGCGCTGCTCTCCATCCTCGCCTTCGCGGCGCTATTCCCCCACTATACGGGACGCGCGGTTCGCACGCTCCGTCAATCGCCCGGCTGGTGCGCGCTGGCAGGGCTTCTGGCTTTCGGCCTGATGCCGATGATCGGGGTGGTCTCGATGTTCACCGTTATCGGCTTTGCCGTGGGCGGCCTCACACTCGGGGTTTATTTCGCCCTGCTTTATCTTGCCAAGGGAATCGTCGCGTTGGTCATCGGCGGTATCCTGCTTCGGCGGCGCGGCCCGCAACCCTTCCGCAACGTCTTCACCGCCCTGTCACTCGGCCTCGTCCTTGTCTACCTGGCGGTCTGGATTCCATACCTCGGCCGCACGATCTGGGCTGTCATCACCATCCTCGGACTCGGCGCATTGATCGTTCCCCTCTTTTCCCGTGAGGCCGCGCCTTCGGCTGTCGGCGGACCAACCCATCCGCCCCCGCTGCCGCAACAGGGATCAGCAACGTCCTGGAAAAACACAACCGAAACAAGAGAGCCAGATTGAAAGGAGTGATCGTGTCATGCAGAAATTAGGTGCATTCCTGCTTATCATCGTAGCCGTTGCCATCCTTGTCGTCCTCGGACTTTTCTTCTATTTTCTGAAGGTCTGGGTCCGCGCATGGATGTCCGGCGCGCGCGTCAGCCTGTTCAACCTCATCGGCATGAAGCTGCGAAGCGTGAATCCGACCCTGATCGTGGATGCGCGCATCCGCCTCGTCAAGGCCGGCTTGGAACTGGACACCGACGCGCTGGAGGCACACTTCCTCGCCGGCGGTAACGTAATCAATGTCGTGCAGGCACTGATCGCCGCCGACAAGGCGAATATCGAGCTCACGTTCCAACGCGCTGCCGCAATTGATCTTGCCGGCCGCGATGTCTACGACGCGGTGCGCACGAGCGTGAATCCGAAGGTCATTGACTGCCCCGATCCCGCGAAGGGCACAACCATGCTGGATGCGGTTGCGAAAGACGGCATCCGGCTGTTGGTCAAGGCCCGTGTCACGGTTCGCGCCAATCTTGAACGGCTCGTTGGCGGCGCGACGGAAGACACGATCATCGCCCGCGTCGGCCAGGGCATCGTCAGCGCCATCGGTTCCTCCGGCACCTACAAGGACGTGTTGGAAAATCCGGACCACATCAGCCGCAAGGTGCTGCAAAGCGGCCTCGATTCACAGACCGCGTTTGAGATCGTCTCCATTGATATCGCCGACATCAGCGTGGCCGGCACCGGCGCGCGCGACGTGGCAAACGTCGGCGCGATGCTCGAAACCGAACGCGCCGAGGCCGACAAGAAGCTGCGCCAGGCGGAAGCCGAGGGCCGCCGCGCCATGGCTATTGCTGCCGAGCAGGAAATGCGCGCCAAGGTCCAGGAAATGCAAGCCAAGGTGGTCGAAGCCCAGGCCCAGATTCCGCAGGCCATCGCCGGGGCGTTCCGCGCGGGCAAACTCGGCGTCATGGATTTCTACCGCATGCAGAACATCATGGCCGATACCGCCATGCGCGAGTCCATCTCCGAGGGCGGTGACGAGAAACAGCAGCCCAAGCAGTAAATTGGCATAAAATGAATCCGCCTGCGGGACCGCAGTCCCGCAGGCGGATATGATTCACGCAGGATATGATGAATCTTCCGGCGAACATAGTGGCCCAACAGGATGGCGCAGGTGAACTGATCGTCTGGATCGTTATCGGTGTCATCTGGGCAGTAGCCCAGCTCGTGACCCGTGCCCGCGAAAAAAACCGCCCCCATGCCCCTCCTCCTCCGCCGCAACGACGCACAGCTCAAAATCTGGACCTGGAAGAATTCTTCGAACAGTTGCAGAAGCAACACGATGAGGCAATGGCGCCGCGCCCCGTCAAGATGACAGCTGAACCGCGAACAGCTCCGCCACCGCCTCCCAAACCGCAAGCAACGCCGCGTCCCGTGGCTTACACAGCTCCTTCACGGCCGCGCCCCAAACCTCAACCGATACGGGTTCCGATTCCGCAAGCGGTTCAGAAACCGACGCCGCAACCGACCCGAAAACGGCGCGAACGCATTGATTTTCCGCCCATCCAGGAAGTCGGTCAGGCCGCTCCCTTATCCATAGCGGATTCCTATCCTGTGGAAGGCACGACAAGGATACTCCGATCCGGTATGCCTGCCGTGAGATCGGGTTTTGAATTGAAGGATACGGCGATGAAGGGGCTTCGACTTCTGCCCGACTCTCCCCGACTGGCATCCCAGGACATTCGCAAAATGTTTCACGGCCATGAAGCCATGAAACGATCTCTTATCAGCCGTTTTGTGCTCGGGCCGCCTCGCGCCCAGCAACCGTGGGACTATCCGGAAGCATAATCGCTTTACCCGTCATTGTGCCAGCAATGCCCGCGCAGCCGCGTCTGCCGCCAACGGCAAAATATGTCGCGCTACATCTTCCGCATCACCGCACTCAGGTACATCCTGATGCAATCGCCAGACTTCGCGATGGACAACGGAATCGCCGGGCTGAAGCGAAACAAGGGGGCCCAGCGTTTCCAGTTCCAGGATCCGTTCATCGGTATACACTTCGAAATTCACGTTGCCGTCCGGATACCGGTATGCATCGCTGTGAGCAAACCACTTCATGAAGAGCTGGCCACCCACCCAATAAGCAGTCCATCCTTCCCTCTGCGCCAGGCCGATCTTGAAAGGCGCACCCCCGGATTGACGAATGCGCAACATGCCGCGCTCGATCTTGAATCGAGGATCGGTTAAATCCGTGTAGCCCCACAAGCTCCAGTTCTGGTTCGGCCTGCAACTTTCGTCATGAGGAATCACCGCGGGCAACGGGACGATGGCTACACCGCCTTTCCTCATAACGGAAAGCCCCCATGCGGAACACTCAACCGTCCGACTTCCCTCGTTCACCAACCGGTGATCAACAATCACGTCGCCGCGCCCTTCCGGCATGTGAATTTCCATCACCTTCCGCAAGTGTGTCATCACGCCCGTTTTCTGCGTGAGGCGAATGCCGTCGTTCAGACGATCCAAACCCACCGGTTCGTTGTCGGGTTCGTATGTCTCCGGCTTGTTTTCCGGTGCCACCCATAAACGGTGTCCACCCCGCAACATCCATTTTGTTTCTCCGGCATGACCGAGCTGCTCCTCGAATTCACCGAAAACGTTGGGCTTCCCCACGCGGCCGAAACGGATGATACGGGGACCTACGTCCAATGTCGCCACAAGCTCGAGTTCGCCGTTGGACAGACGGACGTTGTTCGCCCACGCAGTGTAGGAAAGGTTTTCAATGGTTAAATGATGAGTCATAGACTGTTACTTTCTTTGCGCGCCTGAGAGTTCAACCATTTCACGGCTGTATGCTCAAGTCAAACTGTCGTTGCAACTCCCCTTTCTCCCAACACCCCGCTTAACACTTTCTCTTGCGCATTTGCCCGACTTGTATTATGTAGCCTGACGCTTTTCGTGGCCGGAGTGGCGGAATGGCAGACGCACTGGACTCAAAATCCAGCGCCTTCACGGGCGTGTGGGTTCAACTCCCACCTCCGGCACCACGCGCTTCGCGTGGTGCCGCCACACCGTAGCCTTCCGAGGCGAAGGCGGGCGTAACTTTCTACAGATCCCCCTGATCCACTTCAATCTCCAGAATATTCGGCACGCGCTGATCGTCTTTTCCATCGCGCATGAAGTGCATCCAGAGATAGCGAAGGATTGCGCCGTCCCTCGAGAAGGCGTCCTCAAGGCTGAACCACTTGCGCCCATCCAGGCTTCCGATAAAGGTTACATTCGTAACGGAGTTTGCCGCGTGAAAGACGCGCACATCTTTCACAGGCGTGACCTGCCCGTATCCCAACGCGAGCCACCAACTGTCCGCGCCCGCATCGCCAATCCAAGCCGTCGAAAAATCGCCATCCACGGCATTCCATCCGCCCTGCTCGCTCCCCTGATTTCCGCTCGTCCAGATGTTCGCCGGCAACGGTTTCGTGACGTCCAGTGCTTGCTTCAGTCCGTACGCGGACAGGCCTGAGTTCCCGGAGGCCTCGATCTCTATGGCATTGATAAATGCACCCCCCACGACCGGTGTGAACCTTAATTGCAAACCGTTATCGTCAACCACCGTCTGGAACTCTTTCATGATCCGGCGATCACGTCCACCCGCAGCGGCAAACACATCATATTTCTTCAACACCCGCTTGCCTTCGATGTGCACATGGAACTTCACTGTTCCAGCCGATGTGGAATAGATATCCGCAAAATGAAGACGAACCGTATAGTTTCCCGCTGGAAATTCGGGAAAATTATAATTCAATACTTTCGGTGCGAATGTATAACGGATGCAACGCAGCACTTTCTGCGGCAGGTCGCCGGCCATCGCAATCGTGCGCCCCACCTTGTACTTGCCGCTGCCGGACAAATAACCCCGATCCGCCTCCCAGGAAACCTGCGCACCACCACCCGCATTGATCCTCGTCACGACGCCTGGAGATCCTGCCGAAGTCCAGTTCAGCACGATATCGCCTGACGCGCCATTATAGCCGTCCACGGCGACCCGATAAACGACACCCTCTACCGCATCGAACGTGATACGGCTCTGCAGGCCTCCGCCTGAATCATCATTCGAAGAAACCACTGTGAGATTATCCACCTCACTTCCGGTATAAGCGGCCAGCAGCGTGTCGAAGTTACTACCGAACGTGTTGATACTGATCTCGCCATCGGCCGGTGCCGTCCAGCGCCACCACACAGACTTGCCACCCGAGTTTCCGGCATGGTTGGGTTCGCCCGTTTCCTTGGTGGCAGCCACATTGCCACCGTTCACCTGCCCGCTGGATCCGGCGATGACCGTGGCGTCGCTGAAATTGTCGTTCGGCTGACCGCTCGACCCGGGTTGCAGCCATTGCGTCACATAAGGCAAAGTCACCCCGAATCGCCCATACTCGTCCGGCCCGGATTGATACTGACAGGAAGACAATCCGCCATACAACTGACCGATCACCTGCCGCGAGGAGTTGAAAAGCGGGCTGCCGCTGCTGCCCGGCTCAGTAACGCCGGACGACCACCCCACGCGCCAGTAGTTCCCCGGCTGCCCGGTGATTGTTCCATAGCTGATGCGCTTGTAACTTCCGTCGGGATGATGAATCCCTCGCACAGAGGCGGAACTGCCCGGACTGTCTGCGGTCCACCCGACATAGGTCACCCCGTCCGGCGTGGAATTCCGCAGGCGCAGAAGAGCGAAATCACTGCCGGTTGACCTGCTTCTTCCGGCAAGGTATACGGCGCCGCCACCCGTGCGGGGAACGGAAGAAGGATTCGGCGCACTGCCGTTGCAAGTGGATGTCTGATAGAACCAGTAATACTCCGTGCTGTCGGCTTCGCTTTGATTTTTTACGCAGTGATTTGCCGTGAGGAAGTAATCAATCTCGTCCTCGCCTGTATTATTAAGCAAGGTTCCGGTACACCACAGAAAACCCGCGTCACCGATCGTTCCGATTCCTGCCACGCCATTTCCCGCGGTCCGCCAATCGGCATTTGCGCACGTAACATCGTTGTGACAGTTTCCCACCTTGGGTTGCGGAAACAGCTTGCTGAGCGGAACGTACATATGGGCGACGCGAACGATATCAAACGACACGTCCTCCTCATCGGCTGTTGCGTCCACCTGGCACTCCAGCACAACGGCATCCGCGAAAATCGTTTCCGTCCAGAAGTTCTCCGATGCCAGAGCGTCCTTGAGATCATACGGTCCGACGCTTTCATCCGGATTCGCGAGGCTCGTTGCGATCAACCTCGCCCCCTTGGGCAAATGGACGTTGTCGAGATTGATCCGCACGCCTTCCGCACCCTCAGACTGAACGATGACGGCCCATACCCGGGACGCATCGCGCATGCGGCTCCATTTCGGTTTCTTCGCGGCAACGAGGGAATATGGTTCGGCCAGCGGCCGGACAATCCCGATCCTCAACGCGCCCTTTTCCTCGGGTTCCGGATCGAGTCCCTCGAACTCGTCCGCCTTTGGAGCCTCAAGAAAAATAACGTCGGACACCTCAGCGCCCTCTTCAAAAACCTTCGAGCGCACTTTCGCTTCTTGTTCAACAGCCGATGCGGCTTTCACAACGGAGCGCACCCCCGTAACAGCCACCCCGGCCGAAACCGATTCAACCATGCAGATTAATGCGGCAGCCAATCCCCATGAGACGACACGAAGACAACGGACCCACGACGGGTGAAACCCACGTTCTGAATGCAAAATATGCACGGCAGATACTCCTCAGATTTATATCTAATCTACCCATGAGAGGACTGGGCGTAAACGAACGGCACCGGGCGGCGTGCGACCTTTACATTGCGTAACTGTGTAGACCCGCGAACACCCGGGAGAGATTGACCCACGAAAGGGTCAGAATGACAGCGAAGAACCCGACCAGCAGCAATCCCGCATACAAACGTGACGGGCCTCGCCCGAACTGGACGCGCGCATGAAAATAGCCGGTGTAGATCAGCCAGGTCGCCAGCGACCACATTTCCTTGGGATCCCAGTGCCAGTAGTCACCCCACGCCAGCTTGCCCCACCATGCGCCAAGCAGAAGTCCGATCGTAAGAAACGGATAGCCCCACTGGGCTAGGGTATGAGCCGAGCGATCCAATCGCGCGCGTTCCTCTTCCGGCTGGCGACGGAATTGAGCACCGGCAAGAACGGCCGCTTTTGCCAGCAGAACATACGCCGCGAGATACACCAGCACATGCGGGGCGAACAGAAAGCTCTGCAACGCGGGCGGCAATGGACGCGGTGTCTCTGAAAATATGAAGCCGGCCGGCCATAAAATAATCACGCCCAGCAACAGGTCCGCCCGCTCGCGAACGGCGGGAAGCCGCCTGCACGCGACCGCGATCGGATAGATCATCGCGCCCATCGCGAGGAACACTTCGAACAGATTCTGCAGCGGAATGTGTCCCGTCGAAATGCCGCGCCATCCGACGGCGGCCAGCGCGACAAAAAAGCCCGCCGCGAACAACGCGCGGCGAAGAGATGCCTTGCCGGCAAAGAAGCCGACCGCATAAAACAACATCGCGGCGTATATTAGAATGCCCAACAAACTGGTTTTCACCGTCATGCGGGCACCTCCACTTTGCGCCGCAAGACCGGCCTCACCCAAAATCGCCAAACCGTGCCCAGGCCCAATAAAATGAATCCCGCATAAACAATCCGGAGCCCCGAATCGCTCACCACGAGAAGAACCGTGTAACGCTCCGGCTGATCGCCCCATGAATGCTGATACAAGTGATAGCCTGCAACCCGGATCGGGCGATTAACGATTATTTCCGCCTTTCTTTCACGGTTCTCTTCCAGGATCGTTACCCGGCTTCGATACGCGCGAACCGCGGGCGTGGGACGCGCAAGCAACAGGCTTGCCGAACGGTTCATGCCTTGCACTTCAGGAAAGATGGGGTGAAGCGCCACGCGAACGAACGGTTCATCCGGCGGACAAACCAGTTCATGACGATGAACCTTGTCGCCATGCGATAGCTCCACCGTCGCCAATACAGGATCAGACTCGCGCGCCGGCGTGAAATCGAGCACACGCAATCGGATGGGCGTATCGCCCGCTTGAACGAATTTCCCGGTTTTCCAGTTCAACGCGCGGGCTTTCCACTCGAAATGCGGAGTGCCGGGTTCCGGCGCAAGGATGGCGTAATACAGCGGAGGCGGATCGGCTGGAAGCGGATAATAGTCAATCTCGAACGTATCGAGGCGCACACGGAACGGCAGTTCGCCGATTTCGCGGTGGAGCGATCGGTCGCGCAGTGCGGAAGAGGTCTGCCCCTCGCGAAGGCGCAGATACGACCATGTCACTTTCTCCCGTCCGAACAGCCGTGCTGCCAGCCGATGCCCTGCCCCGGAGTTGATCAATGAGCCGGCAATAATCAAGAGCAAGCCGAGATGCATCCCCAGCAAGCCGAGACAGCGGCGCAGCGAACCGAATACGATGAATCCGGCAGCCAGCGTGAGCGCCAGCGCGAACCAGAAAACCGCGAGTGGCCACGAGTTGAACAAATCCTTGCCCAACTCGGCGCCAAGAAACGCGCCGAATATGCTGAGTCCGGCCCA
>CAZTYH010000011.1:23059-34767 GCA_964617565.1 uncultured Verrucomicrobiota bacterium
GCCAGGCGCAGTTTGTTCTTCAAGACATGGCCGGAGAGCTTGTCGAGGGTCATCTTGCTGAATACGGCTTTCATGCTCCTTCGCTCCCGCGCCCAATACTTGTGCAGCGGACACGGCTTTTTCTCTCCGCATCCCGCGAGCCCCAGTATGCACGACTCAAACAAATCCTTCTCTTCGATGGCCTGAATGATATCCATCAGCGTGATCTTCTTCGCCGGTTTGGCCAATGCAATGCCTCCGCTCGGACCCCGGTAAGAAATCATGAGTCCTTCACGGGTGAGGCGTTGCAGGATTTTAGTAAGAAAATGGAAGGATATCTTCAGATCCTTCGATATCTCCCGGATGGGCACATACTTCTCGTTCTTGCGCGTGGCCACATAAAGCGCCGCGCGCAATCCGTACTCCGAACTCTTCGATATAAAAGCCATATTTCTATTCCAGACTTGTTTGTCCGATATTAACACAAGCGGCGCATGCGTCAACAGATCAGCCCACGAATCCCACCGCCAATGCGCCAAGCACGATCAAGGGCGCGGGCAGTTTCCGAAGCATCAGCAGGATCGTCGAAATCGCCATGACCGTCAGGTTGGCCGCGTTCAGTCCGCTGGCCTGCATCAGGATCACCGCGGCAATGGCAATGAGACCTCCCGCGACAGCGTTGATGCCTCGCAACGCGATCCGAATCGCGCGCACCGCCTTGAGTTGCTCCCACACAGGATACACAAAATATATCAGCAGCAGGCCCGGGAGAAAAATCCCGATGCCGCCTGCCACAGCGCCCAGGATCTGCCGAAGAACCGAGCCGCCGCGGGCCGCGAGCCCGCCTGCGTAAGCCGCGAAACTGAACATCGGGCCGGGCAGGCCCTGAACAAGTCCGTAACCGGTCAGAAACTCCTCGTTGGTCATGAAGTGCCGGACTTGCACCAGTTCACTGTGCATCACAGGCACCACGACCTGTCCGCCTCCGAACACGAGATAGCCGTACCGGTAGAAGCTCTCGCTGATCTGTGCGAGCCGGGCGGAAGACACGAGCGACAAGGCAATCAAGCCGAGGGCGAAACCGGCAAACAGGACGAGATAGCGCCATGGCGGGCGAAGCTGGATTCGTTGCCACATGCCCGACTCGCGGAACACTCCGACGGCAACCGCACCCCCGGCCAGCAACACAACGGGAAATATCCACGGAGCGCGGATCCAATAAGTGGTCAATGCGCCGAAGAGGAAGAGCATCGTCGTGTATCGGTCCGTAACGACCTTGCGTCCGATGCGAAAGGACGCAACAAGGATGAACCCGACTGCCATCGGACCGATGAACCGGAGCACGTTCGTCGAAATGTTCCATGCCGTCAAACCCTGGTACAGAAAAGACAACCACCCCATGAAAATCAGCACCGGCAGGGCCCAGACCAGCATCGTCAAGAACGCCAGAAAGGGGCCCCCGGTTTTGTAGCCGATCGAAACGATTGTCTGGGTGCTGGTGGGTCCCGGCAGGATGCTGCATAACGCCATCAATTCGACCAGCTCTTCTTCGGTCAGATAGCGCTTCTTCACGACCATCTGATCCATGAAGACGCCCAGGTGCGCTTCCGGCCCTCCATACGCGCCCAGCGAGCAGATCAGCACATCCTTCAGGAAGGTGCCCCACCCGACCACGGCCGTGCTACCCGCATCCTTATCCGGCATTCTACTTTCACTCATGATGCATCTGCCGATTTCTTGTCCTGACCGAACGCCGCAAACCAAACCGTACCCGCCGCGCCAAAGGCAAAGGCGGTCAGGAAATTGACTTTCGGATCAATCAGCCACAAGAACGCGCCGCCGAACGCCGCGAACGAAACCACCACATCGCGCATCAGGTAATATAGCCCGAACATCGCCGCTTTGCGTCCCTCCGGCGCAAGATCCATGATCAACGCCTTTCGCGTCGGCTCTCCGAATTCCTTAAGCCCTCTCAGGACGAACGCCCCTACCAGCGGCCAGAAGGATTGGCAGAAAATGAGGGTCAGGGGGAACAGCGTGAAGAAGATGAACGTCATCACCACAAACGGTTTCTTTGTCGTGCGGTCCGCCATCCACGCCACGGGGATATAGACCAGGATCGCCGTCGCCATTTCGATGCTGGTGAGAATCCCGAACTGAAAAGCCGAGACGGGCGAGGCGACGTGCTTCATCGCCCAGATGACAACGAACGCATAGGGCATTTGCTCGCAGAATCGGACGAGGATATCCGAGACGAGCAAACGGCGCAGCGCCGGAGACATTTCACGGAACAAACGAAACGGATTCCGCTCCGCGCGCGGGCCTGTATCGCGAAGGTTCACATGGTCCGGAATCAATCGCTGCTGCATGAGGATCGCCACGACAGCCAGGCCCAGCGCGCCGACAAACGAGAGACGGACGCCCGTCGTTTCGCCCCATTGGTTGATGACGAGACCGCCGAGCAACGGACCCAACGCCATGGGGATGCGGCGCACGAGCGAATGCATGGACACTCCCATCGTCCGCTTGTTCTGCGGCAGAAGTCGCGAAACCATATCCATGGTTGCAGGCAGCGAGATAGCGGTCCACGAAAGGAAGAAGAAGGAGCCGACGATCACCGCGATCCACGAGGGAATCAGGATCACGATCAGAAAGCCCACCATCGCCAGCAGATTGAACACCAGCAGCGCCCGCTTGGTTCCGAGGCGATCGGAAAGATATCCGCCGGGAAACGAGTAGAGCGCGGAAAGAAGGATATCGAGACCGTTGAGCAGGCCGACGGAAAGAGCTCCGCCACCCAGCGCCATGAGGTAGATCGGCAGGAAGCGCTCAGCCATTCGCTCGCCCATTCCGACGAGGATGACCATCGCGAGCAAACCGATCATGCCGCGGCTCAATCCGAGAAACGCAACGGCCGCGTGCGTGAGTCTACTTGACGGTTCCGCGCTATCCTTCCGCATGCTCATTAAGCTCCCGCCACAATTCCGCCACTTGTTTGCGCACCAGCTTCAAGACCTTGCGCCCTTTCGGCGTCAGCGAATAACCCCGCGGGGCATGAAGTCCCGCGCCCTGAACGTGCTTGCTGGACAGCCACCCATGGCGCTCCATGCGCTTGAGCAACGGGTAGAGCGTGCCGGGGCTGACATCGTAGCCATGGCGCCGGAGTTCCTGCATCATCCAAAACCCGATCACCGGCTTCTCGGCCGCATGATGCAGGATATGCACTTTCCACAATCCCAACAGAATTTCGCGCGCGATTTCTTTCATACTAATACTATTACGATATTCGTAATTGATTTTCAAGAGCGTTCGCCCATGGTCCATTGAGTGGGTGTTGAAAAGTCGTCTGGCCTTCCCGCGTCGGGGGTGTGTCAAAGGCGGCGCGGAGCACCGCCCTGCGAAGAGCGAGGCCGGCAAGCCGCAGGACGGTCCTCCAAACCGTCCTGAAAAGTGAATCTGACGCGGATTTTCACTTGCCCCATGGCCCAGACACTTATATCATACGACCGTATGAATAAAGCCCTGAACCGTTCCGCTCGCAGGCCGCAGAAAACCCGACGGTGTATCCTGGAGGCGGCGGGCAGACTTTTTGCGCAACACGGCTTTCACGGCGTGGGATTCCGGGATATCGCGGCGGAGGCCGGGGTTTCGCTCCAGATGCCGAACCATCATTTCGGCAACAAGAAGAAATTGTTTTCGGAGTGCCTGCGGCATGTCTTTTCGGAACACGTGGACCTTAAGAGCCTGCTTGAGGAACCCCTCCGATCCGGGGGGAAACGACAAGCAAGGCGCGCGATTTTTCTCAAGTCGCGCGCCTGCTTTCTTGCCGTCAACCGGCCGGCCGGCCCGACTTCATGGTGCGGTGCCCTGCTCGGCCGGGCTCTCACCGAAAACCTGGTCGAAAGTCTGTCAGCGATGCAGGAGGGATTCCGCCCCGCCCGCGAATGGTTCGCTGCCGCGCTGCAAAGACTTCGACCCGGCCTGACGCCACAAGACTTTCTGCTCTGGTATATCTCGTTCTGGGCGCAAATCTCATTCTACAGCACCGCCCGCGTGGCCATCCTGGCGCGGATGGGACGCAAAGAATATCCGAGGCCGTTCCTGCTTCACGCCGCCGACTATTTCGCCAAGAGCATGCTTAACCAACTGGAGACCTGACATGAAAACCCATCTGCGCGTTTTCGTCTTCTTTATGTGCGCGCCTTTCCTGGCACAAGCGCTCATTGTCACTAACACGAGCCCGCTCAACGCCGCCAACGATGTGGCGGTCTCGGCAAACCTTGTCGTGCAGTTCAGCACGAACGTGAACACGGAAACGGTGACGTCGAATCGCTTCTTCGCGCATTCGGCCCGGCGCGGATCCCGGTATGGCGCAATCTCGTTCAACGCCGCGACCAACGAGGCCACCTTGGATTTCGACGCCGACTTCGGGCCCGGTGAACAGGTATTCGCCTATGTCTCGCACGGCATCACTAACGCCGCAGGGACGACATCCGTCACGCCGCATGCGTGGACGTTCCACACCGCCGCGGGTGGTACGGCCCAGTTCGCGGAGAGCGGGCAGACCTTCACCGCGAAGGTCACGAGCGTGACCTTGGGCGACGTGAACGGGAACGGACATCTCGATACCGTCTTCGGTGTGGCGCAGCCGGGCACGAATTATATGTGGGTGATGACCAACGACGGGCATGGCGTGTTCACTATGAGCCAGAGCGTGGGCAGTCTTTACATCGTCAAGTCAGCAATGGCGGATGTGGACCGCGACGGCGATCTGGACATGTTTCTTGCACACTTCTTCGCGCCCGCCTCGCTCTGGCTTAACGACGGTAGCGGCACGTTCACCAGAAGCGACCGGGTGCTGCCCGCCGCCAGCGTGATCGCTCCCGGCGACTTCAATGGCGACGGTTTCTGCGATCTCGCGCTGGCGGATGCTTTCAACGCCGCGCAGGTCGTAGTCTGCCTGAACGACACGCAGGGCGTGTTCACCAATGTTCGCTCGTACGCGGCGAGCGCCTACGCGGTCGATGTCGGCGACATGAACGGCGACGGCTACCTGGATATCGTGTCGGGGGCCCCCGCCAACAACACGGTCCTGTTGAACGACGGGACCGGCACCTTCAGCACGGGCTGGTCCGGCAGTGATGCTTTCCATGATGCCATGGCGATCGCGCTGGGCGATGTGAACGGCGACGGCCATCTGGACCAGGTGGCATCCGGCTGGTTCGGCACGGGCTCAGGCTACGGATTTCGTGTCATGACCAACAATGGGAGCGGCATGCTCGCCGTGAGCCAGTTGGCCGCCGACTATTCGGTTCACGGCTCCTCCTGGGGCGTCACCCTGGGGGACCTGAACGGGGACGGCAGTCTGGACGTGGTTCTCGCGGGAGGCATTGACGGGTCCATCAATGCCACGATCTGGACCAACGACGGCACAGGCCTCTTCGGCGCCACGGGCCAGCAGTTCGGCCCTCACGGATACGAATGGGCTGTCTCCATCGCGCTGGGCGACGTGGACGGCGACGGGGCGCTGGATATCGCCATCAGCGACGAGGAAAGCACTCCCCGCCCGTTCTGGATCAACAACGCGCCCGAGATGCAGGTCCTGGGCACCAACGGCGCGGCGATCGGCGATCCGACCCTGCTCGTTTTCGAGCCCCCCGACGCCGCCAAGGGCACCCGCATAGGTGAATTCCTGACCGGGCCGGCGGCGTTCACCAATCGGCTGACAATCACCAACAGCGGGCCGGGCACGTTGCGCCTGAGGCAGCAGCCGGTCGTTGACCGCCCGGACGCGGAGTGGTTCCGCGCAGGCAGTCTGCCCTCCTCCCTGCCGCCGGGAGGCACCGCTTCCCTCGACATCATCTTCGTCCCGGGCCTCACCGGCTGGGGCGTGCTGACCGCGCGCGTATCCATCGCCAACATGGGCTGGCATCCGGCCACGCACGGCTACGAAACGAATATGGAGATATGGATCAGCGCCGCGGCTGTCCCGCCGCTCGCCGGCAATATCTATCCCGACGCCCCGGCCTTCGACATCGCCCACGGCGCCGACGTCTCGGTCCTGTTTGGCGAGGATCCGATGGAAGCAACAATCGGGTCCGACGTACTCTGCGTGTACGGGTCGCAAGGCGGCGTGTGGCGCGGCACGGTGTCCTATGATGCGGACGGCCGCGTCGCGTCGCTCTATCCGTCGAGCGATTACCGCCCCGGTGAGTTCATGACGGCGGGACTGCTCACGACCGTCAGCAATGCGGCGGGCACGAGGCGTTTCCGGCCCTTTGCGTGGTCGTTCCACGCACGGGCGCCGGACGGTACGGGCTACTTCACGCAGGCACCGGACCCGGCGATACCAAGGGATAACGCTTACGGCACGGCGCTGGCTGATCTCAACGGCGACGGCATCCTCGATGCCGTGGTGTACGTGCTGCAGCAGGGAAATGGCCAGCGGCTGTCGCTCGCGATCAACGACGGAACGGGCAGGCTGGTGGAACACAGCGAACTCCGGGGGCCCGGCGACTACACCAGCATCCGCGCCCCGCGAACGCTTTCGGACCTCGACGGCGACGGCGACATAGACATCGTCGCGCTTATTGGCTCGCCAAGCACAAACGGTTTGGCTGTCTGGAAAAATGACGGGACCGGGATTTTCAGCAATTCCTTTCTCGATGTGTGGGGCAGCGCCGCCGCTGGACAACTCAAGACGGCGGACGTGAATGGCGATGGGTTTATGGATGTCGTCCTGGCCGCGTACGCGGTACAGACGAATCTCCCCCCGATCTGGCTTAATGACGGAACCGGCCGGTTCTCGCCGGTGACCAACAACAGCTCCGGCCCGATGATCTTTCCCGCGACGTACTGGGGGTGCGAGATCGGCGACGTGAACGGCGACGGGGCCGTTGACCTCGTCTTCGGATCCAGCCCCGACCCCACGCCGAACCATTTGTCCGTCTGGTTCAATGACGGCCGCGGGCGTTTCATGGACAGCGGGCAGCAGTTGGATACCAACACCTCATGGAGCGTACACCTGGGCGATCTCAACGGAAACGGCCTCCTCGACATCCTGGCCGTGCGCGTCCGCGACGTTCGCGTCTGGACCAACGACGGCGCCGGCTTCTTCTCCCTCGCCACGGAAACAGCCCTGTCACCTAACATCGGGCAGTACCACGGCCAGGGCTTGGCGGATCTGGACGGCGACGGAGACCTGGACACGATCGTCGGCGGGTGGGAATTGGACGCCAACCGGGTCCTGCTCAACGACGGGACCGGTCAGTTCACGATCAGCGACGCCGAGATTGGCAACGGCGGGTGGCTGTACTCGAATATGGGCGACCTGAACGGCGACGGCGCTGTTGACTTGTTGATGAGCCGGGTCAACGTCATCCCCGACCTCCAGGTGTGGCTGAACAAGACCCGCCCGAAGGCGGGGTTCGGCAAGGCGCTGCGGTTCGACGGTGTGGACGATTACCTGCTGATGCCGGGCGTGCCGGCAAACCAGTTCTCTGGGAGCAACGACTTCACGATCGCGATGTGGGTGCGTCCGGAGACGAACGGAACACTCTACCGCATGTTCAGCTATTCCGCGGCCGAGCAACTGCGGGATGCCCTGACCGTGGAATCCACCGGCTGCGTGTCACTCGCCCTGGCAAAGGGCTCGTTCTCGGGGAACAGTCGCGCCGTATCCGCCACCGCCATTCCGTGGAACCGGTGGTCGCATGTCGCGGGTGTCAAGGACGGCGCCGCGCTCCGCGTCTACGTGAACGGCGTTCTGACCGGAACGGGCGTGGTCCACACCACCGTGATGAACGCTCCGGCTTCGACGAGCGACACGTACATCGCCGCCAGTGCCCTGCCCGTGAGCGGCTACCTCCGCGGCGATCTCGACGAGATTCAGATATGGAACACGGCCTTGAGCGCCGCGCAGATCGCGGACTGGATGTATCGCGCTCCCGACCGGTCGCATCCCCGCATCACGAACCTCGTCGCCCACTTCGATTGCAACGAAGGCACGGCGCTCCGGACCACCAGCCGCGAGGGACCGCCGATCCAGGGCGATTTCTCCGGCGGCATGGATGAAACCGCGTGGATGGATTCCGATGTGCGCGACTGGCGGACGTGGGTGAACAATCCGCTTGAAGGATCGCTGGTCGGCAGCCACGCTGACGGGACCGGCAATCTCGCTTTCGAGATCGTGCAACAGAGCGCGTTCGGAACTGTTGAGGTCACCGCCGCCAACGCTTTCCAGTTCACCCCGCCGACGAATGCGTTTGGAACAAATCTCTTCACCTTCCAGGTAATCACCACCAACGGCATGACCTCTTCCGTCGCCACGGCTTATGTCATCGTCCCGCACGACTATGACGAGGACGAGATGCTCGACATCTGGGAGATCCATTACAGCCTTGATCCGTCCGATCCGTCTGATCGGTCAGATGATCCCGACGACGATTTCTTCTTGAATTACCAGGAGCACATTGCCGACACCGATCCGCGCAACAGCAACTCCTACTTCCGCCTGACGGGGATCGAGCCGACCAACTCGTTCGCCGTCGAGTTCATCTGCACCAACTCGCGCGCGTACTCGTTGCAGTTCTCCACCAACTTGATTGATGGCGCATGGCTGGATATGGACGGCCAGACGAAGATCGTGGGCGAGGCCGGCGGACTCATGTCGCTGACGGATACGAATGACGCGGTGCATAGGGCCTATCGGGTCGGGGTGTCGCTGCCATAGCAGCGCCACAGGTATGCTCTCTTGCAGACGAGAGGACAATGCTGATACAAAGATTTATCCATACGGAAGCCACGTCCTCATGGCGTGTAATAAGGGAGGATCCAATGAAGTCCGTGTGTCGCTTCGCAGTTGGTTTATTTATTCTGTCATCTCTAACGCTCACGTCGTCTGGCCAACACCTATGGGAGCGTGAATCCGGAAAATTCGCTTTCAGTCCGGGCCTGTTCCCTAGCGTGGTTGTCGACGGCGACTACACCTTCGTTGTTGGCGTTAACACCGATGCCCCCCAGTTAGTCAAGCAGGGCAATCCCGTCATCGAGAAACTGGACCGTTTCGGGCGGCCGATGTGGTCCACCAACGGCACAGGCGTCCGCTGCAACTTGAAGGGAAACCAACTCTCATCCGTCGGACCCAATTTTCTTGATTGTCTTCCCGATGGCCAGGGGGGCGTCGTGGTCTTCTGGGCGCCGGTGGAAGGTGCCGAGCAGCGCCTTCTCAGCGCACAGCGGTTCTCCGCCGCCGGCGAGCGGCTCTGGGGCGACTATGGCAAGACGAACCTGGCCTATTGGGGCGGGACCATCCCCGATGAGAATATGATGGCACTGCTTCCGTCCGGCACGAACGGGATCGTGGCCGTGTGGCAGGTTGGGACGCACATCTGTATCCCCGTGGCCACCCTCTACGACTGGGAGGGAAACACCGTCTGGAGTAATCTGCCGTTCGGAACGGTCAGGGGAGAGAACATCATGGACGTATGTGCCGACGAGACAGGCGGAACCCTGTACGTGAAGCCCCTCGATGACGGCGATGAGGGCAGGTACTGCACGACGATGGTGCAGCGCCTGGACGAGGACGGGACCATCCTGTGGGGCGACGGGGTCCCGTTGGCCGGACTATACGACCTGTACGATATACAAAAAACCTGGCCGCGGATTGCCGCGGACGGAACGGGCGGTGCCGTGGTGATCTACAACGACAAAGACCACCGTGGCAGCCTCTACGCCCAGCGCCTGGACGCCGACGGGAACTTCCTGTGGGATACCAACGGCGTTACGCTCTGCAATAATCCGACGACCCTGACCGTCATGGCCACGTGCGTCGTCCGCACCGCGCCGGACAACTGGGTCGCCGTCTGGTCGGACAACCGCACCGGCTACTACAACGTGTACGCCCAGAAGGTTAGCGGCACCGGCTCGGTCGAGTGGACGGAGAACGGCGTGCCCATCTGCACCGTGCCCGCAAACCAAGCCTGGCAGGATCAATCGTTCGAATGGTCCAACAAGCAGCAGTTGCAGACAGTACCCGACGGCGAAGGCGGGATCTGGATCGCCTGGTTGAGCTCCTACGGCAACCAGAGCTATTACCTCCAGCATCTCGACGAGAACGGAAACGCCCTCCTGCCGGCAACGGCGCGTGGATATGCCGACGGGATCCCGGTAAGCCGCGATGCTTCCGTTCAGGACGGATTCAGCCTCGCCGCGTGGCGCTCAAACGCAGTAGTTGCCGCGTGGGACACCGGTGACCTGGAAGTACGCGTCGGCGCATTCTACAGCGGTACGCCCTCGATCATGTCGAGCCCGGCATCGGCTGCCACGCTCGGCACGACCCTCACCCTCTCCAACATGGGCGGCCTGTTGTTTCAGCCCGGCGCCCAGGTGTACCTCCAACGCCCCGGGGAGACGATTGTTGGCGCGATGGACGTCTCCATTGATGCGGCGGGCAACTTGACCTGCACCTTCAACTTCGGCGAGGACTGGACCGCGTGCGACAGTAGTCGCGCGTGGCGCGGCCTCGCATGCTCGGACGACGGCGCAAACTGGATCGCGAGCGCTTCAAGCGATACCCTCTATGTTTCGACGAACGCCGGCGCGACCTGGGCCGCGACCGCCGATTCTCTGAACTGGCGCGGCGTGACTTCCTCGTCCGACGGCCGAACGCTCCTGGGCGTTGTCTACGGCGGACCTATCTACATCTCCCGGGACTTCGGTGAGACCTGGGAGCCGCGCGATGCCTCCCGCAATTGGATGGTGGTCTCCTCTTCTTCCGACGCGCGATACCTCGTTGCCGCAGCGCTCAACGATACGCTTTACCGCTCCTCCGACTACGGCTGGACGTGGACTTCGGTTGAAAGCAACCGCCCGTGGTATGGCGTGGCTTGCTCTGATGACGGATCCCGATGGATCGCGGCCGCAGGCGGCCCGTCCTCTTCCAATCGTCTCGTCGTCTCCGACGACTACGGCGAAACGTGGACGAACCGAGACGAAGAGCGCCAGTGGCGCGACGTGGCTTCGTCCGCCGACGGCCGCAAGCTCGCCGCGGTCGAGTACGGCGGAAGAATCTACATTTCCGGTGACTACGGCGTAACTTGGACCGCGCGGGATTCCGACCGCTACTGGACCGGCATCGCCTGCTCCTCCGACGGTGAACGCCTCGTCGCTTGCGCGGGGGGCTCCGCCTACTCGGATCAGATTTACGTGTCGAGCGACGGCGGGGTTACATGGACTGCCGGGGGACCGACGGAGAACTGGGTGCCGATCGCGTGTTCGGGCGATGGGCGCCGAATCGTCGCCGGCGACTACAACGGCCAGCTCTACACGCGCGTGCTGGAACCGGGGACCGGTCTGTGGCTCCTGACGGTCGAGAACTCGGACGGCCAGACCGCCAGCATGGCCTTCGACCTGCGGCCGACAACCTATCCACCGGACCAGCTTGGCAAATCCATCGAGCCGGGCTTGCAGCTTCTCGGCTGCCCGTTCGGCAGCCCGATCGCGCTGTCCGACCTCGCCCTCACCGGCGGCCAAAGTGGCGCAACCTTCTTCGAAGGTGACAACATCATGATCTACGACAACGCCAGCGGCTCGTTCAGCAACTACTGGCTGGATTCGTCGGGTGTGTGGGTTGACAACAGCGGCCCGGTGACGAACGTGACGATCCAACCCGGCGATGGGTTCTGGTATCGCAGCCGCGGCGGCAGTTCGTTCAACTGGAACGAACCGAG
>CAZTYH010000011.1:34867-51988 GCA_964617565.1 uncultured Verrucomicrobiota bacterium
GGCGCAATCACCAACGAGCGCGGAACGGCCGTCACCTCATCCAGAACGGACAGCGCCATCGGGTCTTTTGCGCAATTGATCTGGGCGGGGCCCGATGAAACCGCCGATCCGTTTGTCCGGTCCGACACCGGCGTCAGCGGCGACGACGTCGTCGTCGCCACCGTCTTCAGCGCGGAAGACTTCTTCTCCGCGCCGGTGCCGGGCATCTTCCCGATGCGGGTCCTCGCGCTGGATGCAGCGGACAGCAACAAGGTCTACTATGTGCGCGTTTTCAACGCGCCTAATCCGGGTTATACCGAGGGATCCAGCGCCCCCGCCCCACTCCGCGCGACCTACTTATGGCAATCTGAAACGCACGCTTATGCGCACAATGAACTACTGGACGACCATTGGAACTTCGCGCCGGAGGGGGGACAGACGCTCGTGCGCGGGATGATCGCATCCAACGACGTTCCCGTCTGGTGGCTGGTGCATTATGACCTCACCAACGACTACGATGCCGCCGCCCTTGGAAATCAGGATGAAGATGCGTTCACAACGGATAAAGAGTGGATCGCCGATACCGATCCGACCAACAGCAACAGCTACTTCCGCGTGACACATATCACGTATGAATCATCGGTGACGCTGCACTTCAATTCCAGTGCCGAACGGGTGTACGTCCTCCAGGGCGTGACTGATCTTGAGGGTGGCATTTGGACAAACGTGCCGGGTGGCGGACCGAGAGGCGGCATCGGGGGGACGGATACAATGCAGGATACGAACAACCCGCCGCAGGGCCCGTTCTACCGCATGGATGTGGAGCTGCCCTGAAAAAAGGGGAACCCTCCTCTCAAAAGAACCGGATTGCGAACCTTGACAGCCCTTGTATTGGTCCTATATTTAAGATACAGGAGTCTTATATCTCTATTTGGCGCCGGGAACAGCGGGAGGAATACCATGAGCGATATAGACGTCGGGGCGGGGTTTTTCCGGAAGATGTTTGGAGGATCGTGGATCACGCAGGGGCTTTGGGCTGCCGCGGAGCTGGGCCTTGCGGACCAGCTCGCTGCGGGCCCCGCAAGCGCGGAGGAACTGGCGGCAAGGACAAACGCTCAGCCCGGCGCTCTCTACCGTCTGCTGCGCGCGCTGGCCGGCGTGGGCGTTTTCGCGAAAGACTCGCAGGGCCGTTTTGAGCTGACCCCGCTGGGCAGCCTGCTCCGAGAGGACGTCCCCCATTCGCAGCGGGCCTTTGCCATTATGATGGGTGCCGAGTTTCATGCGGCATGGGGCGAACTGCTTCACTCAGTCAAGACCGGCCAACCCGGCTTCGAGAAGAGATTCGGCATGCACTTCTTCGAGTATATGAACCGGCATCCTGACCGGCACCACTTCTATGACGCCGCCATGGAAGGTGTGCACGGACCGGAAACGGAGCCCGTACTCGATGCCTACGACTTTTCGGCGTTCCGGAACGTGGTGGACGTCGGCGGCGGCAACGGATCGGCGCTGTCCACGATCCTCCGGCGGCATCCGTCCATTCGCGGCATCCTCTTTGATATGCCCGCCGTTGCCGACCGGGCCCGCGCTGCACTCGCGGACTCGCCTGCGAACGGACGCCTGAGAGTGGAAGGTGGCGATTTCTTCAAGGCGGTCCCGGCAAACGCCGACGCGTATCTGTTGCGCCACATCCTTCACGACTGGGAGGATGAGGACGCGATCGCCATCCTTCGCAAGTGCCGGGAGGCCATGAACGCCTCCAGCAGAATTCTCGTGCTCGAGATGGTGATCCCGCCGGGCAACGAACCGGGTTTCGGCAAGTGGCTCGACCTGATGATGCTGCTCGTCGCGGGACGTGAACGTACACAAAATGAATACGAGGCCCTCTTCTCCGAGGCGGGCCTGAGACTGACCCGCGTGATCCCGACCACGTCCGATGTCAGCATCGTAGAGGGGGCTCAGGCCGTTGCCTGCCCGGATCGTAAATATTCGGAGTCGCATATCTTAAATTCGCGATGACCGCTTTACAAATCAACGACGGGACGGCAAAATGCGCGCATGATTTCTTTATGGGGTCGGCCCATTCGAGAATGGCTTCTTCTTGAGCCGCTGCATCCCGGCTGGCGGCTGGCCGTTTTTTTCCTGGGCGGGATTCTTGTCGGCCTGGGCGTCCTGGTCGTCCACATTTCGCGCGCGGCCTCTTACCTGAGTGATGAGCCGGAAGTTTGCATCAACTGCCACGTGATGAACAACGCCTATGCGACATGGCGGCACGGCAGCCATCGCGAGGTCACCAAGTGCGTGGATTGCCACCTGCCCCACCAGAATCCCATCGCCAAGCTCGCATTCAAGGGCATGGATGGAGCGCGCCATTCCTACGTGTTCACGTTCCGGCTTGAACCGCAGGTTCTTCATCTCTCGCGCGGCGCGGTGCCCGTGATCCAGGAAAACTGCTTGCGCTGCCATCACGATCAGCTTCAAATGGTGCGGCTGGCGGGCGTCAGCGAGCGGCGTTGCTGGGATTGCCATAAAAATGTGCATGGATCCGTCATCAGTCTTTCCGGTACGCCGGACACCCGGCGTCCGGCCTTGCCCTCCGCAGGGCTGGAGTGGTTTAAGAGGCAGCAGGGAGAAACGCCATGAATGATACTGCAAACAAAACCCGATTTCCGGTATGGGTCGGCCCCGCGATTTTTCTTCTGACGACCCTTGTGGTCATCCTGCTTGGCCTGCTCGCTTTCTCCATCATGGAGCGCCGATGGGAAACAGTGCGGCCGGCGATCGCGGTCACCCCGATCGCGGAATGGGAGCCGGACAACGCGGTCTGGGGACAGAATTATCCGCGCCAATATGAAACCTATCTCCGCACCCGCGAGGACACCACGCGCACGAAATTCGGCGGCAGTTTCCCCCGTGACTACCTCGAGGACGATCCGATGCAGGTGATTCTCTTCGCCGGTTATGCCTTCAGCAAGGAGTATCTGCAAGCCCGGGGCCATTATCATTCCGTCGAGGATGTGGTGAACACGAAGCGCGTAAATCCGAAAACATTCTCGAGCTGCTGGACCTGCAAAAGCACCGAGGTGCCGAAGTACATGGCGGAGATGGGCGTCGCCGAATTTTACGCCACACCCTTCTCCAACTTCGTCGGGAAGATCACCCACCCCATCGGCTGCCAGGATTGCCATGATCCCGCAACCATGAATCTGCGGATCACCCGTCCGGCCCTGCGCGAGGCGTTCGCCGCCATGGGGCGCGACATTGATGACGCCACGCACCAGGAAATGCGATCGCTTGTCTGCGCGCAATGTCACGTGGAGTACTACTTCAAGAACGATTCCTACGTTACCTTGCCATGGGCAAAGGGTTTGGGAGTCGAGCAGATCATTGAGTATTACGACGAAATCGAGTTTGCCGACTGGACGCATCCCATCTCCGGCACACCGATGATCAAGTCGCAACATCCGGATTACGAGCTCTACACCATGGGGATCCACTCCTATCGAGGCATATCCTGCGCCGATTGCCACATGCCTTACCGCACGGAGGGCGGAGTGAAGTTCACCGATCACCATGTGCAAAGCCCGCTGCTCAACATCGCCAACAGTTGCGGCGTCTGCCATCGCTGGGGCGAAGAGGAGATCAGGCAGCGCGTCGAAAGCATTCAGACCAAGGTCTGGAACGCCAAACTCGAGGCGGAGAAGGTGATCGTTCGCGCGCACCTCGATGTCGCTGCGGCCATCCAGGCGGGAGCGACGGACGAGGATCTTTCGGAAGCCCGGCACCTGATTCGCCATGCCCAGTTCCGCTGGGATTTCGTCAGCTCGCACAACGGGGTCGGCTTCCACGCGCCGCAGGAATGCACGCGCATCCTTGGCGACGCCGCGCGAAAGGCGCAAGAAGCGCGCCTTATCGCGACACGTCTTCTCGCTACAAAGGGCATTTCCTCCGAACCACGCTATCCGGATATTTCCACCAGGGCGAAAGCGGTGGAAGTCATTCAGGCGTTTGAGAATAAGCAGCCGCTCAACCTGTTGTAAAAACGATCTTCAAACATCGTTGAATTACACCCGCAGCGGCTGTACCTTGAAGTAGAACAGTATTTTCCCTTCACCCCCCTCTCCCCCCGGGAGACGGCTGGGGTGAGGGATCACAGACGCAGGAAACATCATGTCCAACGAAACCATGTATGAAAAAATGAAGGCGAAGCTGGCGAACGTCGTGCCGGATGTCGAGCTCCGGTACAAGGCCGAACTCGCCGAGGAAATCATGCGCCTCAAAAAGGAACGCAATGCCGTCATCCTTGCGCATGCTTACATGGAGCCCGCGCTTTATCACTCGGTGCCCGATTTCACGGGAGACTCGCTCGGCCTCAGCCGGGATGCGGCAAAGGTGAACGCGGATATCATTGTCTTCTGCGGTGTGCGGTTCATGGCCGAGACGGCGAAGATTCTGAATCCGACTCGTACCGTGTTGATCCCCTCGCCCAAGGCCGGTTGCTCCCTTGCGGAAAGCATCACGGCCGCGGATGTGCGCGAACTGAAGTCCCGGTTCCCCGGCGTTCCGGTGGTTACCTACGTCAATACCTATGCCGACGTGAAGGCGGAGTCGGATATCTGCTGCACATCCAGCAACGCCGCGGCCGTCGTTCGATCGCTGCAAAGCGAGAAGGTCATCTTTCTTCCGGACGAATACCTCGCCAAAAACGTCGCACGCGAAACCGGCAAGCGAATCATCATCCCCACGAAGCACGCGAGAAAAGGCGCTCAACCTGAAAGCAATGTGGAATATGAAATGATCGGCTGGAAGGGCCGCTGCGAGGTCCATGAGCGCTTCATCGTGGACGATGTGAAAAACGCCCGCAAGCAGTTCGCGGACGTGCTCGTGCTCGCCCATCCCGAGTGCAGCCCCGCCGTGGTTAAGGCCGCCGATTTCTCCGGCAGCACGACGGCGATGGTTAAATTTGTGCAAAAATCTAATGCAAAACGTTTTCTGTTGCTCACGGAATGCAGCATGGGCGAGAACATTGCCGCAGAAAACTCGGACAAGGAAATGATCCGCATCTGCAGCATTCGATGTCCGCACATGAACGAGATCACGCTGGAAGACACACTCGAATCATTGCGGCAGACCCGTTACGTGGTTGAGGTTCCAGAGGATATCCGGGTCCGAGCACTGAAGGCCGTCGAGCGCATGATCGCGATCGGGTGAACACGCCCGGCAACCTATTTAGGCTCCAGCAGGATCACGCCATAAGGTTCGCCGTCGTCGTCTTTCATGACCTTGGCGATATTCAGGAGCAAATTCACATCGTCGTTGGCGAGATCCGTCTCTTTCATCAGGTCCGGAACATCGTCCAGGGGGAACGACCATTCTTTCAGCCGGCGGGCCAGGCCGGACGAGCGTTCGATGCCGAGTTCGTTTCTGAGAATCCGTCTTGCCGTTTCGTTGATGAGTTGAACCTTGCCGTCAGGCATCCACGTGAGCACCCCCATCGGCATTTCCCGCAACATGCGCTCTTTCTGCCCCATCTCCACGCGAAGGGTCTCCGCTTCCTTCTGGAACTCGCCCGCTTTTTCCTTGGCCATGGCTTCAATATAGGGGAGCAGACCGCTCATCGTCTTCTTCAGTTTGTCCCCCTTCAAACCGGCCACCTCGAGGCGCTTCTCGATGCCGGCGGAAAGCAGGTCGCTGACCGGTTTTCGGTCGTCCCGCTTCGCCTGATCAGGCTCCTGCGAAGCAGGCTTGATCTCGTCGAGAACCTTGGTGACATCCTCCTCGCTCATGCCTCGTTTCACAATTTCGTCCGCCACCTTGACGACAACGCTCTTTTCCTTTCTATCGCCTTCCGGCGCCATTTTTCGCAGGAGGCGCTCGGTCTTCTTCAAACTCTTCTCGCCCTTCAGGAACTCATCGGAAATCTGCTTCGTGCGGACTTGGTCGGAATAGGAAGTCACCACCCCCAGAATCTCGTTTACAAAACCCGCCGCCACTTTTGACGACATCAGCTTGCTGGATCGCAAACGAAGCTCATTCTCAAGCGTCAGCAATGCTTTTTCCACATCCTCTTCGCCGCGATCCTTCGAATCGCCCGAGTCCTGCTCCACGAGTTGCTGGCCGACAATCCGGATGTTGTTGATAAGCGTGCCGATCTCACCCTCGGTGTTGTGGCCCATCTCCGCGCGCGACATCGCCAGGTCAATCCCGCTGGTGATCATTTCCGCCATCTTTCCGGGATTGTTTTTAATCTCGTTGATCAACCACTTCTGCTCGTCCGCTTTTTCCAGGATACGCCCCAGCATGTACTTCACGATATCGGAATCCATCGAAACACCGGCGACCGGCTCGCCCTCCACGACCTTCGCATCCTTGCTCACCACTTTCTCGTCACCCGTCACCATCACGTAACTGATGTCTTTCAGGTGGATGTGACGGATCGAAGACTTCTTGAGCAATTCGGCGAAACCGCCCTCCGCATTGACGGTCTTCGGCCCTTTCCCGAGGATGCGATACAGTTCGTGAAATTCCTCGGCAGTTACTGCGGGCTCAAAAAAAATGTTGTTGATATGCACATCGTCGAAGCGCCGGGCCAGCTTTGAAACGAGGGGGTTCCGTTCTTCTAAAGGAAGTCCATCCAACACAATCGTGTTGCCCGCGACGCTGATGACCACATCTTCCTGATATTGATCAAGAATTTTTCGGAGATACTGGAACGCAAGGTCAATCCCGTGTTTTGAAACAGGATGATCCGCAGAAAACATTTCGACGTTGGTAAGCGCACGACAAAGCCGTTTGACCAGTTCCGCAACGGCTTCCACCTTGGATGATTGTTCCGCCTGTTTTGTTTCGCCCGCCATCCCCCACCCCAATGAACTGAATTTCAGCTTATCACATCCGGCCGGCTTTAGACAAGGAGGCACTCCCGTCTCGTCCGCAAACCGCATGTCATGCTTCTATTTTCCCGATTTTGAATCCCGCTGCCTCGATCATGGCCATGTCCTCCGCATAACCCTGGCCGGCAGTGGTCAGGTAGCCCTGGGTGAATATCGAATTCGCTACGTATAGTGAGAACACCTGCAACGGGCCAAGAAGGGCCTCGCGTCCTCCTGCCGCGCGAATGTCCGTCCTTGGATTGATCATGCGGAACATGACCAGCGCGCGAAGGCAATCCTGAGGCGAGAGACGAGGCCTGTTTGCCAATGGCGTCCCTTCCCGCGGATCGAGAAAATTGACGGGAATCGAATGCACACCTAATTCGCGCAGGGCCAATGCCAGTTCAACGCGGTCTTCGGCCGTCTCCCCCATGCCCATCAAACCGCCACTGCAGATTTCCAGGCCCGCAGCCTTGGCGGCCACGATAGTCTCCACGCGATCTTCATATTGGTGGGTTGTGCAAATTCGTGGGAAAAAGCTTCTGGAGGTTTCCAGGTTGTGATTGATGCGATCGGCCCCTGCCTCCTTCAACCGCGTCGCCCTTTTGTGCGTCAACAAACCGACCGATACGCACAGGTGAATGGCCATCTCGGCCTTGATACGCTGCAGGGCTTCACAGATCGTCTCCAAGTCACGCTCGGACGGGGCGCGCCCACTGATCACCGTGCAATATTTGACGGCACCGAGCCGCTGCGCTTCCCGGGCTCCCGCCAGGATATCGTCCACGCTTTTCAGGGGGTATTTTTCGATCCGACTGCTTGCAACAGCCGACTGGCTGCAAAACGTACAATCCTCTCCGCATGCACCACTCTTTGCGTTGCAAAGCACGTGAAGGTTCACGTCCCGGCCAAAATAAACCTGCCGCACGGAAAATGCGGCATCCAGCAACTTCAGAAGGTCTTCGTCCGGCGCACCGAGGATCGCCAGACCCTCTTCGCGGCCCAGAGGCTCTCCCGCAAGGACCCGCACACTCATTGCATCCCATGACCGGCTCATCCTCAACCATCCTTCCCGGAAAAAGAGATTCGAAATAAGATCATGACGCCGGACAGATTAAGGCTAATATAGGTAATGACAACATTGAATTCATCTGGCCATGAATACGGAACACTGGATTGACGGTAAACTGGAGAGCCTCCGCAAGGAAGATCTCGACCGCAGGCTTGTCATGTATCCCGTGAGCGGCGGCAAGCTGAATATCGGGGACCGCCTGTATCTCAATTTCTCGTCGAACGATTACCTTGATCTTTCCAACCACCCCTTGATCATCCAGGCCGCAACGGAAGCCGCGCAAAGTTATGGCACAGGGTCCGGGGCTTCGCGGCTTCTGACAGGGACTCTTCGCATACACGATGAATTGGAAACCCAACTGGCAAAATTCAAGAAGTATCCTGCTGCCCTTCTTTTCGGTAGCGGATACATGGCAAACGCGGGTGTCATCCCGGCTATCGTCGGACGAAATGATGTCGTGTTCGCTGACCGGCTTGCCCACGCCAGCATCCTGGATGCTATTGCGTTGAGCCGGGCCCGGCTTCACCGTTTTCGTCACAACGACGTCGAGAACCTCAACGATCTGCTCGCCCGCTATCCGCACGGCCGCAAACTGATCGTCACGGAATCCGTCTTCAGCATGAATGGCGATCTCGCTCCGCTTCGCGAGATTGCAGGACTGGCCGCTCATCATGAAGCCTTGCTGATGGTGGATGAAGCCCACGCGATCGGCGTCTTCGGCCCCCAGGGCGGAGGCCTTGTTCGCGAGTGGGAACTGGAGCGATCGGTCAATCTCTGCGTGGGGACCTTGAGCAAGGCGATGGGAAGCTATGGAGGATTCGTAACCTGTTCGGAAAGGATGAAGGAACTGCTGATCAACCGCTCACGGGCGCTGATCTATTCTACAGCGCCGCCACCGCCGGCGCTCGGAGCGGCCATGGGCGCGCTGGCCCTGCTCGCGGCGCATCCTGCGCTGCCCACCATCCTTTTGAATCGTGCGGCTCTTTTCCGCGGCCTTCTTGAGAGAGCCGGCCTGAACACGCTCAACTCGCAAAGCCAGATCGTGCCTGTCCTGATGGGCAGCAACGCCAAGGCGCTCGACCTGTCCCGCCGCCTGCGCGAGCGGGGCATCCTTGCGATAGCCATCCGCCCACCGACCATCCCTCAAGGATCCGCGCGCCTCCGTTTTTCCATCACGCTGGCGCACACGGAAGAGGATTTGATCCGGGCCGCAAACATCGTCATCGCTGAAGCGCAGTCGGAGAACCTGACCTGATGCCGTCACTGATTCTCATCACGGGATGGGCGCACTCTGCAATTTCCCTCAAGCCACTGGCCGCCGGCCTGGCCTCCTGCTTCTCCGTTCACTGCGTTTCCCCGCATGACTTGAAAGGATCCGACTACGTCCGGGGACTCATCACGCTGATCGAAGAACAGACCACCCCCGTCATTCTCGCGGGCTGGTCCATGGGAGGTATGATCGCGCTCCAGGCGGCGGCCATGAGACCAAACCTTGTTTCGCACCTTGTTCTCATCTCTTCAAGCGCCCGTTTTTGCTCTGCCCCCGACTATCCCTGCGGCCAGGCGCCCGGCAAGATCCAGAGCCTGATAGCCGGCCTCGAGCGCGTTCCAGAACGCATGCTTGGCCGGTTCTACGACCAATCCTGCGCACCCGAACGGACAAATCCTGCGGCCCGCGAAAATTTCATCGTCAATGCCATGCGATTCGGCACACCCGAGTTGATCCGTGGACTGGACCATCTGGCTTTATCGGATCTGCGTCCCCTGATCCGGCAAACGAAAACCCTAACCCTGCTGATCCACGGAGACGCGGATTCGATCATTCCCTGCGCGGCCTCGGAATACTTGGCAAAACACCACCCCTCCGCTAGGCTCATTTTAAAGAACGGTGCGGGGCACAATCTCCCCGTGGACGATGCAGAGTTTACAGCAGACATAGTATGCTCTTTTGTAAAACGGGGATTGAATGATTGATGCGCATGCCAAATCGTTGAAAAGCCGTTTTTCCGCGGCCGCCGAGACCTATGACGTTTTGTCAATACCCCAGGCTGTTGTCGCAGAACGGTTGGCCCAGCTCATTCCGAACGAAGCCGATGGGTCGCGCATTCTTGAGATCGGGTGCGGCACAGGTTTATTGACCACGCAAATTCTCAAGCGATTCCCGGACGCTCATGTAGACGCGATAGACCTTTCCGCGATCATGATTGCACAGGCGCGTGCCCGCTTCGCCAGCAATCCGCGCATCCGCTGGTTCGCCATAGACATGACCGCGTTCAAGCCTCGTCACACCTATCCGCTGGTTGTAAGCAGCTCATCGCTCCACTGGCTGGCCGATCTGCAGGGAGGAGTTCGTCACATATCCGACCTGGTGGAGCCCGGCGGACACATGGTTTTCTCGGTCATGTTGAAGGGCACGCTTGGAGAGCTTCACGCACTGCGCAAACAGATTTCACCGCATAAACCGCCCCTGCGCGGAATGCCCCGGGCCGACGAAGTGATGACTGCTGTTGCCGGCACCGGCTTTCGGATCCTGGATTCATCCGTGGAGGATTACAAAGCCTCGTATCGGAGCGCCGACGCGTTTCTCCGCACCCTCCACGACCAGGGGGTAACAGGCGGCGCGTTCTCGCAGTCAACCCTTCCTCTCAATCGGCGGGAACTCCAGGCGCTCACCGACGCATACGATCACGCGTATTCCTCGGACGCCGGGCATGTATATGCGACCTACAGGGTTCTGTTTGTCATTGGCGTTAAACCCATGGGAAAATGAACATGCCCGGATTCTTTATTACAGGAACTGATACGGGTGTCGGCAAAACCGTTGTCGCCGCGGCCGTGCTGGATGCGCTGCGGTCAGCCGGCATGGATGCCGTCCCGATGAAACCGGTCCAGACCGGAGCCGCTTCAGGCGACACCGATCTTTCATTCTGCCTTCGCACGGCCAGACTCCACCCCGACCCTGCTGAAAGCGATCTGATGAGCCCGTATGTTTTCGGCCCGCCCTGCTCTCCTCACCTTGCGGCCGCCCAGTCGGGCATCGGCATTTCCACCCGGCGAATTCTCGACTGCGGAAAACGTCTCCTGGAGAACCACGAGATGCTGGTTGTCGAGGGCGCCGGGGGCCTTCTCGTGCCACTCAATGACAACGAAATCATGCTCGACCTGATACGACAATTCGGTTTCCCCGTTATCCTTGTTGCACGGCCGGGACTCGGCACTCTGAACCACACGCTTCTCTCTTTTCAGGCGCTCACACAGGCGAAACTCCAGGTGTCGGCGATATTTCTCAACGACACAAAACCTCAACCCTGGACCGAAATAGAAGAAGACAACCTGCGCGTGCTGCAGCGCCGATGCCAGGCCCCGGTCATCGCGCGATTTCCCTGGTGCCCAAAGGCAACAGGCAAACACCTCTCTCCGGCAGACCTCATCCAGACCAGGGCTGTACTGCAAGCCTTGATCCCGCATCACCAGCCAACGAAATGACACGGCCATGTCCAGCGCAATAACACCCTCTGTTTACAACTTGACCTTGCCGCAACTGACGGAGCTGCTCGCATCCCTCGGCGAGCCGGGATTCCGGGCGAAACAAATCTATCGCCAACTCTACGTGAAACTTGCCGGAAGCTTCGCCGACATGAGCGATCTTCCGGCTGCGTTGAGAAGCAAACTTGCCGGCCGTGCCGCTGTCCAGTCCCTGGAACTACAGCACGTGCAAGCCGGAGATCGCGGGCTGACGCGCAAAGCGCTTTTTCATGTTCCCGGTGGACCGCCCATTGAATCCGTGCTGATGATCTACGATGATCGCGCCACCGTATGCGTCTCCACCCAATCCGGCTGCGCGATGGGGTGCACGTTTTGCGCAACCGCGCAACTCGGATTCCGACTCAACCTCAGCGCCGGACAGATGATCGAACAGGTTCTCTGGGCGGCCCGCGAACTGGCGGCCATGAGCCCGTCGCGCTCCTTGACGAACGTTGTTTACATGGGCATGGGCGAACCCTTCAACAACTACGACGCTTGGTGGGAGTCCGTCGTGCGCCTTCACGATCCGAAGGGCTTCAACATGGGTGCGCGTTCGTTCACCGTGTCCACGGTCGGCATCGTCCCGGGCATTCTTCGGCTCGCCGACGAAAAACTCCCCGTAAACCTCGCCATTTCCTTACACGCAGCAAATGACCAATTGCGCTCTCAACTCGTGCCGGTAAACAGAAAATACCCGCTTGCTGAAATTGTCCGCGCGACGCGCGAGTACACGGAAAAAACGCACCGCCGCGTTTCGTTCGAGTACGTGCTGTTGCAGGGCGTGAACGATGCCCGGGAAAACGCGCGGGAGCTGGCCGGGCTTTGCCGGGGCGCAACCGACAAGGGCCGCCCCCTGCTCTGCCATGTAAACCTGATCCCGTGGAACCCGGTGCCCGGTGCACCACTCAGCCCTTCCGATCGCAGGCGGGTGCTCGATTTCCAGAACGTATTGGAGGATCATAAGGTCGCGTGTACCGTGCGGGTCCAGCGCGGGGTGGATATAGCCGCCGCCTGCGGGCAGTTGGCGGGGATCGTCTCAACACCATGAAACAACCATCTTCTTCCGCCATTGCACTGGCCTTGCTGATCCCCGCCCCAACCATCGGCGTGCTTTTCGGCATGATTATCGCACCCGGTACAAGGATTGGACTTTTTATCTTCAGTTTTTCCAAGGTTTGGATACTTATCCTGCCGCTTCTCTGGCATTTGTTTGTGGACCGTCAACCGCTTTCGCTGTCACCAGCGCGGCACGGAGGATTTTTTGTCGGCACAGCGCTCGGCTTGATGATCGGCTTAATGATTGTTGCCGGTTACGTCTTCATCGGCCGGAAATTGATTGATCCAGCGAGCTTCCGCGCGCCCCTCGAAACAACGGGACTTGGCAGTCCCCGCGTATATCTTGCGGCAACGGCCTACTGGGCCTTCGTGAACGCCCTGCTGGAGGAATATGTCTGGCGCTGGTTCGTCGTCAGCCGACTCAGGCAACTGGTCCCGGCGGGTGCCGCCATCGCCTGGTCCGCAGCCGCATTTACGCTCCACCACATCTTTGCGATGCAGGTGTACTTGCCGCTTTTCGTCACGGCCGTGGCTTCTGCCGGCATTTTCATTGGCGGGGTCGCCTGGTCGTGGTGCTATGTGCGATATCGGTCCGTTTGGCCCGGCTACGTTTCCCATGCTATCGTTGATCTCGCCGTTTTTGCCGTCGGATATCATGTCTTGTTCTAAAGACCCTACATCCCCCTGCAGAATGCGCCTTCATTACATAAAAAAGCATGGGACAAAGCGCAAAGGTGGTGCTAACATGACGCGAATATTTTTCTGTGACCACGGCTTGTAATTACAGGAGTGAATGATGGGGTGTTTCCGTCCGACCTGTGATGTGTCTGTTGCCCGAACGGCGGCTTTGTTTTTTGTGTTGTTCCTGTTTCTCGGCGGGGCGCTTTCTTATAGCTCGGCCCAGAACCGCACGGCGGCCATAGTAGAAATTGATGGCCCTCTCTCCGTAACCGCCGGCGAGGAAGCGTTGTTGAGCGCAAGGGTCAACCCGGCCACCAGCCAGGCCCTGGATAACGGTGCGTTTCTCGAATGGCTGATTAACGGTGTGCCCCGCAGCACAAAAAATGTCCTCCGTTGCAGGTCCAAAATACCCGCCACGTATAAAATCACATTAAACCTGATCTCCGAGGCCACGGGGAGACGGGTAATACTGGCGCGGGATCAACATACACTTACCTTCGTTGAGCGCCCTCCCGTTGTAGCCCAGCCCACCCCGAGCGCTTCAAGGGCGTCGGCCGCGCGATGGATCCTCAAAGGCAAACGCGATTGGGTGGATGAAATTCGAGTTCCTGAACTGCAAACTTCTGTTTCTCTGGGCGAGAATGAATATGTGGGGATCAGTTCCCTCCGGTGCGTTGGCACGGCGGAATCGAAAGTCCGCTGGAGCAAAATGCCGGAGATACTCGAGCCGGGCACGACACTCTCGCTGGAACTCCAGCAGGAACTCAACCTGGCGGCCGATCCCGACCCGGCATGCGATCCGCCCCAACTCCCCCGCGCGACGGCAAACGCCAAGTTCTTTGTGCTTACCGATGCCCGCCACGAGCGGACAATTGACACGATAGCCGAAACGGCCCGCTCGAAAACGGACCGTTTCAGCAAAACCAAATTGGTTCAGTGGCGCGTGCCCTCCGGCCGCCTCCGTGACGAAATGACCGTCGAAATCGGCGGCGAATCTCCAGCTGGTTCAGCGTCCCGTTTTTATACCTATGAACTCAAGTCTGTTGAGACAGCCAAAACCGAACCTCCACCCGTTGCGCCGGCCGTGGCAGCAACTCCCAGGGCCGTGAGCAAACCGTCTCCACCGCCTGCGCCCGCTCCGGCAGCAACCCGGCCTGCACCGGTCGCAACCAGGCCCACGGCGTTGAGCGTTTCACTCGAGGCCCCCTCTGCGAATCTCCCGCTCGGAGCCACCGCGCGTATCCATGCATCCATTAAAGGCGGACGGCCACCCTATCGCATTTTCTGGAGCATCCGCGGTATCGCTGCTGATGAGGATGTGGACACGATCACTCTCCGCCTCAACCGCACGGGCAACCAAAGCGTGGCCGTCCGCGTGTCCGACGCAGATGGCAATTCCGCCCGTGATGAAACTAATATCGCTGCCGATCCCCCCGCCGTGCGACTGATCAAGCGCAGTCCCGCAGGGGACCGGATCTATATCGAAGAATTCGCCGATTTCGAATGCGAATTGTACTCCTTGCACAAAGCTGAGCCCGGCGATTTCATTTTCCGCTGGCGCAGCGATGCCGCCATTTCGTTCGACCCGCCCGAGGGTCCATCCGCCAAAACCCGCACCCAGTTTTTCACGCCGGGGCGAAACGAGGTCTGGGTCGAGGTTCTTTATCGCGTGGATGAATCGCGATATGAAGCGGTCAGCCGGTCGGAACCCGTCGAAATCAACGTCATTCCGCCCGAAACGTTGATCACGTTCAGCACGCCTCGCCCATATGTCGGTCAACAGGTCCGCGCCGTGGCGTCCACGAAACCTCCGTTGTCCAATGTCGAATATCGCTGGAACGGCGTCCCCCCCAACGCCATCATTCTCTCGCGCTCCGCGGATTTCCAGGAAGTTCGCTTCTGCCTCAAGGATGAAGCGCCTGCCGAATTCAAGGTTTCCGCGTTGCTCCCCCGCGTCGGAGACGTGGCCGGAGAAGCGGCTGCGCGTATTTCCGCCCGAAGGTATCGAGTCGAAATCGGCGGGCCTGAAACGACCGATGTAATACCGACCGTATGGACGCCGGGCGTTGGTCTGGAACCTCTCGATGGGCGCTTCGCGGAAGGACAATCCATGATCCTTCGCGCGATCATTTCACCGACCCCACCCGACCAGGCGCTCAGCTACGAATGGCGCAGCATGAGCCGTGCTTGTAACATCCGCGACCCGGCCTCTGAAGCCCCGGTGGTTCAAGCCGGCCAGACAGGCAGCCATCCGGTCACGCTGGTGATCCGGGATGCCAACGGCATTGAACTCGGGTCCGCGCAGTTGGTGCTCAACGTGGTCGTTTCAGCCAGGGAGATTGAAGACGCGCAAAAGCAGGCCCGGGCAAACGAACGGAGGGAACAGGGCTTCGAGTTGCTGCGACAGGACAAACTGCCCGAGGCGATGGCGCTCTACCGGGAGAGCCTCGCGCTGTGGCCTTCGGAGGAAGTACAGAAACACCTGGAGCAGCTTGAAAGACAGATCGCTCAACAGGAGACGCTGCAGGCACGTGCGCTTAATCTGAATGCGGAAGCGGACACGCTGGAACGGCAAGGCGATATGGAGGGCGCGCTTTCACGGTATCGCGAAAGCTTCAAACTGGTCTCCGATCCTCGAGTCGAATCCGAAATCGCGCGGATCGAGAAGCATTTCGAAGCCCAGCGGAAGAAACAGGCAGAGGCAAGAGCCCTGATAGCGGACGGCCAGAAACTTGAGGATCGCGGCAGTCTGCGCGAAGCACTGGAAGTCTATACCCGCAGTCTTGCGGTCTGGCCGAGCAAGGAACTTGAGGCGCGCATGGCTACGCTTCGCGCGAGAATTGCGGACCAGGATGCAAGGCGTGCCAAAGCGGCGGCGCTCAAAGTCGAAGGCGAATCGCTGGAGCGCGAAAAGAAACTCGAAGACGCGGCCGCGCGCTACAGGGAGAGCCTCAAGATCTGGCAGGACACCGAGCTTCAGAAAAAGCTATGGACGCTGGAAAGCGAAATGACCCGGCAGGAGCAGGACAGGAAACAGGCGCTATCGCTGAAAAACGAGGCCAAAACCCTGCTCGACGCCAAGCAATACGACGAAGCGATTGCGAAGTATCGAAGCAGTCTCCAGCTACTCCATGATCCGGAAATGGAAAAACAGGTTCAGCAGTTGGAGTCCGCTCTTCAGACCCGTCGGACGCGTCAGGCAAACGCTGCGCGGCTTCGTGAAGAAGGAGAAAAGCTGGAAGCGGCCGGCAACCTGAAGGACGCCATCGAGCGATACAGGGCCAGCCTGGAGGCGTGGACCACCGATGGCGTGGAAACCCGTGTGCAGGAATTGGAGGCGCGGCTGGAACAGCAGGACGCCGACCTTGCGCGCGCAAACGCGCTGGAACGTGAAGGCACGGATTTCGAACGGGCGGGCAAAATAGAAGACGCTATTGCGAAACTCACAGAAAGCATCGCGCTGCGACCGAACCCTGCACTGGAAGATCGGGTTACCACGTTACGCGATACCCTGCGACAACGGGAAAGAGACCGGCAAACCTCGGCACGGCTTCGCCGGGAAGGCCAGGGCCTGGAAGAAAAAGGACAACTCGAAGCAGCCCTGTTGAAGTACCGCGAGAGTCTCCGTGCATGGCCGGACGACGCGCTTGCTGAACACGCAAAAAGTCTTGAACAGCAAGTTCGCGAGGAAACAAGCATACGAGCTTCCGTTGACCGCCTCCGCGAGGAGGCATCCGCTTTGCTTCTGCAAGGACAGCATGCGCAGGCGATCGCGAAACTGAAGGAGAGCCTCGCGCTTAAACATGACCCGTCCGTGGTTGCGCATATAGCGAAGATAGAGGCGGAAAAGCGCGCGCAGGAACTCGAACAGGAGGGTGCGATATTCGAGCGCGAGGGTCGAATCGAGCAAGCCATCGCCAAGTTCTCCGAGAGCCT
>CAZTYH010000011.1:52088-53914 GCA_964617565.1 uncultured Verrucomicrobiota bacterium
CTCCTGCAGGGACAAATGGAGGAGGCCATTGCCAAGTTCAAGGAAAGCCTTGCCACCCACCCCAACGCCGAACTGGAACGCCACGTTCAAAATCTTGAAGAAGAGGCTGCACGGGTCGCAAGCTCCCGGGTTAACGCGCAAAAAACAGCCGAGGAAGCTTCCCGGCTCGAATCCACCGGACAATGGAAAGAAGCTCTCGCATTGTATCGCGAAAGTCTGACGCTCTACCCGGAAGATTCTGTTCGCGAAAAGATCGTTCAACTTGAAGCGCGCGGCCAGGAAGAAGAAAACCGTCGTATCCGCGCGGCCGTACTTCGCGACGAAGCGGCTGCCATCCTGCTTGAGAACCGCCTGGAGGAGGCGATCGCAAAATTCCGCGAGAGTCTTGAACTCGAGCCGAATGTCTCGCTCGAGGCGCGCGTGAGAAAGCTGGAGGATCAGCTTCGCAAGCAGAAGGCAGACCTGGCGGATGCGCAGCGTCTTTATGACGAAGGCGTGGCGCTGGAGGGAGAAGGCAAGTTGCAGGACGCTGCAACGAAGTATCGGGCCAGCCTCAGATTACGCAGCGAACCCGAATTGAGGACCAGGCTTGCGGCCATTGATGCGCGCATTCGCGAGGAGGCTTCTCGGCGCACGGCAGAGGCCGCCGCGCGAAAAACGCGTGAAGCCAACGCGCGCAAGATCCGGGAAGAAGGAGAAAAACTTCAACGCGCAGGCAGGCTCGCCGATGCGGCATCGAGATTCCGCGCCAGCATCGAACTTGTTCCCGACACGGAATTGGAAGGACGAATTGCCTCTCTCGAACAGCAATTGGCCGCGGAAGAGCAGCGCAAACAGGCCGTGACCCGATTGCGGGATGAGGCCCAAGCCCTGTTGCTCGATAAGCGCGTTGATGAAGCGATTGCAAAATACCGGGAAAGTCTCGCGCTGGAGCCCGACCAGGCTCTTGAAACCCACGTCCTGAGGCTCGAAGAACAAAGCAGGAAAGAAAAAGCCGACGCCCAAACCGCCTTGCGCCTGAAGAAAGAAGGCACCGCTCTCGAGCTGGAAGGCCGGCTGGAAGAAGCGTCCGCCCGCTTGCGCGAAAGCCTTGCCTTGCGTAGCGATCCGCAGGTCCGCACCCATCTCGCACGGGTTGAAGCCAGGATTCGCGAACATGCGGCAGGCAGGGATGCGGCATCTGCCGCGATGAAGGCGCGGCAAGCCGCCTCACAACGCCTTCGAGTGGACGGTGAAAGACTCGAAGAGGCGGGCCAATTGAAGGAAGCAATCGCGAAATATCGAGGCAGTTTGGATGTCTGGCCGGATACCGATCTTGAAGAGCATGTAAGACAATTGGAACAAGCCGCCGCCGCAAAAGATGAGGCGATGGCGAAAGCAAGGAAACTCGAAGAGGAAGGTGCGAAAGCGGAGCGGGAGGGCCGCACAGAAGAGGCTATTGCGAAATACCGCGCAAGTCTTGAGGAGGTGCCCAATACCGTTCTTGAGAATCGAATTGCCACACTGCGAGGCCAATTGACGGAGCAGGACAATCGCCTGCTCCAGGCGGCTGAATTTGCCGCCCGGGCATTGGACATGGAAAATGCGGAGCAATTGGACGATGCCATTGCGGCCTATCGTCGCAGCATCGAAATCAATCCCGATGCCGCGCTTCAGGAACGCCTGCAAAAACTGGAAGAACGCCGGAACGCGCATCAACAGCGAGTGACGGAAGCCGCGCGCCTTCGTGACGAGGCCCATCGGCTGCTCGCGGAAAACCAGCGCTCACAAGCCCTTGAGCGCTACAACGAGAGCCTCCTCCTGCATCCGGACCCGGAAGTCCAGCA
>CAZTYH010000012.1:0-1706 GCA_964617565.1 uncultured Verrucomicrobiota bacterium
CGCGGCGGCTGCGTCTTCGGCGGCTTTGCGGCGGATCTGATCGAGCGGCGGCATGCCGGTGCGTTCGAGGAAGTCGGGATCGGTACGGTCGGCCATGTACCGGGTCCAGATCAGTTGCGCGAGCCGATCATAACCCGTGGCGCGTTCGGTGTCGCCCAATCCGGCCCAATATGCCGCCTGGTACGCCGCGCCTTCGACCAGTCCAACCGCTTCGCGGGGCGAGGGATCGTCCATTGCCGCAGTGAATGTGCGATAGATGAATGCATCGAATCCGTCCGCGGTAAACTCGGATGGAAAATCCCTGGAAAGCTCTTCGAACAGGTCCCGTGCGTCGCGCGTGCGGTTGAAGGTGTAGAGTGTGAGTATGGCCTCAACAAGAAAGTTGGGATACGCCTGGCGTATGGATTCGGCCTCGGGGAATTCGGCCATGGCGGCTTTGAAGACTTCAAGCACGCGGGGCAGGAGATCGAGATTGGGCGAGGGGATGAATACATCGCCGCTTGCCGTCATGAACAGGCGGCCGCGACGGAAGGCATCGGCGATGGATTGGAATATCATGCGAGAGAGCGCAAGATCCTCGAAGCCTTCGGCATATTTTTTTCCGCGCGAAGCCCAGTAGATGGCGTGCGCCTGCGGGAGCCGCCAGTCGAGCGGGCCGTAACGCTCATCCACTTCCCGCAGGACGGCGGGGTCCAGCCGGTAATCGCGGCGCAGGCGAAGCGCGAGCTCGCGCGAATCCTCATCCTCCGGTTCGGGCAGGAGCCGGGCATAATCCGGGCCGGGTCCGTTGAAGAGCTGCATCATCTCCATGGCCCACTGTTGCTTATAGTAGGTGTGGGCCTGATCGTAGTCGGCGCCGATTTTATGCTGATACAGCCATCCGAGTTCTCGATAGAGCTGGGCCTCGGCGGGATTGTAGCGCAGGCCTTCGTCGCGCAGCAGGCTGATGCCGCTGCGCACCCATCGCCAGCGGTCTTCGGGGCTGTTGAAGAGTACGCTGATGTTGTAGGCGAGGTTCCATGCGTGGAAGGCCCAGACTTCCGGGAACCGGGGTTCGAGTTTGGTGATCCAGTCGGCAAGTTGCACGAGCTCGAAAAACTTGCCCTGTTCCTGCAACGTGGACGAACGCACCCACAGGACATCGGCGATGATGCCCCTGAAACCCCCGAGCGCGACCGTGGTGAACGCAATGAGTGGCGGCGCGTTCTCAAGCGGGTCGGCATGATCCAGCCGGTGCGCGCGGCGCAGGTCCAGCAGGCGGGCGTGTTGCATGCCGCTGAGCCAGAAGCACGCGAGAGCGAGAGCAATCAACAGGATGGAAGGCCAGCGTTTCATGTGGATGGCAGCGCCATTTCCCTCCGGTTCAAAACCCATGCGCTGAGCAGGGCAAGTCCGCCGGCGTACAGCAGCAACCGTACAGCGAACACCGTGGCCAGCCAGCGATTCGTGATGAGCAATCCCTCCGCGAGCAGGTCGAGCGGATCGGGTCCGCGCAGCGGACCCAGTACGCGGTGCGCGATCTTGAAGAAGACGCTGAGAAACGCATTCCAGAAAGGCGTGGTCGGACCGGAAGAGAGCAGGATTTGCGGTTCGCGCGCGAGCGACTCGATATACCCGGCGGCCTGAAGCAGGACCACAACACAGATGGCGATGAATGAAGCGACGGGCATGGAGAAAAGGCTTCCCATCGTGACGCCGAGCGCGGC
>CAZTYH010000012.1:1806-17372 GCA_964617565.1 uncultured Verrucomicrobiota bacterium
GTGTCCGTTCGCGCCGGAATCGGGAAGTTGGAAGCGCCATTGATGCCTGCCGCCGGGGTCCGCGGAATAGGTACGGCGGAGAACGCCCTGGCGGATTGCTTCGAGGATTTGCGATTCGGGCATGTCCTGGGGGATTTGTCCCTGATTCGCAAGGCGATCGAATTCGCGGCGCACTTCGTCATCCACGTTGACGGGAAGCGGCTGGACGCGGTGGCGCGCGATGAGTATTTCCGCGCGAAGCTGCGCGCGCTGTTCGGAGGTCAGCGCTTCGTCGCGCGTGGTCCAGCGGAACAGTCCGTAGGTGACCGCGCCGCAGACGGCGAGCAGCGCGGCGTTCAGCATGACGAGACCGAGCCAGTCGCCGAGCCATATCTGCCAGCGGTGCACCGGTTTCGAGAGTACAAGATGGATGCGTCGGTGCTGGATCTCGAGGGAGACGGCGGCACATCCGGCCCAGAGGGTGGAGAGGGAAAGGATCAGCGCGGCGGCCCCGAGGCTGTATCGCAAGAGAATCTGCACATGGCCCTGCAGTGTGCCGTCGCCTTTCACGCTGAGGGGGATGCCGATGACGGCAAGCATCAGCATGGCAAGGAGTATAATGACAATGCGCGAGCGCACCGCGTTGCGGATGGCGATTCCGGCAATGGCTAGAACTCGCTTCATGGCGAAGGCTTCGGGGGTTCCGTGGGACGCGTCAGTTTTTCCAGCGCGCGGTTCGCATCAGGCGCCGGAGGTTCGGTCGTCGTTTTGGAAAGCGGCTCCTGGGCGGAAGAGGATGGCTGTTTTGGCGCGGCCAGCCGGTTGAGAATATCCGCGTCTCTCCGGTCTTCCGGCTGCGAGAGATAGCGCGCGACGCCCTGCGAAGCGCCAACGCCGGAGGCTTCGGTCGTGCTGCGGCGCGCCTTTTCAACAACTTCGAGGAAGAACTGCTCGAGGTCGCGTTTCGGATGATCCACGTCGGGCTCCGCGCCGAGCAGTTCCCGCATCGCAGCGAGAACCTGCTTGAGCGCGACGGGGGACAACTCGGGCAACGTGATGCGGCAGCGGCTGCGCACTTCGAGCAAGTCGTGAATCGGGCCGGAGGCCTGGGTGCGTCCGTTATAAAGGATGACGATGCGGTCGCACACATCCTCGACATCGGCAAGCAGGTGGGAAGACAGGAGGATCGTTTTGCCGCGCCGCGCGAGCGTGAGGATCAGGTCCTTCACCTGGCGGCACCCGATGGGATCCAGGCCGGAGGTCGGCTCGTCGAGGATGACGAGATCGGGGTCGTTGATCAGCGCCTGGGCGAGTCCGATGCGGCGCGACATGCCCTTGGAGAATTCGCCGACGAGGCGGCGGCGCGCATGGCGCAAACCGATCATGTCGAGCAATTGCTCAATGCGTTCGTGCCGTTCCGCGGCGTTGAGGTCGCACAGCCTGCCGTAGAAATCGAGCGTTTCCTCGGAGGTGAGGTAGGGGTACAGATACGATTCTTCAGGCAGATAACCGATCCGGGCTTTTGTTTTCACGTCGCGCGGCGATCGTCCGAGCACGCGAAGGCTTCCCTGCGTGGGGTGGAGAAGTCCGAGAACCAATTTGAGCGTGGTGCTTTTGCCGGAGCCGTTCGGACCGAGCAATCCGAAAACCTCGCCGGGCTGAACGGTGAAGGAAAGGTCCTGCACGGCGCGGACTTTCGGGCGATGCCAGAAGTCGCGGAAGATTTTCGACAAGTGTTGCGCCTCGATTGCGGGCTGGACCGTCTCCGTCATAGGCTGCTCCTCGCGCCTGTTTCAGCAAGCTTATCCAGTGCCGCGCGGAGTTCTGCGGGGAGTTCGCGTTTTGTCCATGTGCTGCGATTCACCGCAACCTGCACGGTGCGCACCCGGCCTGTTTCCGTCCCGCTTTCATTCACAAACCGGTAAGCGAGCGTGAAAGAGGTGTTTCCACTGCGTTCCAGCGTGACGTGGATTTTCAGCCGGTCGCCCACGCGGACCGGCGCGCGGTAGTCCGATTCGGCGTGGACGATGGGAATCCGGTAGTCGGCGTGTTCGAGCAGGTGTCCGAGCCCGAGTCCCACGGAATCGAGAAAGTGCTCGAAGGCGTTATGGGCGAGGGTGAGTTGTTGCGCGAAGAAGATTACGCCGGCGGCGTCGGTGTCGTGCAGGCGAATGGTTGTTTCGTGAATATACATAGGATCCATGCAGACTTGTTCAGGATGCGCCCATTGCACTGGCCATCGAGGCGGCGAAAACGGTGAACCAGAGAATGATGCCGATCAGGCCGCCGACGAGCCCGAGAATAATCAGGATGCCCGTCATCTGGACGAACGTTTTCAGCTTGTCGAAAAAAGGTACCAGGGTGGCGTCCACGGTCTGTACTCCCGCCAGCGCGTTCTTTCCGGCGAGCAGGGCCGTGCCCGCGATAATGGTCAGGATTCCGTGGATGATGCCGAAGCAACTGATGGCCATAAAGACGCCATAGATGATGTTCATGATGGCGACGAATCCAAGCCAACCGAGAAGCCCGTCCGGCAGCGCCGCGGATACGGCGGGGAGTGCCGGCATGCCGGACTTCAACTCGGCCACGGTGCCAAGCGGCTGCCATTCGCTCATGCCGTCGGTCCAGACGAGATCGCCGGATGTCACCTCGCCGCGGCTGATGAGTTCCCTCAGTTCGCTCTCCGCCATCGGACCCTGTTTTTCATTTGTTCCGCTTTTTGTATAAAACCACAATTTATCCATGGCGGTTTCCTTCCGTTTCTGTCGCTCCGGCGAATATAGTCCGCAAACGGCGGGTGTGGCAAGCGTAGCCGCGCCTGGTGGCGGAGGAACGAAGAGCGCGTATCCGCGGCGGTAATGGTTTACGTAGTGCATGGGTGGTGTATGTTGATGAAACCATGTCTCTGTCGCGTTGCAGAAAAGCTTCGATTCGCGTCCTGATCGCCGCGTGCTGGCTCGTTGCGATGGCGTGGCTGGTCCGATACGAAGCGTTTCCCGGCTGGTTCGCGCATTCGCTGGCCGGCTATCGCGGCATGTTGACGGGCGGTGCGGTCATTCTCGACTCATGGATGAAGATTTCCTTTCGCGACGTGCCGATGGGTTACAGCCATACGCGTGTGGACAGCAACGAGCGTGATCCGGCGGGGGTGTACGTGGTGGAAAACCGGACGGTGCTGCAACTGAATCTCATGGGTCAGCCGCACACGCTCACGGTGGCCAGCGAGGCTGCCCTCGACGCGCTCTACCATCTTCAGCGCTTCAAGTTCACGATGTCGTCGCAACTTTACACGGCCCGGGTTGACGGACGGAGAACAGGCAGGACCCGCTTCTGGGTGCGCATGTGGACGGGCGGGCAGACGCAGCAGTTCCTTGTTGAAATCCCGGACGACGTGATCGTGTATTCACCGTTGATCGAGATGTCGCTGGGCCGCATGAAGCCGGGACAGGATTTGCGCGTGCGGACATTCGATCCGGTGATGTTGACGCCGGCGGATGTCGTCATTCGCGCTCTGAACTGGGAGATGCTGCCGACGGCGGAAGGGGAGGTTGAGGCGTTGATGCTGACGATGGAGATGCATCGCACGCAGGTTCGCGCATGGGTGGATCGCGATGGGCGCATGCTTCGCCAGGAGACTCCGTTCGGCTGGGTCATGGAAGCATGCGAGCCCGAGGATGCTCTCGGCTTTCTCGATATCCCCGACGTGGCCGCGCCGGATCTGCTCCGCGCGCTCTCCGTTCCGGTTGAAGGGAAGATCAGCGATCCGCGTGCCTGCCGCCGGATGGTGGTGCGCCTGGCGGGCACAGCGCTCGCGGACGAACCGTTCCCGGTGGACCGGCAGCGGGTGGTTCATGCGGACGATCAGTATGTGGAGCTGGATATTTCAGCGGCAACGGTTCCGGCGGAGGCATGGCCGGTCGGCGTGGCGCCGCCCCGGATGAGGCGATGGCTTGAATCCACCGCGTTCGTGCAGGCGGAGCATCCGGATATCGTGCGCAGAGCGAAGGCGATTATCGGGGATGCCGCCGACGGCGTCGAGGCCGCCCGCGCGATTTACGAATGGGTTCATCGCAACGTGAAAAAGAAGGCGGCGGTGAGCCTGCCTTCTGCCGTGGATGTCTTGAAGCAACTGGAGGGAGACTGCAACGAGCACACCTATCTCTTTGTGGCGCTGGCGCGCGCGGTGGGTATTCCGGCGCAGATCAGGGTGGGGCTGGTCTATCTCGACGGCGCTTTTTATTACCACGCGTGGCCCGCCGTTTTTGTCGGCGAATGGTGGGAGATGGATCCGACGCTCGGACAGGAATCGGTGGATGCCACGCACATTGCCCTGTTGGAAGGAGAATTGGCGGCGCAGCTTCAGCTTGCGGGCATGATCGGTCGCGCGCGCGCGACGATCGTGGCGGAGGAATACTGAGGATGCGGGAGGAACGGTGATATGATCGAACTGAAAAATGTGTCCAAGAACTTCGGCGCGGTGCAGGCGGTGAAGGATCTGTCGCTGCAGATTCCCGCCGGCGAATTGTTCTGTTTCCTCGGCCCGAACGGCGCGGGGAAGACCACGACCATCAAAATGCTGTGCGGACTGTTGAAGCCCGCGGAAGGAACGATTCACATCGGCGGCATGGACATCCGGACCCATGCGGTTGAAGCGCGGCGCATCACGGGATACATCCCCGATTTTCCGTTCATGTATGACCGGCTTTCCGCCGCGGAATTTTTTGAATTCACCGGCGACCTGCATCACGTTCCGCGCGAAACGGTTGCCCGGGAGCTCGAAGGCTCGTTCAGCATGCTGGGGTTGATGGAGTATCGGCACACGCTGGTTCGCGATCTGTCGCACGGCCTGCGCCAGCGGCTCATTTATGCCGTGACGATGCTGCACAAGCCGAAGGTGATTTTCGTGGACGAGCCGTTTATCGGGCTTGATCCGTTCAGCATTCGAATGATCAAGGACCTGCTGCGCGAAAAAGCGCGGGAAGGAGTGACGGTTTTCCTCACCACGCACATCCTCGCGTTGATCGAGGATCTTGCCGCGCGAATCGGCATTATCGTCAACGGGCGCCTGGTCGCGGCCGGAACGATGGATGAATTACGGGCCGGCCACGAAATCAAGGGCGACCGGCTGGAGGATATCTTCTTCAGTCTCGCAACCTGAGCGGAAGTGATTTTATGCGGAACGTCTGGATACTGGTTAAGAAAGACATGCGGGTGGCGATGAACCTGCGCCGTCTTGCGCAGGAGCAATCCGTATTCAAGGTCCTGTTCATTCTCCTGTTCGCGGGAGGCCTGCTGGTGGGGTTGTGGGCGCTCTTCCTGCAAGGCTTCCGGTTCCTCGACATGCTCGGCGGGGTGGGGTTGATGCTGGTCAGCCGTCTCTTCTCGCTCTTCTTCCTGGGCCTCGGGGTCATGCTCGTCATATCCAGCGTGATCACGGCCTACACCTCCACGCTCGGGTCGGACGAAACAGCCTACCTGATGCTGAAGCCGCTCACGTTCGGCGAGATCACGGTCTACAAGTTGTTGCAATCGGCTTTCTATGCCTCGTGGGCATTCTTTTTTGCGATCATTCCATTCATCGGCGCGTACGCGAGGCATGAGCAATTGCCGCCGGGTTTCGCCTTCTGGACGCTCTTCTATTCCGTCCCGCTGGTGCTGTTGTGCGCGGGGGTGGGGATGATCGTCTGCCTCGCGGTGGCGCGATGGTTTCCGCGTTCGATCGTGTTCCGTCATGCGCTGCTGGTTGTGCTTGCCGTGTCGCTCTGGTGGTTTCTGCACGGCTTGACGCGGACGGCGCGCGTGCAGAGCGATACGACGATTGTGCTGTCCCGGCTCATCCCGGGGCTGCGCGTCGCATCCAATCCGCTGTGGCCGACGTGGTGGGTGTCGGAAGGTATTCTCTGCGTCACCCGGCACCAGTGGGGTCGCGGGCTGATGTTGTGGCTGGCGCTGGTGACGACAACGATTCTCGTCGGCATGATCGCTGAATGGCTCGGTACGGCGGTATTCTATGACTCGTGGCAGCGTGTGCGGGCCAGCGGCTCGCGGACGGTCAGGCGTCGCACGCTGCTCGGGTTTGTCGAACCGCTTCTCCGGTGGATCCCGTCGGATGTGCGCGCGATGATCATGAAAGATGTCCGGATTTTTCTGCGCGATCCCGCGCAATGGTCGCAGAGCCTGATTTTCTTCGGCTTGCTGGGGCTTTATTTCCTCAACCTGCGCAACCTGCGTTACCACATGATGCCGCCGGAGTGGCGGAACCTGATTTCGTTCCTGAACGTGTTCAGCGTTTCGTCCGTCCTGTGCTCGTTCGGAGCGCGTTTCGTGTTTCCGCAGTTGAGCCTGGAGGGGCATGGGTTCTGGATTATCGGGCTGGCTCCGACCACGATGGCGAGGATCCTGGTGGCGAAGTTTCTCGTGGCGCTTGCCGGCATGTCGGTGGTGAGCATCGGGCTGATGTACATTTCCACGTTGATGTTGCAGGTGGGCTGGGGGATACGCGTGGTCGCTGTCGGTGTGGCGGCGGCGGTATCGCTTGCCGTGTCGGGCCTCTCCACGGGGCTCGGAGCCCTGTTCATAGATTTGCGCCAGCAGAATCCTTCCGCGATCATTTCGGGGTTCGGCGGGACCTTGAATCTCGTGATGAGCCTGGCGTTCATGTTTGCCGCGATTATCCCGTACGGCATGGTGTTCCACCTGCAAATGAGCGGCCGTTTCGGGCCCGGTGGATTTGAACGCGCGGTGGCCCTGGCGACGGTCTGGCTGGTACTGGTGACAGTGGCCGTAACCGTAATTCCCCTTATTTTAGGGGCCCGGAGCCTGATGAGGCGGGAGTATTGACCGGAAAAGCTTGAGCGGGATGGGGCTTCCCCCGTACTCTCTCCGACGCTTCATGAAAATCCTTTTTCTGGCACCCCAACCTTTTTTCAGAGTGCGCGGCACGCCGATCAATGTCCGCAACGTGATCGGTGTGCTTGGCGAGGCCGGGCATTCCGTGGACCTCCTATGCTATCCGTGGGGGGAGGACGTGGACCTCAAGGGCGTCCGCATCCTGCGCAGCCCGGCCGTGCCTGGATTGCGCGAGGTCGGCGTGGGCATTTCCGCCTCGAAGTTCATTCTCGATTTTCTGATGTTCTTTCGCGCATGGGCGCTTTGCTGGCGCAACCGGTACGATGTGATTCATGCCGTCGAGGAGTCGGCCTTTTTCGGCATGTGGCTTGCGAAGCTCTTCAGGGCCCGGCTGGTGTATGATGTGGACTCCTGTATTTCTGATCAGTTGCGTGACAGCCGCTTGGGTTTGTTCCGCTCCCTTTCGACCCTGGCGGAATCGTTCGAGCGCGCGGCGATCCGTCGCGCGGCATTTGTGCTGACCGTCTGCAGGTCGCTCACCGACTGGGTGCGTTCGCTGGTGCCGGAAGCCAAAGTTGTGCAGATCGAAGACGCGCCGCTGCAGGCGTCGTTCCAACAGGACGAAGCGGGGGCGGAGCGGTTGCGGAAGGATTGGGCACTGGATGGATTTCCCGTGGTGGTTTACACGGGCAACATGGCGCCCTACCAGGGCGTGGACCTGTTGATCCGGGCGTTCAGCATTGTCCGTCGGCGCATGGCCGATGTGCGTTGTGTGGTGGTCGGGGGCGAGGAAGATGAAATCGCGCGCCTGCGGGAAAACGCGCGAAGTCTGGATTTGTCGGACTCGCTTATCTTTACGGGGAAGCGGCCGATGGAGGAGATGCCCGCATACATGACGCTGGCGACGGTGCTGGTTTCGCCCCGGACGAAGGGGGTGAACACCGCGCTGAAGATCTATACCTATATGCAGAGCGGTAAACCGATTGTGGCGACGCGGCTCGCGACCCATACGCAGGTGCTGGATGAAAGCTGCGCGGTGCTTGTTCAACCGCAGCCGGACGATCTTGCTGAAGGCATATTGCAGGTCTTGCGCGAACCGCTCATTGCCGCGGCATTGGGCCGCGAAGCCAAGGCCCGCGTCGCAGCTCAATACAGCCTGGCCAGTTTCCGCCACAAGGTCCGCACGGCCTATTCCGAAATGATCGGGAAGTGAAACTGGAATGTCCCTGCCCCCTGGCCTCTGACCTCCGACCTCTGAAATACAGGCTTGGCTGCATGGTTCAGGCTGTGATAGCTTGCGCACGGTTTTGTGCTATTCCTATATAACAGGCAGGAGCGCCTTGAACATGATTCGATTACGCGCGTATCTCGCGGTGGCGGCTTTGAGTGCACTCACGATCTGCATCGGCCCGGCCCGGGCCGAGGAGGGGCCGGAGTCGGCAGTCGCTGAAGGTATAGAAGTCACAGCGGATCAGCTTGAATATGAAGCCGATAAAAAGCTGCTCACCGGACGCGGCAACGTGGTGGTCTCGCACGGGCCCGACGTTCTTCGCGCCGATTTCATTACGGTTCGCACGGATACACAGGATGCGCACGCTTTCGGCAATGTGACGCATGAGCGCGACGGCAGCATCTGGCGCGGCGATGAGATTCGCTACAACTTCAAGTCGCGCAAGGGCGATTTCGGTACCTTTAACGCGCACCTGGATATGTACCACGTCACCGCGCAGGAGTCGGAGCGGGTTTCGGCCTCCGAATTCGTGCTGAAGCGGGCGACGATCACGACCTGCGACAGTCCGCGACCGGAATATCGCCTTCGAGCCAGCGAAGCGAGAGTCCTGGACAACGAGCGCGTGGTGGCCAAGCATGTAACCTTTTTCCTTGGTCCCGTGCCGATCTTTTACGTGCCCCGGTGGACTCGCCAGTTTGCGGGCGACAAGACCGACATTGATATCGTTCCTGGCTACAGCTCCCGCATGGGCCCATACCTCTTGACGGCCTACAATTACCGGATCAACGATGTGTTCAAGGCTTCGACGCACCTGGACTACCGCGTGAAGCGCGGCCTCGGTGTCGGGCAGGATGTCGAGTGGGGCGATCAGAAATTGCCCTATCACGGCCAGGCTCGCGCTTATTACACGCAGGACCAGAGCCCGCTGGAGAAACGCAGCGACGAAGATATCGCGGAGTATGGCGATCTCATTGAAAAAGATCGCTACCGTTTGAAGCTGTCGGATAACCGCTCGTTCACGCCGCGCGACAACTTGATCACCGAGATCCATTACGTCAGCGATCCCGGCATCATCGAGGATTTCTTCAACCGCGAGTTCCGGGACAACGCGCAGCCGGAGAACCGCGTGTCGTTGACCCACCGTGGCGACCAATATTCGGCGGGGCTTCAGATCAACAAGCGGCTGAACGATTTTTATGAAAATGTGAATCGTGTTCCCGAGGCGTTCTTCACCGTGCCCCGGTTGCAGCTTGGAGAATCCCAGTTCTTCTATGAAACCGAGAACACGGCGTCGTTCCTTGAACGGGAATTCAAGGAGAGTTCGGGAAAGGAAAGCTATGACGCCTTCCGTCTCGATTCGGGACATATGATCTATTATCCCACCCGCCACTTCGGGTTCCTTAACGTGATGCCTCGCGCAGGCTACCGCGGAACCTACTACTCCAAGACATTCGAGGATACGTACCAGACCAATGTCGTCTCCAGCGTGGATACGAACGGAATCGTCAGCATCACGAACGAAGTGCTCACGCTCCGGCGCGACCTGGGGTCGGATGTGCGCAACCTCTTCGAGCTGGGTGTCGAGGTGTCCTTCAAGGCTTTCGGGGTCATTCACGAGGAGCCCGGATTTTTCAGCCGCGACGACCGGGGCCTGCGCCACGTGGTCGAGCCCTATGCGCGCCACACCTACAACCCGGAGCCGAACCTGCTGCCGGAATCGCTGCCGCAGTTCGATTCCGTGGATACCTTGCGCAAGCGGCATGACGTGCAGTTGGGCGTGCGCAACAAGTTTCAAACGAAGCGCCGCAATCGCATTCATGACCTGCTCGATATGGACGTCTATACGTATTACCGGATCGAGAAAGAGGTGAACCAGGAAGACTTCTCGGACGTCACGTTCAAGGGCCGGCTGCGACTGGTGGACATGTGGAAACTCGATTTCGATGGCGATTTCGACCCGTATGAAAGCGAGTTCAAAAGTTTCAATACCCAGCTCGGTATATTCTTCCCGGAAGACACACGTCTTACCCTTGAATACCGCTATCAGAAAGATCGGCGCGACCAGGTTGCGGGCGAATTGGTTTTATATCCGGACCGTAACTGGTCCTTTTCGATTTATGAGCGATATTCCTTCGAGGAAGGGCAACTTGAAGAGCAGTCCTATTTTCTTCAGCGCAAGAGCCAGTGCGTGGGATACGGACTGGGATTCAGGAAGCTCGGCGAAGACGATATACAGTTCTGGCTCCAGTTGTGGTTGCTGGCATTCCCGAAGACCAGCATTGATCTGGGCATGTAGTCCGGCTGGCGGATGCAAGTGCCCCTCAGAACGGTCCGATGCGTATGGGCCGGAGGTTGATTCCAGATGCCTGTGAAAGCGGAATATCTTGTGACAGGAGGCGCCGGATTTATCGGCTCCAATACCGTGCGGTATTTACTGGCGCGCGGCGTCCGTGTTCGCGTGTTGGACGACTTTTCGACGGGGCGCAGGGAAAACCTTACCGGTATCGAGAAGGATATTGAACAGATCGAAGGCGACATCCGTGATCCGGCCGCGGCCCGTGCCGCGGCGCAAGGCGTCCGTTTCGTGCTCCACATGGCCGCCATCCCCTCGGTTCCGCGTTCGATTTCCGATCCGTTGACCACCAGCAACGTGAACATCATGGGTACGCTCAACATGCTGCTGGCGGCGCGGGATGCCGGTGTTGAGCGATTTGTTCTGTCCTCCTCTTCATCGGTCTATGGAGATACGCCCGTACTGCCGAAGCACGAGCGGATGGATCCGTCACCGATGTCGCCCTATGCGCTTTCCAAGCTTGCCAATGAACACCAGTGCCGGCTGTTCCATGAGCTGTATGGCTTCAAGACATATGCCCTCCGTTATTTCAACGTGTATGGACCGCGACAGAATCCAAAATCGCAGTATGCGGCGGTCGTGCCGATTTTTGTCGAAGCGTTGAGGAACGGCCGGGCGCCGACCATCTATGGCGATGGCGAGCAGACCCGTGATTTCACCTACGTGGAGAATGTCATCGAAGCCAATCTCGCGTGCTGTTCCGCGCCGGATGAAGCGATCGGCCGCGTGTTCAATGTCGGTTGCGGAGGCCGCATGACGGTGAACAAACTGGCCGCCTCGCTGGGACGCGCGCTGGGCAGTACGATTGCGCCGCGGTTTGACGCGCCACGGCAGGGCGAAGTCCGTGACTCGCAGGCGGATATCTCCTTGGCGGCGAAGCTGCTCGGTTGGAAGCCGCGAATCGGGGTGGACGAGGGCTTGCGCAAGACGGTGGAATGGTATCTTTCCAACTGAGCGACGGATGAATGCTACACCAGGCATCAAGGATCTCCTCGGCTGCTGCATTGCCGCCGCGCGCGGCGCAGGTGAACACGCGTTGAGCAACGAGGCGCGGCGCGCCGAGATTGTCAAAAAAAGCAGTCACGATGTGAAGCTTGCGCTGGATATCGAATGCCAGGCGAAGGCTGAAGAAGTTATCCGGGCAACGTATCCTTCGCACCTGATCCTCGGTGAGGAAGGCGGAGCGTTCTCGGATTCGAAGGATCCGATGTGGATCATTGATCCGATAGACGGCACGGTTAATTTCATGCACGGATTGCCCCTCTGGTGCTCTTCCGTCGCGGTTCGCGTGGGCGGCGAAGTGGTCGCCGGGGCCGTTTACATGCCGGCGCTCCAGGAATTGTTCACCGCGACCTGCGAAGAACCTTCCACTCTGAACGGCAAGCCCATCAAGGTTTCCCGGGTGGCGCGGGTGGGGGATGCAGTGGTGCTTACGGGTCTCTCAAAACATGTGGGAAAGGATCGGCAAACCTTGTCCACGTTCGAAGCGATTTCCTTCAAGGCGCAGAAGACGCGCCTGATGGGCGCTGCCGCTGTGGACATTTGTAATGTGGCCTGCGGACGCGCGGATGGCTATTTCGAATCCACGATTCAGCTGTGGGATGTGGCGGCCGCGGCATTGATTGTCAAACAGGCGGGCGGCCGTTCGGAGGTGCTGGAGCAACTGGACCCCATTCGCATGCGTGTGCTTTGCAGCAACGGACTTATTCACGATGAGCTGAAAGGAATCATCGCGGCCGCGTTGGCCGCGACGCGCGAGGCTTGACGTGAAGGGCTGAAAGTTCGATGCTTCTTGCTTGTGGGCAGGAGACCAATTCATGCGGACCAATACAACCAGGGCCGGCTTCACCTTGCTGGAAATTCTTGTTGTCGTGATGATCATCGCGATTCTCGCCAGCATTGTCGGTGTAAGCGTTTTGCGGCGTCCCGGTGAGGCGCGGGCCTCGGCGGCAAAAATGCAGGTCAAACAGCTCAAGCATGCCGTGGATCTCTACCGCATTGACAACAGCCGGCCGCCGACGCAGCAACAGGGGTTGCAGGCCCTCGTAGCGAAGCCGACAGCGGAGCCGGTGCCGCGAAACTTCCCAGCCGAAGGATATCTCGAAACGCGCAGGCTGCCGCTGGATCCGTGGAATCGCGAATACATTTATCTCACGCCCGGCCGGCAGGGAGAACTTTTCGAAATCATTACTTACGGCAGCGACGGTGAGCCCGGCGGCGACGGCGAGGCCGCCGATGTTTCCAGTTCGGAAATTTAGTGGAGCCTTGGAGCAGAAGAGTGCCGGAACGGAAAAGATCTCTCTTGTCGTGCGGTGAAGAAGGCTTCACCCTTCTCGAGGTGCTCGCTTCACTGGTGATTACGGTCATTCTCGTTTTCGTAATGAGTTCATCCCTTGCGACGGTCATGCGCGGCGAGGAATCCGCCGAGTGGCTTCGGCAGGGCACATTGCTGGTTCGCACCTTGTCCGCGCAATCTTGCAGGACCGGTGGGGCGTTCATGGACGCATCCGGACAATGGAACATTCGCTCGGAGGACGTGCGCGTCCGGCATGACGACGAAGAGGAACGCTGGCGGGTTTGGGAGCTTACGCCGCAAAGCCGCTCAGGGCTCGTTATTCCTGTTGCGCTGCGGCTCCCGCCGCCGTGATGTTTCCCGGTTTACGTGGATGGCGCGTTTTCGGCCGGCTCCGTTGTGGCTTCCGCCGGTGGCGCTTTCTTTTCGTGATGCGAGAACTTCACGGAAACGATCTTGGAAACCCCGTTCTGCTCCATGGTCACGCCGTATAACGCCTCCGCTGCGCCGATCGTCTGGCGGTTGTGCGTGATGACGATGAATTGCGATTTCTGGACGAAGTCTTTCACCACGGTGATGAATCGTCCGATATTGGCCTCGTCGAGGGCGGCATCCAATTCGTCCAGCAGGCAGAAGGGGCTGGGCTTAACCATGTAGAGGGAGAAGAGGAGTGCGACGGCCGTCATGGTCCGCTCGCCGCCGGAGAGAAGCGAAACCGTCTGGAGCTTCTTGCCGGGCGGTCGCGCGATGATTTCGATGCCGGACTCGAGGACGTCTTCCTCGTTCACCAGGACGAGTTTGGCCGAGCCGCCGCCGAACAGTTTCTTGAACATCTCCTGGAAGTTCGCGTTCACCTGTTCGAAGGTCTGCGAAAAGAGATCGGTTGTCGTTTTGTTGATGCGGCGGATCAGATCCATCAACTGCTGCTTGGCCTTCACGAGGTCATCCTGCTGCTGGGTCAGGAAGGTGTAGCGCTGCTCGTGCTCCTGGTGCTCCTCGATGGCGACGAGGTTCACCGGTCCCATGGCCTCCAGTTTCGCGCGCAGTTCGGCGATGGTGGTCTCCAGTGTTTCGCGATCCGGAATCTTTCCTTCTTCCCATTCCGGTTCGGGTTCGGACATCATCTGTTCCGGGGTGATGTGGTAATCGGCCGCCACCCGCTCGATCACGTTCTGTTTGCGGATGCGCTGCTCGGCCAGTTCAACATCAACCTGCGATTTCCTCTTCCGCGTGTCGTCCAGCGACGCGCGCTTCTCGCGGATGACCGCGTCGAAGCTGGAAACGGTCGCCATGCGCTGGTCGCGCAGCCGTTTGGCCTCTTCGAGGACGCCGTTGTGCCGGGTCATTTCATCGTGCAGGGGCTGCAACCGCGCTTCCGTGTCGCGTACGGCCTGCTCAAGGTCGGCAATGCGGGCCTGGTAGGAGTGGATGCCTTCCGCCCGGTTGCGCACCAGCGCTTCCAGTTCACGAATGCGCGCATCCAGTGGTTCCTTTCGGCTGGCCAGGTGTTCAACCTGCTGTCGCCGCTCCGCAAAGCGGACCCGGTAATCGGTGACTTCGGTGGACTTCTCGGAGCGCTCCTGCTCGGCGAATCGGAGCGTGTCGTTTGCAGCCGCCATCTCGGAGCGAACCTGTGCGTGACGGTTCCGCAGGTCTTCGATCTGGTTGCGGAGACTCGTCGCGCGTTCGCCGCCGGAATCGTGTTGTTCTTTCAGGCTCTTCAATTCCCACGATACGGTTTCAGCCCGCTCGCGGGCCTGCGTCGCTTCCTCGTCAATCACGTGACGCTCACCCTCTTGCTGGGCCAGTTTGCGCTGACCTTCCGCGAGTTGGGCGCGCGCGGCGGAGACCGATTCTTCAAAAGACTTTTCGTCGAGCGCCAGCGTTGTCATCTCCTGTTCGATCGAGACACGGGCGCGCTGCAATTCGTCGAGTTCCTGGTTCCATTGCGCGAGCTGGTGGCGGCGTGACAACGGGTTGGTTTCGTGCGGCTCGGGCATCCAGAATTCGAAAGAGCCGCTGCCGCGACAGATAGCGCCGTTTCGCGTGACATACGTGGCGTCCGGATGAATGGGAGAGGGGATGTCCGACAGGTTTTCCACCACGCGCACATTGTGGAGCAGTTGCTCGACCATCGGGCGGAGCGAAGGCTCACACTGCACATGATCGCAAAGCCGTTCTCCGGCGCCTTCGGCGAAGACGCCCGCTGCGGCCGTAGCGGTTGAAACCGTCAGGACACGTGCGGATCCGCATGCGAGCCGCTCCAGCTCGCCGAGGATCTGCGAGGCCGCCGACGAATCGGAAACAAGAACCGCATCCAGCCATGCACGCAAGACAGCCTCGACCGCTGTTCGATACGCGGGTTCGGCTTGAATACGCTCGGCCAGGGATCCAAGGATGATGGAGCGGTCCACCTGCAGATTGCTTTGAGGATCGAGCAACGCCCGCGCGCCGCCGGGGAAGCCGTCCTGTGCCGCCTCCGGGGTGTCCACCAGCTCCACCTGGGCGCGCCGCGCGGCGATTTGCGCGTCGGCCTCGGCGCGCCGGCGCTGGCAATCGGCCATGGATTGAAGCCGGTTGGACTGTTGGGATGTCAGCAATTGAACGCGCTGCTCAAGACGCTGCACTTCGTCGCGGAGCGCATTCAGGTTTTGATCCATTTGGGCCTGGCGTCCGTTGTAGGCTTCGACGGAGCGCTGCAGCTCTACTTCCTCGGCGGCCAGCCGCTCGCGCCTGATCACGCCCGCGCGTTCCTGCGCTTCGATTCCGTAAATCTCATTTTGCAGATGCGAAAGGCGGCTTTCGATATCCACGGATTCCGCGCCGAGATCGTGAATGCGTTTGCGCAATTCCTCGACCTC
>CAZTYH010000012.1:17472-19253 GCA_964617565.1 uncultured Verrucomicrobiota bacterium
TCCGTTCGGGCCTGCATGGAGCGATCCATCGCGTTGGCGATTTCCTGTTCCGCCGCGGCGAGGTCCGCTCGATCGCGCGCGGCCTTCTGCTCGATCTGTTCCACGTCGGCCTGCAGCGCCTCTTCCTGTTCCTGGATGGAGGCGAGCCGAGATTCAAGCGTGCCGATTTCGCGGGTCAAAAGGCTCAGCCGCTCGCGCGTGGCATAGATGTCGAGCCCGCGCAATTTTTCCTGGAGGCTCTTGTATCGCTTTGCTTTGCCGGCCTGTCGTTGCAGCGAGATGATCTGGCGGCGCACTTCCCGGATGATGTCGGCGAGGCGGAGCAGGTTGGCTTCCGTGTGTTCCAGCTTGCGGATGGCTTCTTTTTTGTCGGCCTTGTACTTCGTGATTCCGCTGGCCTCTTCGAACACCGCGCGGCGATCATCGGGCCGGGCGCTGAGGATCATGTCTATCTTGCCTTGCTCCATCACGGAGTAGGAGTCGGTTCCGATACCGGTGTCCATGAACAAACGCTGAATGTCTTTCAGGCGGCAGGGGGTCTTGTTGATGAAGTACTGACCTTCGCCTGTGCGGAGTACGCGACGCGTGACCATGATCTCATTGTACTCGGTACCGAGCGCCGTTTCGCAATCGGAGAGGTTCAGGGTTACTTCGGCCATGCCGAGCGGTTTGTGTGTGTCGGTGCCGTTGAAAATGCAATCAATCATCTGGCCGCCGCGCAACGCTTTCGCGCTCTGCTCGCCGAGAACCCAACGGATTGCATCCGCTATATTGCTTTTGCCGCAGCCGTTCGGGCCGACAATAGCCGTCATGCCCGGATCGAACTCAAGCTTTGTCTTTTCCGCAAAACTCTTAAAACCAACGAGTTCCAAGCTTTTCAGGTACAAGGTACAACAACCTCCTTCGCCAAGGGGCGCCAACCGCCACGGCCAGAGCAAGGACAATATTTTTATTTACACTTTTGCAACCGTGAATCTATATCATGTGGGACAAATGTGATCAACTACTATATGTGGTAAAAAAGAGGTAAAAATGGAAGCACTGGAAGCAATGACGGCAAGGCGGAGCGTGAGGCAGTATTTGGACCGGCCGGTGGACCGGGGGATACTGGAGAGGCTGGTGGATGCAGGCCGCTTGGCACCCACGGCGCGCAATGAGCAGCCGTGGGATTTTGTTGTTGTTACGGATCGGTCGGTTTTGAAGCAGATTGGGGCATTGGCCGATCACGGAAGGTTTATCGCCGATGCGGGCGCGTGCATTGCGGTTATCTGTCGCGAGGTGAAGTACTACCTTGAAGATGGATGCGCCGCCACGGAGAATATTCTGATAGCTGCCGCGGCGCTGGGTGTGGACTCATGTTGGGTGGCGGGCGATAAGAAACCCTATGGCGCCGATATCATGAAGATGTTGAATGTTCCCGAGGGCTATAAAGTCATTTCTCTTCTCGCGCTCGGCTATCGCGCCGCCGAACCGAAACCCTATACCAAGCGCGAGCTGTCCAGTGTGTTGCACTGGGAAAGGTTCTAGCCCACTTATTGCACAGCGCGGCGTAGCCGCAACCAAAGAAGATCTTAACGCAAAGCCGCAAAGGAGCGCAGAGTTGCGCAAAGACGACAGGGAAGCGGGCTATTCAGAATGGAGTCTCACATGCTTCGCAGCCTTTGCGCGCTTTGCGTCTTTGCGTTAAAAATCTTCGAAGAAAAACAAGAAGTGGACGGATAGGAGACAGATCAGCCCCAGCCCTTAAAATATAAAATACAGGTGTTTGAAGAGCCTTGGGG
>CAZTYH010000012.1:19353-39265 GCA_964617565.1 uncultured Verrucomicrobiota bacterium
CGTAAGCGCAGGGCTGTTCGTGATCCATTCCCATCCGCTCTTCATGCCCAGTTCGGTGATGAAGCGGAAGGCGCCGAGGATGAAACCGACAATCAGCGCGCTGAGGGCGCCGGGTCCGTTCATGCGCCGCCAGAGCAGGCCGAGCAGGAACACCACCGCGATCGGCGGCGAGATGTAAGCCTGCACGGACTGGAGATAAACATACAACTGGTTGCTCATGATGCCGATGAACGGCAGCCAGAGTACGCCGACGACAACGAGCACAATTGTTGCGAATTGACCGGCGCGGACGAGTTCCTTCTCCGACGCGCCGGGGCGGAAGTTGTGATAGAAATCCATCACCGCGAGAGTCGAGCTGCTGTTGAAAACACTCGAAAGCGAGCTCATCAGCGCGGCGAGCAGGGCGGCCACGACGAGCCCTTTGATACCCGACGGAAGAAGCTTCTCGACCATTGTCGCATACATGCTGTTGGGGTCTGTATCGCGGAAAAGGATTGCGCCGGCGAGTCCGGGCAGCACGAGAATGAAGACGGGCAGGATTTTCAGGAACCCGGCAAAGATGGTTGCGCGCCGCGCGGATTTGAGGCTGTCGGCCGCGAGTGTACGCTGAACGATCATCTGGTCCGTGCACCAGTACCAGATGCCGAGTATCGGTGCGCCGAAGACGATGCCGGTCCATGGAAAATCGGGATCGCTCAGCCCTTTCCATACCGAGAAGAAAGAGGCGGGCAGTTTCTGCATCAGGCCGGTGAAACCGCCGACTTCCGGCTGGGCGAGCGCCACAAAGGTCAGGACGGCGCCGCCGCCGATGAGGATGAAACACTGGACGAAATCCGTATAGATCACGGCGCGCAGCCCGCCGAAGGCAGTGTATATGCCCGTAGCGACGAGCAGGACGATCGCTCCGACGTACATGTTCCAGCCGAGGATCGTCCGCAGCACGAGCGCCCCTGCATAAACCGCCACGCTGACCTTGGTGAAGACGTAGGCAATGAGGGAGACGGCGGAAAGATAGTTGCGGCAGCCGCGGTTGTAGCGGCGTTCGAGGAACTCGGGCATCGTGAAGACGCCGGTGCGGAGATAGAAGGGAACGAAGAACCAGCCGAGTATCAGGAGGATGAAACACGCGAGCCACTCGAATTGGCCCACGGCGAGTCCGCTCGCGGCGCCGCTGCCGGCGAGGCCGATGAAATGCTCAGCGGAAATATTCGACGCGAAGAGACTCGCGCCGATGGCCATCCAGCCGATGCTTCCGCCGCCAAGAAAATAGGCTTTGGAGTCCGTCTGGCTTTTCTTGCTGGACCACCAACCGATCAGGCCGATCACGCCGAAGTACGCGAGCAGTATGACGCCGTCGAGAACAGAGAGCTTTCCAAGCATTGGACACCTCCCGTACCGAATTGCGCGCATATTGACGCAAAAGAGCCGCCGGTGCAAAGGAAGAATGAAGGAGCAGGAATTTATTACTCCCGCGATCGAATAGTGTCAGGCGGGCTGGAGAATTGGAGTGGAGGAGTGTTGGAGAAATGGGATGAAAAGCCCGACTAATTGTTTATTCTTCTACAATACTCCTATACTCCATCACTCCAGTACTCCGTTGGGCCGGCTGCTTTTTATCGCCGGATTAATAGTTAGAAGAACTCGATATACCAGCGCCAGATCGAGACTTCATATTCGCAGGTCCAACCCATGAGGAAGGAATGGGAGCACTTGAAGTAACCGATCCTGGTTTCCGTTGTGTCCGGCCTGTGAATACTGTAGCGGGCCCTTACGACGATTTCGTCGCTGCTTCCCCGCATCTTCATGTCATGCACCTCGACTTTTGTGCCTGCGATTTGCCGGCCCAATTCCTCTAAAGCCTCTCCCTCGGCTTCCTTTCTCAACAGGCCGCGATACACGCTTGCGGTAATGGAGGATTCGATTGATTTCCTCGCTTGTGGATCCAATTGCAGGTTGCGATGGAGATAGATGCGATACGCAGCGCCGGTCGTGACGAAGATAAGAATGATGATCAGGGCGGGCCATCCCCTGACAACAACCTCCTTCCCGCCATTGCCGTTTCCATGCATGGATATATCGAATGCCGATGGGCAGGTGAAGTGTCAAGCATGTGCTGTTTGATTGTTTCTCCCGGTTCCCCTGTCTGCTATTCTTCTCGCGGAGGTGCTTAATGGCTGAAGTGGCGTTTCCCCATGTGTTGTCGCTGACAATCACGAATGCATGCAATCTCCGCTGTCGCATGTGCGGACAGTGGGGCCAGACCGGCTACATGAAATCCGGCGATGCGCATGCGGAGCACCTGCCGCTTTCCGTGTGGCGGAAGGTGATTGACGAGTGGGCGGATCATGGCCGGACTTTTGTCGGCCTTCGTGGCGGAGAACCCTTTCTTTATCCCGAAATCATTCCCTTGCTTGCCCATATCAAAGACAGGGGATTGGATGTTTCGATTGACTCGAACGGCACTCTGCTTGGACGCTTTGCGGAAGACGTGGCGCGACTGCAAATTGACAACATCAATGTGTCGGTGGACGGGCCTGAAGACGTACACGACAGAGTGCGGGGCGTGCCGGGCGCGTATTCGAAAATTCGCGAGGGCGTGAGAGCGGTCCGCGAAGCGTGCGCGAGGAAGGGACAGGCATCGCCGGTCCGAACGATCTGTTTTGTCATCGGTCCCGACTCCTATCGCAGTCTTCCCGATATGCCGGATGTGGCGCGCGAGCTGGGTGTTTCCGGGCTGGCGATCGTGCCGTATTACTATTTCGACGATCCGGCGGGAGCCCGGCACGAAGAAATCATGATGAAGGAGTTCGGATGCCGGGCCGCATCATGGCGCGGATTCCGTCGCGAGAGTTCCGGCGTTGATCCCGATGCCTTTCGCGCCGCGTATCGGGAGTTCAATTCCCGGTTGGACGGGGTTCAACTGGTGCCGTTCATGGACTTCAGCGAGGACGATTACGTGGCGTGGTTTTCCGAATGTGTCACTGTGGTTGGACGTTCGAACTGTACGAATCCGCAGAAGTTGCTCGATATCCAGCCCAACGGCGATGCGAATACGTGCGTGGATTTTCCCGACTTTATCATCGGGAACGCAACGCGCGAGAGCATTGAGGCGCTTTGGAACAGCGAGCAAGCGCGGGCGTTTAGAGCCTATTTGGGAAAACGGCAATTACCTGTATGTTTACGTTGCGGGGCTAAATACATGTCGGGATGAGAGGGGTCAGGGTTGTTCTCGGTATGGTTTGACATTCAGGGCGTATTCATCTATAGGGTATCCATCAATTGGCTCGCAGAGTGCGGGCCCCGTGTTGCACTTGGTGCAGCATCTTCTTTTCCTACACGTCCGGCAGGTAGAGAGTTGAGTGATACCGGACGGAAAAGAAGACACATGAAATCACACAATGTATTCACGGCTCTGATAGAGCCGTTGCAGCGCGCGGTAGCCGAGGAAGGCTACACCACGCCCACACCGATCCAGCAGCAGACCATTTTGCATTTACTTCAAGGGCGCGACCTTCTCGGTTGTGCGCAGACAGGGACCGGCAAGACCGCTGCGTTTACGCTCCCGCTTCTGCAGGAAATGACCCAGACGAGGAACCCTGCACACGGCGGAAAGCCGCGCGCGCTGATCCTGACTCCGACACGCGAATTGGCGGCGCAGATCGGCGAAAGTATCAGGACGTACGGCCGCCACGTGAAAGTCTCGCACACGGTCATCTTCGGCGGTGTCGGACAGTATCCGCAGGTCAAGGCCCTGCGGCGCGGAGTGGATGTGGTCGTGGCCACTCCCGGCCGCCTGCTTGACCTGATGCAGCAGGGCCATATTCATCTCGACCGAATTGAGCTGTTTATTCTCGATGAAGCCGACCGCATGCTGGACATGGGCTTTATTCCTGCTGTCCGAAAAGTGATTGCCCGCTTGCCTAAGAAGCGCCACTCCCTCTTCTTTTCGGCGACAATGCCGCCGGTGGTCGCGGAGTTGGCGAGGCAACTGTTGCACGACCCGGTGCAGGTTACGATTGATCCGGGCAAACCGACTATTGAACGCATAGATCAGAAATTGATGTACGTGGATAAAGAGAAGAAGGATGCCCTGTTGGTTGATCTGATTAATGGGCATGACATGGACAAGGTCCTCGTCTTCACACGGACAAAACGCGGGGCGGACCGCGTCGTGAGGAAACTGGAATCGGCCGGCATTTCGACGGCGGCCATTCACGGAAACAAGTCGCAGACGGCGCGCACGACCGCGCTGCACGGATTCAAGATTGGAAGGGTGCGGGCTCTTGTGGCGACAGATATTGCCGCGCGCGGGATTGATGTGGACGGCATTACGCACGTGGTGAATTACGAGTTGCCGGAAGAACCGGAAACATACATTCACCGGATTGGCCGGACCGCGCGGGCGGGGGCGGATGGCGATGCCGTTGCTTTCTGTTCGGCGCGTGAGCGCGAATCGTTGCGCCTGATCGAGCGTTTGATCAGAAAGTCCATTCCCGTGGACCGATCGCATAAGTATCACTCCGAGATCGCCCGGCAAGCCACCGGTGCCGACGCAAGGCCCGAACCCAGGAGTGGTCGGCAGGGTTCATCCGGGCATGAACAACGTGGGCAGCGTCATGCCCATTCGCCGCGCCGGGGTCATAAGGACAGGTCGTTTTCACACAGCCGGCATTAGGAGTTTAGGGCCAGGAGTCGTTCGATGAATTCGAAGCTCGATTTACCGCCGCTTGTTATTGGGGAGATGACCATCCCTCTGCCCATCATCCAGGGGGGTATGGGCGTCGCGATTTCCTTGTCGGGGCTGGCCGGCGCGGTTGCCAACGAGGGCGGCATCGGCGTTATTGCCACGGCGGGAATCGGTCAGAGCGAACCGGACCTTTTCAAGAACTTCCGGGAATCCAATATCCGTGCCCTGCGCAAGGAAATCCGGAAGGCGCGCGCCAATACCAAAGGGTTTATCGGTGTGAATATCATGTCCGCGCTGACCAACTACGAGGATTTGGCTCGTACCGCGATGGAGGAGGGCATTGACTTCATCATTTCCGGCGCCGGGCTTCCGATGAACCTGCCGGCTTATCGGCCTGAGGGTTCAAAAACGAAGTTTATCCCGATCGTCTCTTCGGGGCGCGCAGCGGCAGTGATCGCACGACGCTGGAAGGAGCGATTCGACTGCCAGCCCGACGCCTTCATCGTTGAGGGCCCCATGGCGGGCGGGCATCTTGGCTTCAAGCCGGAGCAACTGGACGATCCGGCCTTCGCTTTGGAAAAGCTCATCCCCGACGTGCTTGCCACGGCGAAGACGTTGGAAGAAAAATATGGCCGCCCGATCCCGGTCATCGCAGCCGGAGGCATTTACACCGGGGCCGATATCCGGCGATTCCTCGACATGGGCGCGGCCGGAGTTCAGATGGCGACACGGTTTGTGACCACGTTTGAGTGCGATGCGTCCGATGCGTTCAAGCAGGCCTACATCAACTGCAAGGAAGGCGATGTGAAAATAATCGAAAGCCCGGTCGGCATGCCCGGCCGTGCGATCGGCAACGCGTTCATTGATGCGGTCGAGAGAGGCGAGAAGATGCCGTACAACTGCAGTTATCACTGCATCATTTCCTGTGACGTGCAGAACAGTCCTTACTGCATTGCCCACGCACTATTGAGTGCGCGGAAGGGCAATTTCAAGCATGGCTTTGCATTTGCCGGCGTGAACGCGTGGCGTGCCACAAAGATTATCTCCGTGCATCAGCTGGTCGGTGAATTGCGCGAAGAGTTTCGGCAATCAGCCTGACTGCGTCCCCGCTAGAGCTCCGCTCGAAAAAGCCCATTGCAGATTGAACCCGCCGCAGGGACCGTCGAGATCGAGAATTTCGCCGGCGAAGAAGAGGTTTTTTATCAGCCGGCTTTCGAGCGTTTTGGGATCCACCTCGCGCAGGCTGACGCCGCCCCGCGTGACGATCGCTTCATCGAATCCGCCGGCAGATGTGATGGTCAACGGCAGCGCGTGAAGCAATTCGGAAAGCGCCTCCTCCTGTTCGCGTTTCAGGTTTGCCGCGCCGGTATGTTTCGGGATGCCCGCGATAGTGAGCAAGGTGTCGGCGAGCGAGGCGGGCAACTGCTCGCTTAACAACTTGCGAACGACCCTGCTGCCATCACCTGCGCGCCACCGTTCGACGCGAATATTCGATTTCAACGCGATTCGGATCGGAACTTGTGCCTGCTTTTTAAGCAGGGGGACCACCTCGCGCGAGAGATCGAGGATGACGGGTCCGGACACGCCGCGATGGGTGAAGAGCAGGTCGCCGGTGCAGCCGGATTTCGATTGCCGGGGAAGATCAATCCATGCGCGGACGTTCGGCAGGCTGATGCCGGTGCAATCGCGTGGCCACGGCTCCCGCGTGTGCAGCGAGACGAGAATGGGCAGGGGGTCAATGATTTTGTGTCCGACTGCGCGGGCGAGTTCGCAGCCGGTTCCTGTTGCTCCGAGTTCAGGATAGCTTCGTCCGCCGCAGGCCATGATGACTGTGCCGGCATTGATTATGGCATCGGCCGTCTCGACGCCGGAGATAGATCCATCCTTAATTATCAGAGAACGTACGGCACAATTTGTCCGGCGCTCCACCCCGGCCATGTCACATGCTTTCAGCAAGGCATTCAGCACGTCGGAGGACTTGTTTGAAGTTGGATAGACGTGCAGACCGTCGGGAGAAGATGTCGGCACGCCGTGTTCCGCAAGAAAAGCGCGTAGGCGTTCCGAATCCAGGAGATGGAGCGCCGGCTGCATGAATCGTCCGCTGCGACCAAAGGCATCCATGAACTGATCTGGCGGCAGCGTGTTGGTGATGTTGCAGCGTCCGCCGCCGGTGGCAAGGAGCTTGAGCCCGGGCTTTGGCATCTGTTCGAGGAGCAGCACGCATGCGCCGCTTCGGGCAGCGGAAATCGCCGCCATAAAGCCTGCCGGTCCGGCGCCGATGACGAGGACGTCAAGGTTCCGGCGCGCTGTATGGTCCTTGGTCATGGGCCGGGAGGATATCATACCGGACGGCGCTTGACACATTTTCATAATGAGCATATGCTCATAATATAAAGAAGAGGTTCATATGCCGAGACCATTCTGTATGAGGCGGGTCGGGTTCGTGCCGGGCGTCACGCATTTCAAGCCTGCGGGGGTTCCCCTGCGGGAATTGGAGGAGGTCGTGGTGGCGTTGGATGAATTGGAAGCGCTGCGTTTGGCGGATCTGCAGGGGATGTACCAGGAGCAGGCCGCGGAGCAGATGAAGATTTCGCGGCCGACGTTCGCCCGCGTTGTTGAGTCGGCCCGAAAGAAGGTTGCGGACGCGCTGATCAATGGCAAGGCCCTGCGATTGGAGGGCGGGCCGGTCATTCAGCCGCCGGAAGACATGCCCCGTGGAAGGGGGCGGGGTGGCTGCGGTCGCGGTCGCCATGGGCGTGGATGGGGAAATGGATGAGAAAGGAACGAAGATGAAGGTGGTTGCTACTTCAAAAGATGGATTGATGGAAAGCGAACTGGATCCCCATTTCGGGCGTGCCCCGAAGTTTATTCTTTTCGATACGGTTACGGGCAAAGCCTCTGTGCATGACAATACGCAGAACCTGAATGCTGCGCAGGGCGCGGGTATTCAATCGGCGGAGACGGTGGTTCGGTTGGGAGGCGAGGCGGTCATCACGGGCAATGTGGGTCCGAAAGCGTTCCGCGCGTTGAACGCGTCTGGTGTGCGAATTCTTCTGGCTCCTGCGGGCCGGACGGTGCGAGAGACGATCGAGGCGCTGGGGAAGGGCGAGTTGCAGGAGGCGGCCGCCGCGACGAAGGAAGGGCATTGGATGTAGGTGAGAATGTCGAACATCGAACATTCAACTTTGAACATTGAAATCGGAAAAAAGAGAAGGGAGGCAGCAATGCCGAGAGCAGATGGAACAGGGCCGGGCGGGCAGGGTGCCGGGACCGGTAGAGGAATGGGGCCTTGCGGAGCAGGACAAGGGCGCGGGGGCGCGCGGGCCGGAGCGGGACAGGGCGCCGGGCGGGGAGCGGGACGTGGTCAAGGCCGCGGACAAAGCGGCGCAGGACGTGGCGGACAGGGGCGCGGCGCAGGCATGGGTCGCGGCCGTGGATCAGGAAGGTAAGAAGAAAGGAGAGTGGATCATGCCAGGTGGAGATCGAACAGGACCGATGGGAATGGGGCCGATGTCAGGCCGTGCAGCAGGATTCTGCGCGGGCCATGGAGCTCCAGGTTATATGAACGCAGGCGGCGGTCGCGGATTCGGAATGGGCTTCGGCCGCGGCCGGGGCGCCTGGGGCCGTGGGAGTGGCCGGGGATGGCGCAATATGTTCTATGCGACCGGAATGCCCGGCTGGATGCGGCCGGGAGCGCCTTACGCCCAGCCGCAGTACACGCCGGAGCAGGAATTGACCGAGCTGAAGCAGCAGGCCGAATATTTCGGAAATGCACTTGAGGAAATCAAGAAGCAGATCCAGGAATTGGAAGCCAGGCCGGCGAAGAAATAGCCGCCGCTCAATTGAGAAAGGAAAGCGGGTGTTTAGCCCGCTTTCCTTCTGACGGAAGATGTCACGCTACCATCATATCTTTGGGCCGGTTCCTTCCCGGCGTTTCGGGCGATCGCTGGGTGTGGACTTGACGCCGCTGAAAACATGCACGCTGGATTGCGTGTTTTGCCAGTTGGGACACACTTCCAGAAAGACGCTGGAGCGCAAGGAATATGTTCCGATGGAAGAAGTGAAATCGGAGCTTGCGCACTGGCACAAGGAGGGCGGCAAATCTGATTATGTCACTTTATCCGGGTCCGGCGAGCCGACGCTCCATTCAGGTTTTGGTGAGATCCTGAAGTTTATCAAGAAGGAAATACCCATTCCAGCCGTACTGCTTTCCAACGGTTCGCTTTTCTGGATGCCCGAAGTGCGGGATGCCGCTTGCCCGGCGGATATCGTAAAGTTGTCACTGAGCGCGTGGGATTCGCCCTCCTTCCGGCGAATCAATGTGCCACACAAGGATCTGCAGTTCCGGCAATGCATGGCGGGCTACCGCGCCTTTCGAAGAATCTTTTCCGGGAAGTTATGGTTGGAGGTGTTCGTGGTGGAAGGGGTGAATTCCAGAGCGGAAGACATGATGAAGATTACCCAAATCGCCGAAACGATTATGCCGGATGAAATCCATCTCAATACCGTGGTGCGTCCTCCCGCGGGAAAAGGAGTCTTGCCGGCGAGTCGCGCGAATATGGAAGAGCTCGCTGAGCTTTTCAATCCGCGCGCCACGATCATCGCGGGTTTCCCTGCGCGCTCTGGCGTGAATGTGCAGGCGAATGAAGAATCCATTCTGAATATGCTCCGGCGTCGGCCCTGCACGGCCCGGCAGATTGCGGATGCTTTTGACATGCATGCGAACGAGGTTTCGAAGTACACTGGCGACTTGGTGCGGGCACGCCGTATCCATGTCGTTTGGAGTGACGGAGAGCTTTACTTCGGCGTTTGCCCCTCGGAAGAGAAAAAAGAAGCAAAACCGGAGAACAGCAGCAAATGACCATCAAGAAGAAATCTTCAAGAGCCCACTATGCGCGGCGCAAACCCGCTGACCCGTTGACGCCCTACGGAAACCGCCCGATGGTGACGCCCATTGTTAATGCGGTGAACTATGAGTATCTCGATTTCGATGTGCTGCAACAGATCACGGATGGGAAGATTGACGGTTATACCTATCATCGCGACGACAACCCGACGGTACGGGCCGTCGAGGAAAAAATTGCCGAACTGGAAGGCGCGGAAGACTGCGTCGTGTGTACGACGGGTATGGCCGCCTGCACGATGGTGTACCTGACTTACCTGAGCGCCGGTGGCCATGTGATTCTTTTTCATGACATCTATGGCGCGCACTACAAGGTCGCGCTCATCCTGGAGCGCATGGGGGTGGAAGTCACATGGGTGGACGCCGCGGACTGGCGCGGATTAAAGCGGCACATCAAGCCCAACACGCAGATGATTTTCCTCGAGACGCCGAGCAATCCATTGTGCAAGGTGGTGGATGTCGCCGCTGTCCGCGCGATGGCCGACAAGGTGGGCGCGATGGTGGTGGTGGATAATACCTTTGCCACGCCTTATCATCAGAAGCCGCTCGAACTCGGCGCGCACCTGGTCGTTCACAGCGCCACGAAGGCGCTGGGAGGGCATAACGATCTTATGGCGGGCGCGATCGCGGGCTCGAAAGAGGATTATGACAAGCTGTGGTTTACGCGCCAGGCGATTGGGACCACGCTGGATGCCTACTCGGCCTCCCTGCTGGAGCGCGGATTGAAGACGTTCAACTTGCGTGCGGAGCGAATGGCGTCAAACGCGATGGCCGTAGCACGGCATTTGCTCAAGTGTCCGGGGATATCCAATGTGCGTTACCCGGGATTGAAGTCTTTCAATGGGTATAGAGCGGCCGTGAAGCAGATGAAGCATGGGTTCGGAGGTATGCTGGCGTTCGATGTCGGAAAAACCCAGGACGATGCCAAGCGATTCGTCTCCGCGCTTCATGTGATCTATCACGCGGTCAGTCTTGGGTCCACGGAGTCGCTGATCTGCATCCCGTTTCTTACCACCATGCTCTACATGCCGCCCGAACGGCGCACGACCTTCGGGGTCAGGCCCAACACCGTGCGGTTGTCCGTCGGCATCGAACCCGTGCACGAGCTGATCGCGGATATTGACCAGGCGTCCAGGCAATTCAAAAAGCGAGGGGCTTCTTGAGTCGGAGCAACGAGAACAAGCCGGAGGAACCGGATGCTTTTTTCGGCCGCATGAACGATCCGACGGCCTCGGCTGCGATCAAGGGTTTGTGCGGCGATGAGATGGAATTCTATCTCGTGATCCGCGACGGGCGGATCGAGGAGGTCCGCTATTACACCGACGGATGCGCACACACGCGAACCTGCGGCGAAGCCGTGGCGCGCCGGGCCAAGGGGTTAAGCATCCCGGACGCGTTGGGGATCAACCCGCGCGAGATCATTGCCGCGCAGGAATGCTTGCCGGACGAAGGGAAGCATTGCGCGATCCTCGCGGTGACCACGCTGTATCGCGCGATCGCGGATTATCTGTTGGCCCCATAAGGAAAGAGAGAGCATGACGACATTGATTGTTTTCAACCGTCCGCCCTACGACGGCACGGACGTGACATGGAATGGATTACGGCTGGCGGGGAATCTCGCGGAAGCCGGTCATGAGGTCAGGCTTTTTCTCATGAACGACTCGGTGGACCTGGCCCGCGAGAGCTGCAAGGCGCCCGAGGGCTATGATCGGGAGTTGGTGCCCATGATGAAGGAGCTGATCGCCAAGGGCGTGGCGGTGAAGGTCTGCGGTACTTGCATGGCGCGTTGTGGCATCCACAAGAACGAGCCGTATTACGAAGGCGCGCAAAAAGCCACCATGACCGAGCTGGCGGACTGGGTGGTGCATAGTGAGAAGGTGCTGACATTCTAGAACGAAACATGAAAACTTCTGTTGAATGTATTCCCTGTTTTGCGCGCCAGGCGGCCGAGGCGGTCTCGCTCGCGGTGGAGGATCCCGCGCAGAGAGAGCATTTGCTGCGCAAACTGCTGCGGGCAATCGCCGATGCGGATTGGGGCGGCTCTCCGCCGGTGATGGGGCAGCGCATTCACCGGATCATCCGCGAGGCAATCGGCGATCATGATCCCTATCGCGGCGTGAAGGAGCGCATGAACCGAATGGCCGCAAAGCTGCTGCCTGAAATGCGGGAGGCCATGCGGCAGCAGGCAGATCAACGCGAGGCGGCGGTCCGTCTTGCGATCGGCGGCAACCTGCTGGATGCCGGGGCAAAAACACAGATCGCGGCGGAAGATCTGCCGCGCCACCTGGACACGCTCTGGACGCAACCGTTGCGCGGCGATGTCGGGGCCTTGTATCGCGCGGCGGAACAGGCGCATTCCATTTTGTATCTCGCGGATAATGCCGGGGAAATCGTTTTTGACCGACTCTTGATCGAAGCGTTGCCCGCCGAGAAGGTGACCGTCTTTGTTCGTGGAATGCCGGTGATCAACGATGCGACAATGGAAGATGCCGTTTCGGCGGGATTGCCGGAAATTGCTCCTGTTTTCGACAACGGTTCGGATGCACCGGGAACTCTCGTGGAAGAATGTTCGAACGAGTTTCGGGAATGGTTTGAGCGCGCGGATCTCGTGATCGCAAAGGGGCAGGGTAATTATGAAACCCTTTCCGATACGACGAAGCACACGTTTTTCCTGTTCACAGTGAAGTGCCCGGTCATCGCAACACATGTCAATGAAGCCGTTGGCAGCCTTGTGGTCAAGGAGGCGAATGGCCGTGGATGATCGGACGAAAGGAGGATTTGTTCTCGCCATCGCCAGCGGAAAAGGTGGGACAGGCAAGACGACGATTGCGGTGAATCTCGCGGTTGCGCTGGCGGAGCAGGGTTGTCGCGTTCAATACGTGGATTGCGACGTGGAGGAGCCGAACGGGCATCTGTTCCTCAAGCCAACCCTTCAGCACTCCGAAGCAGTCGGCGTTCCCGTGCCGGTCATAGATGCCGGTAAATGCACGGCTTGCGGAAAATGTGCAGAGGTTTGTGAGTATAACGCCATTGCCGTGTTGAAAACAGCGATGGTGTTCCCGGAACTTTGCCACGGGTGCGGTGGTTGCATGCCGGTTTGCCCGGAAGATGCGATCCATGCAGAGCCGAGAATCATCGGCCAGTTGGAAACCGGGTGCGCAGGGAAGATCGGTTTTGTACAGGGACGCATGAATGTCGGCGAGCCGATGGCGCCGCCGTTGATCCGCGCCGCGAAGCGAGCGCGAATCGCAGAAGCGATTGCAATTCTTGATGCTCCGCCGGGGACCTCTTGCCCCGTGGTTACGACAGTGCGCGATGCAGATTACGTGATACTTGTCACGGAGCCGACGCCGTTTGGATTGAACGATTTACGCTTGGCCGTGGATTTGATGCGGCAGTTGGAGAAAGATTTCGGGGTCGTGATCAATCGCGCGGGAATCGGGAACGATGATGTCCGCTCGTATTGCACGGAGGAACGCGTTCAGGTGCTGGCGGAAATACCGGAAGACCGAAAAGTTGCCGAGGCGTATTCGCGTGGCGAAATGGTGAACGTAATTCCGGCCTTTAAAGATGCCGTGCTGGAACTTGTAAAAGTCTTGGAAAATGAAATCGGGAAGCAGCGCTAGTTAACGAATAATGAAAGAACTGGTCATAATCAGCGGCAAAGGCGGGACGGGTAAAACCAGCGTGACGGCTGCGTTTGCCGTGTTGGCCGGAGAATCGGTGGTCGCGGATTGTGACGTGGATGCAGCCGACATGCATCTTCTTTTGCAGCCGGAGATTCGCCGGCGCGAGGAATTCCGCAGCGGGCATGAGGCGGTCGTTCGTCAAAAGGATTGCACGGGATGTGGAATTTGTTTTGCGGAATGCCGATTTGATGCGATCCGAAAGAGCGACGATTTATATCGTGTCGAACCGCTCGGTTGTGAAGGTTGCGGCGTGTGCGTCCGTGTTTGTCCGGCCGGGGCCATTGATTTTCCGGAGCGCATATGCGGCGAGTGGTATCTTTCCGACACCCGTTACGGTCCAATGGTTCATGCGCGGTTGAATCCCGGTGGCGAGAATTCCGGAAAGCTGGTGGCCCGTGTGCGGGAAGAAGCGCGACGGATCGGCGGCGAAAAAGGGCTGGACCTGGTCATCGTGGACGGTCCGCCGGGTATCGGATGCCCGGTGATCGCTTCTCTCACGGGTGCGACGCAGGTGCTGGTGGTGACGGAGCCAACCCTTTCAGGGCTTCATGATTTGGAGCGTGTGCTGGGACTGGCCCGTCATTTCAAGATACCGGCGGCCGCTTGCGTAAATAAATGGGATATCAACCCGGCGCAAACTGTGGCGATCGAATCCAGGGCGGAGGAATTGGGTGCCCGTATTGCGGGGCGCATTCGATATGACCGCAGCGTCACCGATGCGCAGGTGAAGGGTTGTTCGGTCATGGAATTGCCGGGGAGCATGGCAGGTGCGGATGTAAGCAGGATATGGGAGGCGTTACAGGATGCAGCAAGAGACGACAGATAATGCTTTTGAACAGTTCTTGGAAAAACAAATTTTGGATGAAAAGATGCAGCGGATCCGGCATCGCATCATTGTTCTGTCCGGCAAGGGAGGCGTGGGCAAGAGCACGGTGGCGGCGAATCTCGCCGTGTCATTGTCGCTGAGCGGGAAACATGTCGGCCTGCTGGATGTGGATATTCATGGGCCCAGCATTCCCAAGCTGCTTCGGCTGGATGGGGCTTCGATCCAGGCCGAGAATGGCGTGATCCAGCCGGTGGAGAAGGCCGGGCTGAAGGTCATGTCCATCGGGTTCCTCTTGCGCGAGCGGGACGATGCCGTGATCTGGCGCGGCCCGATGAAGATGAGCGTAATCAGTCAGTTCCTGAAAGACGTGGATTGGGGCGAGTTGGATTATCTCGTGATTGATTGTCCTCCGGGTACGGGAGATGAACCGTTGTCTGTCTGCCAGTTGGCCGCGCCATTGGACGGCGCGGTCGTGGTTACAACACCCCAGGATCTCGCGACGTCGGACGTCCGGAAGTCCATCACGTTCTGTCGGAAATTGAAACTCCCCGTGCTGGGGGTCGTGGAGAACATGAGCGGATTTGTTTGTCCGAAATGCGGCGAGGTCACCGATATTTTTAAAAGCGGTGGCGGCGAGCGAATGGCTGAAGAAATGGGTGTGCCTTTTCTTGGCCGGATACCCATTGATCCCTGCGTGGGCAAGGCGAGCGATGAAGGAGCGCCTTTTGTTTACCACTATTCCAAAACAGAGACCGCCCGGGCCTTCGAACGCGTCATCGAGCCCATTCGCGCGCTTTCGGAAAAGAGCGGGACGAAACCTGGGGGCTCAGACAATTTGAAGACAAAGGAGAACAACATGAAGATAGCGATACCCATAGCGGACGGAAAGATGTGCATGCATTTCGGGCACTGCGAGCAATTTGCATTGCTTGACGTGGACGAAAAAGAGCGGAAGGTCAACCGCAAGGAGATGCTGACACCTCCAGCCCATGAACCGGGCGTTTTGCCGCGGTGGTTGCATGAACAGGGCGCGAACCTGATCATTGCCGGCGGGATGGGGCAGCGCGCGCAGGCACTATTTACGCAGAATGGGATACAGGTTGTGGTGGGCGCGCCGGCGGAAGAGCCGGAAACGCTGGTGGAATCCTATCTCGCAGGGACATTGAAATCGGGTCCGAACGTTTGCGATCATTAAGCTGAAGAAGTCAGGAAATAAACAGAAAGGAAACAGACAGATGACAGAGCAAGCAATAACAAGCCTTCCGCTGATCGGCGAGAAAGCGCCGAGTTTCAAGGCGAAAACAACACAGGGAGAGATTGATTTTCCCAAGTGCTATGAGGGCAAGTGGGTGATCTTCTTCTCGCACCCGGCGGACTTCACACCGGTGTGCACGACGGAGTTCATGACCTTTGCCGCAATGCAGCCGGAGTTCGAGAAACTCAACTGCAAGTTGCTGGGCCTCTCCATCGACAGCATCTACGCGCATATTGCGTGGCTGCGGACGATCAAGGAGAAAATTCAGTACAAGGACATGAAGGACATCGAAGTTGCCTTCCCGGTCATCGAAGACCTGAAGATGGATGTCTCCAAGGCTTTCGGAATGCTCCAGCCGGGTGCGAGCAGCACGCAGGCTGTGCGCGCGGTATTCATCATTGATCCCAAGGGCATCGTGCGGGCGATTCTCTATTACCCGCTCTCGAACGGGCGCAACATGGATGAGGTGAAACGCCTATTGATCGCAATGCAGACCTCCGACAAGCATGGGATCGCCACGCCGGCGAACTGGCAGCCGGGGGAAGACGTGATCGTACCGCCGCCGGGATCCTGCGGCGTTGCGAAGGATCGCACGGAGAAGGCCGATCCGGATGTGAAGTGCCTTGATTGGTTCATGTGCTTGAAGAAATGTCCGAAATAAGTTGGACATCGCGGGCCGGCTGGCGTTGCGCCAGCCGGCCTGCAACGGCTTGTGAAAAAGAAAGCGGACAGAAAGCTCTTGTCTAAAGCCCGTGATTTACTGGCTGCGGAAATCGTTCAGGTCACGGGTTGCACGGAACCGGCCAGCGTGGCCTTTGCGTTCATGACAGCTCAGCGCTATCTGAGCGCGCCATTCGATCCTCGTGTCGGCAAAGCAAGTCTTTACGGGTCCGACGAGGTTCTCCGGAATGCGTCAACAGCCGTTGTTCCCTTTTTGAATCGAAGGGGGTTACGCACCGTAGTTGCCGCGGGTTTGTCTTCCGAGGCTCTGTCATTTGATCTTTTTCCGTCGGTGGATCGCGGTGCGGCGCGAGCGCTTTTGAATCGTCGGGGGTGGATGATTGTTCGCCGCGCCGGGCGGAAAGGTGTCTACGTGCGAGCCGTACTCCGCATGCCGGGCGAATTGGTTGAGGTGTTGATTGACGGGCATCACGACGAAATACGACAGGTAACCAGGAACGGGAAGTGCCTTCAACGAAGCGTGCCGCGCCGAGCAGCATCCATCAGCATTCCTGAAATCATGGCTGTCGCACGGGCCCGGGACCGTGGTCTCGAATTGATGGTGCGGGAATTCATTGTCAGGCAGGTTCGGGGCGATAGAAGAAAGCCGTTGCCGGAGCGCGTCGCGGAACTGATTCGCGGGAGGATGTGCGGCTCCTCGGAGCCTGTTATAACCGTCACGGGTTCAGGTAATCACGGCATCTTCCTCGGGGTTCCATTTTATGCTTTATACAGGAATTACGGCACGAGAATTCTGCCTGCTGTTGTGGTTGCCTTGCTGGCCGAAGTGCATATGACGGCGGAGAGTAGCCGGATATCGGAGGATTGCGGGCTTGGAACCAAGGCCTCGCCGGCGCTTGCCGCGGGATTGGCTTTTGCCCAGGGCGCGGGCGAAAAAAAGATCATTACATTAATGCGCAGTGTGTCGAACACGCTTCGTAAGCTGGAATGCCATGGGGCGAAAGCTAGTTGTGGTGGGAAGGCGAAAAAGGCGATGAGGGTGGTTATGGAGAGGGTTGGGACGGTTGTGTCAGCTTCGGCGAAATCCAGATGAAAGACGGTGAAGTCAGCATAGCTGTGCTGGTAGAGAACAGCAGCGCGCGGCCCGATATGCAGGCGGAGCACGGCTTGTCCTTCTGGATTGAAACGGCAGGTTCCCGAATCCTGTTCGATACGGGGCAGGGTTGTGCTTTTGCTCAGAATGCCGATGTGCTGGGTGTTCCGCTCGATAAGGCCGACGCGATCGTGTTGAGTCACGGGCATTACGATCATACCGGCGGATTGTCTTGCGCCATGGAGCAGGCAAGGTCCGCGCGAATATTCATCCATCCAGAATCTCTCATGCCAAGGTATAGCCGTCACGCCGATGGAACGATGCACTCCGTGGGAATGCCCGAGGACGTGAGGAACGTGCTGAAGGAGGTGCCCGAGCGGATTGTGTGGACCCTGAAGCCCGTCGAGATCGCGTCAGGCATCTGGGTTACGGGTCCGGTTCCGAGAGTTGTGCCGTTTGAGGATGTGGGCGGCGATTTTTTCCTAGACGCATCGGCGGATATGCCGGATCCGATTGTGGATGATCAGGCGCTTTGGATCGCGACGTCCGGCGGGATTATCGCAATAGTCGGTTGTGCGCATTCCGGAATCATAAATACGATGAACGCCATCTCCGGCCTTTCCGGTGCCCGTGAGTTTCGCGCTGTGATCGGCGGCTTGCATTTGCGGAGCGCGGGGCCCGCGCGTCTTTCCGCTACGGCTGATGCATTGACGCAATTTCACAGTCCCATGCTTTATCCGGCGCATTGCACGGGGGCGGGTTCCGTGCGTTACCTGTCGGAGCGACTGCCCGGCCGCGTGAAACCTTGCGCGGGTGGGGAGCGTTTTGTAGTCTGAAATTCAACCAGTAAACGAGGAATGGATGAATACCGTTGAGCAAGACCCACGTGTTCCGATGGCGGCGGAGAGAACATTCCTTGCGTGGATTCGCACCGGCCTTGCCCTGATGGGTTTTGGGTTCGTCGTGGCCCGGTTTGGCCTGTTTCTGCGCGAGATGGCGGCATTGCAGGGGCAGAGTCTGCCCGCCGGCCGGGGCTATTCCCTCTGGATCGGCGTCAGCCTGGTCGCGCTCGGTGTTCTGGTGCATGTTTTTGCAGCCATGAATCACTTTCGTTATCTGCGAGCCCTGGAAGCCCAGCGCAGCCCGCGTCATCTGAACACATGGCTTGGTAACGTTGTTGCCGCCGTTCTTGCGGCCATCGGCGTGGCCACCGTGATCTACCTGATCATCCTCTAGCGGGAGAACGCATGCGTTTTTTAAAGAATGAATTATCAGAAAATCACTCTCGATTACTGCAGCGGAACAAGGTGTATCGGCAAGCGGGATATGACACCGGCAAGAATCAGCGATTTGTTGTAGCCAAGGCGTTTCCTTTGAAGGGGCGCATCCTTGAAATCGGGACCGGCAAGGGCCGGTTCCTGGTCGAACTGTTGCGGCGCGTGCCGCGCGTTACCACCGTTGATTTGAGCGCCGGGGAGCAGCGTTTCGCGCGCATGAACGTGCGCCAGGAGAGACCCGGAGGCCGTGCGCGGTTTGTTGTCGCAGATGCGCGCAAGCTTCCATGGCGCGACCGGTCATTCGATGCGGTGGTCTCGATGAACGCGTTGCACCACATGCCTCAATGGAGACGTGTGCTCCACGAAGTTGAGCGCGTTGTTCGGCCGGGCGGGAAGGTTGTGCTCGCAGATTTCAATCGTCGCGGATTCGCCGTGTTTGACCGAATTCATCGTCAGGAAGGACGTATTCATGAGCGCGCACGATACAAGTTTAAAGATGTGGTAGAGTGGTTCAGGAAACGGCGATGGGCTGTCTCCATGTTCAAAGGCGATTGCCAGGATGTACTCGTGGCGTTGAAGGAAGAACAATGAACTATCGCAAAATCGGATCCACCGATATCAAGGTTTCGGAAATCGGTTTCGGCTGCTGGACGATGGGTGGACCGAATTGGTCGAGAGGCATGCCGGTCGGGTGGGGCGAGGTGAACGAGGACGAGGTTGCGGCAGGCATCAAGGTCGGGCTCGATGCGGGCGTGAATCATTTCGACAATGCGGACGTATATGGAAACGGCAAGGCGGAACGGATGCTCGCGCATGTCCTGCAGCGCCTGGGCGTGAAGTCCGAAAGTGTGGTCATCGCGACGAAGGTCGGACATTTCGCTGGCACGGCCGGGCATGCGTATGAACCGGCGCATATCCGGCATCAGCTGGAGCAATCCCTGATCAACCTGCGGCGCGACTACGTAGATGTTTACTACTTCCATCACGGCAATTTTGGAGAGAATGATCGTTATCTGGCCGGCGCGGTTGAGGCGATGAACGGATTGGTGCGCGAGGGAAAGGTGCGGATGGTCGGGTTGTCGGCATACTCGGAAGACGACTTCGAGCGACTCGTTCCAGTGATTCAGCCGAAGGTGTTGCAGAGCTGGGCGCACGCGCTGGACGATCATTTCATTCGCGCAGGTTCGCGCGTGGATCGCTTGATGGAGCGGCATGGGCTTTCGTTTGTGGCGTTCAGCCCGCTTGCGCAGGGGCGGCTGCTGGACAAGTTCAATCCGGACAACCCTCCGAAATTTGAGCCGGGCGATCATCGCTCGAACAGCGAACAGTTCAAGAAGGAAGCCTTGTCCGCGTTGAAGCCGAAGCTGGAGATGTTGAAGCAGCGTTTCGGTTCAACAACGGAAGATCTTGCGGCGATGGCCCTGAATTATGTGTTGAGTCATCCGCGCGTCTGCAGCGCCATTCCCGGCTTTCGCAACGAACGGCAGGCCCGCTGCAATGT
>CAZTYH010000012.1:39365-51011 GCA_964617565.1 uncultured Verrucomicrobiota bacterium
GCGCAGCCGACCGACCGGTTCCGCATCGCGAGCAACAGCAAGACCTTCACGACCGCGGCCATCATGCTCTTGCGCGAGGAGGGGCTCGTCAGTCTGACCAACACGGTCGTAGAACTCCTGCCCGAATACGACATCCCGAGTAACAGCGTCATTACGGTCTCGAACCTGTTGACGCACACCAGCGGCTTGCCGGACCATAACAACGATACGGACTACTTTGAGACGCGCGCCATTGACGATCCCACGACCAACTTCGGTCCGCACGAGGTGTTCGAGGTGGTCCGCTCTCTTCCTTCCCATTTTGCGCCGGGCACCGAGTACAGGTATTGCGACACAGGTTTTTACATCCTTGCCCTGATTATCGAGAAGAAGAATACCAACAGCTGGACCTATGCCGAGTTCATCCGCAATAAGTTCATCGGGCCGCTGGGTTTGACAAACACCTTCGTGCCCGACGCGGGCAACGGCTACCTACGATTCATTCCCGGGAACCATATTCGCGGCTATTTCGTAACCAACGAAACCACCGGCGCGATGGGTGATTACACCGATATCGGGCAGTCATGGGACATCGGCTGCGGCGGCATGGTGTCGTCCACGGAGGATCTCGCGACGTGGGTGAAGGCGCTGTATGGCGGAGCGATCGTGAGCCCGGAATCGCTGGAACTGATGACCGCCGCGACCGTGCAGTCGCGCCGGGCCAACACGCGATACGGCATGGGTACGAGCATCTCCCTCATGCTCGGGTATGGCCACAGCGGCGGGACGTTGGGCTACCTCTCCTGGATGCTCTACGATCCGGCTCGCCGAACCGCCTACGCGGACGTCGTTAACGTGCTTGACCCGGACCTCGCTTTTGGCGGGCGTTCCCTGCGCGCACTTTTCGAGGCCAAGTGGGCGCTGGGCTACGACGACATCGAAGACCTGCGCTACTCCAACACCATCGCGCAGGTGACGGCCTACGCAACCAACATCATGGTGCAGGCCGACGTTCCCGCGCTCTCGATCGCGCTGGTGGACAGCAACCGGATCGTGTGGGCGCGCGGGTTCGGGCTGGCCGATCGCGAGGCCGACGTACAGGCACGCTCGGACACGATGTACGGCCTTTGTTCTATTTCCAAGACCTTCGCCGCCGCCGCGATCCTGAAGCTGCAGGAGGCCGCGCTCCTCGACCTTGACGACCCGGTGACGAATCATGTTCCGACCTTTGCGCTCCTGCCGCGGTTCGACAGCACATCCATCACGGTCAGGCAACTGCTGAATCATTGTTCCGGAATGCCGGGCACGTATTACAACTACGCCGAGACACTCTCTCCCGGCACGAACTACCACGCGTTCGTGCTGGAGACGCTGGCGAAGGATTACCTGAACTTCCCTCCAAACTTCGCAAACGCCTATAACAACAACGGGTTCGCGGTGGTGGAGGATATCGTTCAGGCTTTGTCCGGAAGGGACTATCCGACCTTTGTTGCGAGCAACTTCTTCGCGCCGATGGGTATGCTTTCCTCTCGTTACTTCGGCGCGGATCCGGTCGCACGCTCATACATGGGCGGCACCCGCTACCCTGATGAAATCATCAACGTCGCCGGCGGCGGCGGAGTGTACTCATCTGCCCTGGACATGGGACAGTACATCCAAACCCTGCTGGCGTGGGGCAACAGCCCCTTGGACATCGAAGTTCTCGAATCCAACTCCGTTGCAGCGCTGTGGAAGGACGAGACCACCAACGTCATGGTGAAATTCACGGAACACTACTTCCGTCCCGGCCTTGGTTGGGACTGCGTTTCCGACCCGCAATTTGCGTACGCCGGCACGGCTTACTGGAAGGACGGCGCCTCAATAAGCTTCGGCAGCATGCTGGAAGTGATTCCCGAACGTGGGCTCGGCGTCATCGTGCTGAGCAGTTTATCCGGTCCGGATGCGGCCATGCTCGTCGCACAGAACGCTCTGCGCTGGGCAATCAAGGACAAGTTCGATCTCGACTGGCCGACGAACCGTTTCGTTCCGCCCGCCTCGCCCGTCACCAACCTGTCGATCGCGGAACTGGATGCCGTGACCGGCTGCTACGCCGTTATCGAGGGGTATGACCTGATCGAGAGAGACGGCACAAATCTGACATGGATCCGCAATGCGCAGAGTGACGAACCGACGATAACCAGCAACCTCGTCGGCCGTGAAAACGGTTGGTTCTCAACGCCAGACTCGCAGGATCGGGAACTGGGGTTCTCCAACGTCCTCGGCCGGTTCATCATGTACTACCGCACCGTATTGGGCTCCTACACGACCTACCAGGACACGATCGCTCGCGGAGAGCGCGTGACAGCTGTTCCACTGTCCAGCGCATGGAGCAACCGGTTGGACAAATTCTACTTCGTGTCAGACCTTGACCCGGATTCGTACTACTGGCTTCCGGCGTTCAATCTCGGCATCGCTCTCTTCCAAAGCGAAGGGGCTATCTTCCTTGATGCCGGCGATACGGTCAGCAGCTCTCTGCTTGTGCCGGACTCGGACACGCTTGCGTTCCCGCGCGGGGTGGCGTCCGCTGAACCGACCGCCCTCCAGGTGATCACAACCAACGGTATTGAATACCTGCGCTATGGCGGTTTCACCTATCAACCGGCGGACACGTTCCCCCCGATGGACTCCGGGACGGCGAGCAACCTGGTGCTGGCGGCGGGCGAGACGGTGTGGTTCACGTTCACCGTTTCGTCAGGCACGGTTTACACGCTGGACTTGCTCTCAACGAACCACGTTGCGGCCTATATGCAGGATGTTGAAGGCATCCGGTTCGGCCAGGCCCTGTCGGCTTATGGACTCACCTTCACGGCGACGAATGATGCGGAGTATCGGATTGCGGTGGTCAATGGATTGGTCCCTGGACCTTGCCAGTTCGGGGTATACACCAACACCCTGCCGTTCTACCGCGAGGTGACCAATGTCGCGGACTGGCCGTCGTTCATGACGAACCAGTGGTACGGCGGGTCGGAGTTCGGCTATGTCCACGTCCCCGCGAGCCGCGCGACGAACGACGCGCACAGCTATCGAATACCCGTCGTGCAACTCGCGAGCGGGCCCGACGCCACGAACGGCGCGATGATCTACCTGAGCGGCGGGCCGGGCTCAAGCGCGATCAATCAGCCCTACGTCTTCCGCGCGTTCACGAACACCGTCCGCGTGATCGCGATGAACCAGCGCGGGACCTATCTCTCGCAACCAAACCTCTTCCCCGTCAGCGATAACGAGACCACGGCGGAGCTGCAGCAGCGATTGGGCGGCCCCGGCGGCATGGACTTCAACACGATCAACACGAGAGAGAACGCGGCGGACGTGCATGACGTGATGACCGTGCTCGGCAACGCCACGTTCAATGTCTGGGGCACAAGCTACGGCACGATGCTCTCGCAGGAAGTCATCCGGCAGCACCCCGAACGCATCCGCGCCGCGGTGCTGGACGGGGTTGTGAAGCTGGACGAGCCGCAATGGACCGTCATGGGGCAGGGGTTCTACGATGCTGTCATCGCGCTGACGAACGACGTGGCGCGCGACCCGGACGCGAACCGCTGGTACCCCGTCTTCGGCGACACGCTCATGGATTTCGCCGCGGAGCTGTATCCGGACGACTACCACGACTTTTTCGACGGCGCGTTCCACCAGATGAACCTGTCACGCTGGGGCCGCGTCGAAGACGTGCCGGGCCTCGTCTGGCGCGCCGCGAACGGCGAGATTGCTGCGATGGCCGGCCTGATGGCGATCAACCCCCCGATCGAGAACCCGCCACCCGACGGGCCGATGTCGGGGAACATGTACGCGATGATGATCCGCCACGACATGCTACCGTTTGAGTCCATGACGAACGCGGCGGCCCTGCTGGACACCATTCCGTTCCCGTTGAACGAGCATGGCTACGCGTACTCGCAGGACCAGTACGACAGCTCCGAGGATTGGGCCTTCATCACGCCGGTGGATGCGAGCTTTCGGACCGCGGTGACGAACGACGTGCCGGTGCTGGTGCTGAACGGCAATTACGACACGCAGACGCCGCCGCGCGGGGCCAAACACGTCGCGACGAATCTGCCCCATGCGTACTACGTCGAGCTCCCCTACATCGGCCACGTCGTGCTGTTCGGCGGCGATGTGCCGGCGCAGATCGGGCGCGACTTCATGGAGAACCCCGGCGTCTTCCCGGACACCAACGGGATCAGCGGGATGTCGCTGACGTTCACGCCGCCGTGGCCGACGAACGCGAAGGTGCTTGCGATCGGCGCGACGGAAACGAACGAATGGGACTGGAACGGCTACGGCGCGGTGGGCGAATGGTACAAGTTCGCCGCGGCGGCGGGCGGGAGCTACGCGATCGAGGTTGGAAGCCCCGGGGTCCCGTTCACGCTGAGCATTGTGACGACGAACGCCGAAGTTGCCGCGGATGGCGACGGGCCGTCTTTATCCTGGTCCTGTCCTGAGACGGGCGACTACTACGCGTGGCTTGTCGGCGAAACCTCGGGTGTGTTCACCGTGACGCTCAGCGGTATCACCAACGACCTCGTCGAAGGCCAGTCCGCCACCGGCGAGCTCGCCGCGGGGCACACCGCGTGGTTCCATTGCTCGACGGTTTCGGGGCAGTACTACGGCGTCGTGGTGACGGGCAACACGGCCGACGTGTCGATCCATCTCGTCAGTGAATCGCTCGGCTTTGTCACCAACCGCACCGGCGGTTGGACCGGCTGGACGAGTCAGGACGACGCCGGGTACGATGTCGGCCTGTCGTCCACAGGCGACACGCCTTTCATTGTGCGCTTCTATTCGTTTGCCGACACCATCGCCGCAGTCACCAACTGGGTCGCCGCGCAGATTGCGGCGGGTGAGGTGGTCGGGTTCTCGCTCGCGTTGGTGGACGGACAGGAGATCGCCTGGGCACGAGGGTTCGGCTACGCGGATCGGGAGAACGGCATCCCCGTTACGACCGACACCGTGTTCCTCATCGGCTCGGTCTCCAAGATGTTTACGACCACCGCCGCCATGCAGTATCGCGACCAGGGCAAGCTCGGGCTCGACGACTCCGTGACCAACTACCTGCCGGGGCTCCGGCTGCTGGACCGAGGCGGTTTCCCGGGCACCGAGGCCATCACGGTACGCGACCTGCTCGACCACCACAGCGGAATCCCGGGCAATCTCTTGAACTCGTACTTCACCACCGAGCCGGTCGGCAGCCGCTATGCGTGGCTTACCAACTACCTGGCGGGTACGTATCCCATCTACCCGCCGCGCTTCGTTGACAGCTACTGCAATTCGGGCTTTGTCCTCATGGAGGGGGTCGTCGAGGCCGCGGACGGCTCCGGCGCGCTGTTCACGGATCTGGTAAACAGCAACGTCTTCGAGCCGCTGGGCATGCATGCCAGCTCCTACCTCAAGGACAAGCCCGACATCATCAACAACCTGGCGAAACCGTACATACAGGGGCAGCTCATGCCGGAGGAATACGTGAACGCGTATGGCACCGGCAGTATGTACAGCCGTCCGGTGGACCTCGCCCACTACATCCGGATGGTTCTCGCGGGCGGAATCTCGCCGAACGGGACGCGGATTCTGGAGGCCGACTCGGTGGCGGAGATGCTCACTCCGCAGGCCACCAACGCGCCGTTCAATCGGTTCTCGGTTGTGGCAAAAGGTCTGGGTTGGGACGGGGTGAACCACCCTCCGGTTAATTACGCGGGCAACTTGGCCTCGAAGAATGGCATGACTGAGGTCTATCGCGCCAACATGGCCGTGCTGCCGAACCGGGATCTTGGCCTTGCCGTGACGTTCAGTTCGCCCGCCTCCTTCGGAGGCGGGCCTCTGCACTTCATTCTGCAACTCGCGGTGAATGACAAATACGGGATTCCCGCGCCTACGAACATGGTCTATTTCCCGGCCGCGACACAGGCCGTGTCGCAGGCGGAACTCGACGCGCTGGCCGGCGTGTACGCGTCGGGGGAGGGATACCATCGGGTCGAGACGGGCTCAGGATCGTTGACCCTCGTATACCACGCCGACGGCGACGGGACGCAAGTCATCACGAACATGCTCCTCCGCACAGACGGTTGGTTCTCGGCAGGCGACGCTCCGACGAACGGCATCCTGATCACGAACATCGCCGGGCGGGCAACGCTCGTTCGGCGAGACTCGTACATTGGGTGTGCGATAACGAATATAGCCGGCGAACAGTTCGATCCTGTTCCGATCTCCGCGGCGTGGAGCAACCGGCTCGGGAAGTCCTGGTTTGTGCTGGATGACTCCCCTGTCAGCTACTCACCCGTCGAGGGCGACAGCCCGAGCCTCACGTTCGCAACCAACGACGGCGTTCTGCTCATCGAGAGCGACGACTATGCCGGACTCCACGTGCTCTCGCCGACCAACGACAACGTAGCCTTCGTCTGCGGTCTCGTGAACGAGGACGACTCCGCCGTGCAGGTCTTCACCTCCAACACCTTCGAGTACCTGTGCTTCGGTGGGTACACATGGCAGCCGGCGGAGAGCTTCCCCGTCCTGACCCCGGGCTCGATGACCAACCTTTCGCTCGCGGCCGGAGAGACGAAGTGGTTCGCCGTGCCGGGCTGGACGGGCGACCCGCAGGGCTTGATATTCACCAACGCTTCGGCACCGCTGTGGCTCAACCTGTACACATCCGACGGAGACCCTCTGGCGAACGGGATCAACGCGGCCCAGTGGATCTGCCCGGAGGACGGGACGTACTACCTCTCCGTCGGCGCCATGAGCAACGCCTCCGGCAGCCTGCGCGCGTACTCGCTCACCAACACCATCGCCGTCACGCGGCCGGTCATCACCGGCTACATGGCGCGCTTCAACATCCCCGGCGTGTCGGTTGCGCTCGTGGATGGCGATCAGATCGCGTGGATCGAACATTTCGGATTCGCGAACGTGGAGGAATCGGTGCCCGTGGACGGCGACACGGTGTTCATGATCGGCTCGCTGTCGAAGACGCTCACGACGCTGACGGCGCTGCAGCTCTTCGACGAGGGCGAGCTGGACCTCGACGCGTCCGTCACGAACTACATCCCGGAGTTCAGCCTCCTGCCGCGGTTCGCCGGGTTCCCGACGAATATCACGTCGCGCAACATGCTCGACCACCACTCGGGGCTGCCCGGCGACATCTACAACGGCGCGGTCTCGGCGATAGATCGGTACTGGCCCGGCTACACCGCGTGGCTCATCGAGTACTTCAGCGGCACGTACGCGCTCTACCCGCCGGACATGTTCGCGAGCTACTGCAACAGCGGTTTCAACATCGTCGCCGAGATCGTCGCGCGGCTTGACGGCACAAGTTTCACGGACGCCGCCGAGGAACGGCTGTTCGGACCACTCGGTATGACGTACTCGTCGTTCATTCCGGACAAGGCGACGATCACGGACAACTTGGCGACCGGTTACGACGGCGGCCAGCCGTCGCAAGACCTCGTGATGAACATGCCCGCGACGGGCGGGGCGTACAGTCGGGCAGAGGATATCGCACACGTGATGATCATGCTGATCAACGAGGGCGCGGGTCTGTGGACCACGAACGCGCTCGCGGAGATGAACCGCACGTCGGGCCGCCCGCTCGACGTCGGCAGCTACTCGCAGTGCGGGCTCGGGCTCGACTCCGCGCTCGACGCGGCGCTGAGCTACGGCGGCCGCACGTGGGCGAAGAACGGCTCGACGGGCTTCTTCGAGTCGTTCATGGAGGTCCTGCCGGACCAGCGCCTCGGCTGCATCGTGCTGATGAACACGTCGCCGAGCGCGACCTACGGCATCGCGCGCACCGCGCTCAAGGCGGCGATGCAGGAGAAGGCCGGGCTCGTGAAGCCCGCGATCCCGCCGATGGATTTCACGCCGACGAACCGTCCGCAAGCCGACCTCCTGCCGCTGGAGGGCCTGTACGTCACGCGCTCCGGGCTCGAGCAGTTCGTCGCCGAGACGAACGGCACGCTCACCGGGATCCTCGTCGGCCTCGCGGGCGACACGGTGTCCACCGGCTACCAGGCGCTCGTGAACGGCCGGTTCTCCGTGCCCGGCCACACGAACCTCCAGTGCGCGTTCACGAACATCGCGGGCCAGGACGTCATCGTGCGCTACGGCAACGACGACACCATCGTGTCCGAGATGATCCTCGACGGGTTCGGGGTCATGCTCCACGGCAGCCGGTTCTTGCCGCCGGCCGTGCCCGCGGCGTGGTCGAACCGCGTCGGCGCCGCGTGGGTGGTCGAGAACCAGTTCATCCACGACGTCTTCGTGCTCGAGGACGGCGCGATGAGCTACGAGCTGCACCTCAGCAACGGCGTGCTGCGGATCGGCAGCACCGTGCTCGAGCCGGTGGACGACGACACCGCTTACGTTGCTGGACTTGTGACGCGCGGGGACGGCGCGGTGCGGATCCTGCACACGAACGGGCAGGAGCGATTGCAGTTCAACGGTTACCGCTGCATGCGGATGGACGACATTCCGGAGCTCGCGCCCGGCGTCCCGCTGTCCGGCACGAACCGGTTTCACGAGGGAAACTGGTATGTGATGAATCTTCCGGTCGGCACGTACACGCTGACCTGCGACGACACGAACGTCGCGATGTTGTTCTACGCCGATCTCGGCGACGTGCCCGTCGTCGCGAGCGGCGAATACACGTTTGCGATCACCGCGCCGGGCCCGGTTTACGTCGCGCTTGTTACGATGTCGGATTCCGTCCCGTACGAGCTGGGCGCGGGCAGGGCGGAGCTGCTCGTGGACCGCGCGTCGGCTGCGGCGGATGAAGTTGTGCTTCGTTGGATCAGCCAGCCTGGAACGAATTATTCGGTGCAGATCGCGACCAATCTCATGGAAGATCCCGCGTTCGCGCCGCTTGCAAGCGGCATTCCGTCCGTGCCCGGCGTATGGACCACGTGGACCTCGCCCGTGCCCGCAGTTCCCGCGGCATGCTATCGCGTGATTGAGGAGCCGTAGTCCTGTGCGCGCTGCCGATGCACTGCAGCTTGCGGTCGCAATATGGGCCTTTGGCGGTTACGCCGAACGGCTTTCATTTGTCAGCCTGGATGAAGGGCTTCCGGATGACGCGCGCAAAGAAGGTTCCGAAGTCCTGTCTTGAGATGCTGTTGCTGTAATCGCATGAAGATGGCTCAGTTTGCTCCTGCCATCAGAACGATGAGCGCAAAAGCGAAGAGAAGCAGGACGTAAAACAGTTCGGCGTTCAGTCCCGCAAATACCCAGCGGCGGTCGAGACTGGAGAATCGCGATAGGGCGGTGAACAGCCGCGGTGCGCCGAAGAATGCCGCTGCGAGAAGTCCCGCTTCAACAAGCAGTCCTCCGATGCCGGGGCGGGTCCACGATGAGAACAGGAAGTAGTACAACAGCAATCCCGCACCGGCCAGCGCGATGACGCGGGTCTCGGCGGGCTCATCGGACACGGTGCGCCGGTACTTCAGGAATCCCGCGGCAAGCAGGAACATGGCTGTCATAGCCGTCATGCGGTAGATCATCTGCTCCGCGAGCAGGGGCGCCTTCACGAAGTGTACGAGGCTTGGGAAGAAACCCGTTGTGAACAAGACACACACCGCTCCCGCGATGAAGGTGGAGGTGCGTCCGGTCAGTGTCGTGCCCTCCAAGCGCACGTTGTCGAGCAGGTAGAACATCAGCGATTTATACACCGCATGCACGACCATATAGGCGAGGGCGGCATCGTAGAGTTGGTAGGACAGCATCAGGCCGATGAAGCCCATGGTGTACACCGTGCTGCCCGCGACGATCCGCTTCAGGTCCGGTTCGAAAAACGCGAACAAGCCGGGCAGGAGAATGGTCAGCAACGAAATGCCCCGCACCAAAACGAACACCGCCTGAAAATCGAGTGCGGCGGCCGGTTTGACGACGAGGTAGAGCAATCCGAAAATGCCGGAGAAGACCGTAAACGATCCCAGGAATGCGGACACCAGGCTGATCGTTGCCGAATGGCAGGTGGAGACCCATGACGAAACGGGAAAAAATGCACCCTTGATGAAGAAGGCGGTGCTGAAGAACACCATCAGCCAGATGAAATTGCCCGCCGGCCAGGAGCGCGCACCATCCACGAACTCGAAGCCCAGGTATTCACCCGACGCGTAGAGCGTGATGATGCCCGCAAGAAAAAACGCCGAACTGACAGCGCCGAAGAGCATGTATTTCACCGATGCGAAGTAGTCGCGTCGGACGGCGATCAATACGTAGGCCGCCATGATCATCAGTTCGTAAGAAACGAAGAAGTTGAACACATCGCCCGCGACGATGAGTCCGCTGCATCCGCCGAGATAGAAGAGAAAGATCACGCGTAACAGGAATGAATCGAGTTGCCGCAGGCGGAAGACCGAAAAGATCAATGGGGTAAGGTAGGCGGCCAGGAAATAGAGCCGATGGCGGTCAAACGCGAACTCGATGGAGTAGGCGAATTTCGCGAGTGGGATGCGAACGGTTCCCTGCGCATCGCGGAAGGCGATCAACAGCATGATGCCGGCCGCCAGTTGCAACGCGTGGCTCGCGACCACGGCGTGGCGGGAAATGTCGCGCCGCAGAAGAAGATGAACCGTCACCGCCACGCCGAGGGCGAACAGCGGGATGAGCGGAAATGCGACGATGAGTGTTTCAGAATTCATGCAGCTCCGATGCTTTCAGGGTGCGTGTCTTCTGATACAACTTCACGATGAATGCCAGCGCGAGGGAGTTGAAGCAGACGCCGATGACGATGGCGGTGAGCATCAACGCCTGCGGCACGGGATCCACCATCGGCTCGGCGGCGGCCCCGAGGATCGGCGCGGCGCGGCCCTCGGCGTAGCCCGTGCCGAGGAAGGCGAGGATGATCATGCTTTCGAGAATCGTCAGGCACATGATCTTGCGGATCAGGTTGTCGGAAACAATCAATCCGTACATGGCGAGCGCGACGATCAGGAGGTTCATGATTCCTCCCGGATGAACTTCATGCCGAACACCGCGAGCACGACCACCATCACTTCAAGGAAAGTGTCGAAGAGGCGCGGGCCTAGATAGATGGTCGAGACGAGGTTCCGGATGTTCAGCCTTCTCGCCATGTCCGCGAAATCCACAACCTCTTCGTGGAAGACAACTGTAATGCCGGCCGGGCCGAAAAGGGCGAAGCCGAGGACGAAAAGCACCAGTGCTGCGGTGCCGGCTTTAAGCAGCGTCCGGTTCATCTTTCCACTCCGTGAAATATCTGAAAATGAGCACGATCGAACCCGCCACCTCGAGGTAGATGGCAAGGTTGAGGAACCAGAAATAAACATTTGAGAACAGCAGCCCGCTGCCGCGCCATTCGTAAAACCCGCCGAAGGGGTGTCCGGTGAGCGCCCAACCGATAAGACAGAACAAAAGAAGAATCAACACGCCCGCGACTTCCATGCCCTGGTAGAACGCGTTGCTGTAAATCCGGCGCTCGCGGAGAATCTCGAGGATCACGACCATGGTGCCCAGCACGACACCGGCCTGGAATCCGCCCCCGGGCGAGTTTGCGCCATAGGAGAACAGCTGAAAGCTGAGCAGGATCACGAACGGAAAAACCGATCGTAACGTGATGTTGATGATGGGTGACTGCTTCAGTTCCATGGACTTAATCCGGATTGTTTAACTACGAAACACGCGAAA
>CAZTYH010000012.1:51111-53667 GCA_964617565.1 uncultured Verrucomicrobiota bacterium
CGGATTGTTTAACTACGAAACACGCGAAAGGCACGAAAGGGAGGAGGGAAAAACCTTTTGTCCGACCGCTCCTCTTATTTTCGTGTCTTTCGTAGTTATTCATTTCCTGTTTCCTTATACCGTTCGCACGGAATGGTGAGGATGCAGGCGATGGCGGGATCGGCGAGGTCCAGTTCCTCGCGACGGCAGAGTTTGACCAGGTCGTCCACCAGCTGCGGATCCGCGATATGCGCGAGGATCGTGCGGTTGTAGGCGAGATCCTGGTTGAACAGGCTGCCGATTTCCGCGAAGAGCGGGATTGTCCGCACCGCGAGATTTTCGACACCTTCGCCGTCGAGCACGGTCGCGTCAGTGATTTCCAGTTCGAGAAGCGCGGAGACCACCTTACGAATCTGCGCTTCGTCCTTGAGTATGATGACCAGGAGTGACATGCGGGTTTCCTCTAAGCGTCGAAAGCCTTGATTCGTTCGAATATCCGGTCGGCATCGCCGGCGGCAAAAATCTTGTCCACATCCGGCTGGGTCAACAGGCGGCAAAGTCTCGCCATGAGTCCGAGGTACTCGTTGGCCTTGTCCACCGGGATGATCGCGCAGATCACGGTATGCACGGGCGCGCCCTTGCAGAACCGTGCCTGCCTGCCCAGCAATCCGACCGCCATCCGGATATCACGGACCGTGTCGAGGCGCGCGTGGGTGATCGCAAATCCGCCGCCCATGTTCTGGTCCTTCATACGATTGCCGCCTTCGAGTCGGCCGCGAATCTGTTCGCGCTCCGCCTCGGGATGATCACGCAGGCAGTGATGGATGAGCGCATTCAGAACTTCGTCGTGATGGCCTGACTCGATGCGAATCAGGCTGTCGCGCCCAAGGTATGTGGATAAGGAAACCATGATCAACCTCCTCCGGTCTTGCGAATGGCAACGAGAAAAACGAGCGTGGAAAGTCCGACGCCGAGCGCGGCTTCGGTCATCGCCACGTCCGGCGCGTGCAGAAAAACGTATTGCAGTGTAAGGAACATGCTGAACATGCTCAGGCCGATCAGCGAAACGATCAGGCGTCGCGAAAACACGACCAGTCCGGTCATCGTCAGCATGAATCCCAGCAGAAAGGTGTCCGCGTTCACGGTTCCTCCTTCGGAGCGTCCTGGTCTTTCAAATAAGCCACGCCGAGGATATGAGGGATGAGCGGGCCGACCCAGAAAACGAAAACAATGATGAGCAGGAGTCGGAAGGCCATGGCCACGGACCCGGACTGAAAGATGAGTCCGAGCAGAATCGTCACCGTGCCGGTAACGCCACATTTCGTGGAGGCGTGGAGCCGCAGGAAAATGTCGGGCAGGATAATCGTGCCGAGTACGCCGAAGCCGATGATGACCAGGCCGATCGCGATGAGGAGAGTGCTCATGCCGATTCCCTCCGCGGGTTGGGGCGGTAGAAGCGGACAAAGGCAATGGTCTCCGCGAAAGACAGCAGCGTGTAGATCATCGCCACATCGAGATAATAGCTGCGGTCGTGGCGGATGGCATGGAAGCACATCAGGAGGATGAGCTGGGCGGAAACGAGGTTGAAAGCGAGCAGGCGGTCGTAAACGGTCGGCCCTCGCACGAGCCGGTAGAGGCTTGCCGCCATGAATAAGTAGAGAGTGTAGATCGCCCAACTCATCCCAAGATCCGGTCCAGGTAGTTTTCGATGTGCCGCTTGATCATATAGCCGGCTTTCATGCTGTGCGTCGTTTTTCGGTCGAACCAGTGGACATAGAGGTGGTCGCCATCCATCCAGAGTGAGAGTGTGCCGGGAACCAGGCTGATCGTGTTGGCGAGTACGGCGCGGCCGAGTCCGGAACGGAGACGGGTGTGGATGCGGACGATGCCGGGGTCGTATCGGCCGGTGAGCATTCGGTGGATCAGCTCGAACGTCGCGATATAGCTCTGGATGAGGACCGAGAGAAAATAAATGAGCAACAGGTCCACGCGATAGAGGACCATGGCTTTGCGCAAGGGGTTGTGCTCGTAGAAAACACCCTGTGAATAGAGCGCCGCGATAAGGGACAAAAAGAGCGCGCCCGCGAAGGAGGGGCCGCTGAAATCAAGCGACAAAACGTGCCAGAAGGCGAAACACAAGACGACCAGCACCAGCACTTTGATCACGCGCCTCATGCCGGGAGCTTACCGTGTGCGGCGAAATGCGGAAACCAAAAACTGGCGGAGACTTTAAAGATGGTTGATTTGGGATTGGAGATTGATCGAGAGGAATGAGAGGGTGTTAAACTACAAAACGGGTTCTTTCCATTCAGCTTGCATGGCCTCTTGTCCTCCGTTATGGTCTCTCGCGACATCCTAGATACGAGTTTTCAGCGCGACCACGCGAAGCTTCTGAGCGATGACGGACGTGTCCCGGCGAAGCTTCTGAGCGAAGACGGAGAGGTGGCTGAGTGGCTGAAAGCAGCGGTTTGCTAAACCGCCATACTGGACCAAATCCGGTATCGAGGGTTCGAATCCCTCCCTCTCCGCCAATTTGAAATCCGGCGATTTTCGGTCACGACGGACCACGGGGCCGGG
>CAZTYH010000013.1:0-16029 GCA_964617565.1 uncultured Verrucomicrobiota bacterium
GCGGCGCTTGTGCCGGATGCGATTCGTATCGTTGCCGATCCGCGCGGCGAGAGGTCCATTCGGGAAACTGTGAATAGCGGCTCCCGGCGGGTTTTGCTGGCGGTCGGGCCGGAAGGCGGGTGGACGGACTACGAAATCGCTCTCTTGCAGCAACACGGTTTCGCAACGATCGCGCTGGGGCGCCGCACGTTGAGGGCGGACACCGCCTGCGTGGCTCTTCTTGCATTGGTGCATGAAGCGCTGCAAGATTCGTAAAGGAGGAAGCGAAAGCCTGATGTTTGATGCAGCGATATTCCTTGCGAACCTTCTGCTTGTTGCGCCGCTGACAACCCTCGTGCGCGATACGCAGGGCTATCATCCGCTGTTTGCCGTGCTGATGTTTCTTGCCGTGTTGTCGCATGCCGCCGGCGCATGGCTGAAGAGGCGTCCGCTGCAGGCGCGCATGATGCAACAGCCGGAATGGACGGGTGGCGCGTACCTGCTCTTCCTGACGCTGGGGGTCATGCACCTCGGCTTGTTTATCGCCTGCATGCAATTGGCGCTCGACGTGCTGGAAGTGCCTGAGAAGCCCGGCCTGTGGCTGACGTTTACAGTTGGATTGCTGCCGACCCTCTTCACCGTGCGCGGAATCATGCCCCTGCGTCATGCCGTAACCGACGACGCCAGGCTCTTGCGCCGGAAGGAAATGGCGGCCGATGCATTGCTTTGTTTCTCCATGGTGATGATCCTGGTCTGGTGGGAGGGGGTCTTCGTGGAGTCCACCGCGGGTCGCGGGTGGAACTGGTTCATGAGCGCATTGCTGGTTGTGCTGATGAGCGTCCCGTTTGCGATGTTCTACCTGGCCCCGCGGATGCTTTATCTCGCCGAGGACTTCCGCGAGAAAAAGACATGGATCCGCATTTTGATCGTCATGATGCCGCTCGCCTGGCGCCTGGTGTGGGGATGAAGATTCAAGCGTAATACGAATTTACGGCCCTCGAATTCGCGTTAATTGGCGGTTCCCATGCATCCCACTTCTACTTCGCCCACACCTTCGCGATTTCGCCGATGTAGAAGCGGTGGTAATCCTTTTCGGGATAGATATCCACGAGGGTCTGGGCGAGGAAGGCGGAGGGATCAATGTCCTGTGCGTAGAGCTTGCGGCACTCGATGACGAGGCGGGCTTCGTCGAAATACACATCGCCAATGCTGCCTTCGACGGGCGTGATGCCGCTGCGCTCGATTTTGTTCACGTGCCGGCCGGAGTGTGATCCGCAATACTCCAGCACACGCCGGTAATCTTCGCTGAAGAACGATAGCGAAAAAGAGCGGTGGTCTTCCATGAACTCGAAGGTGTAGCGCGACGGGCGGACGAAGCAGAAAGCGACATGCTTGTCCCACAGCACACCGAGCCCGCCCCAACTCGCGGTCATGGTGTTGAATCGTTCCATGGTGCCGGCCGTGATCAGCATCCAGTCACCACCGATCAATTTGAAAGGATTGTCTTCAATCTGCTCGGGACGAATTTCGCGAAACAAGCTCATGTGCTTTCCTCCAAATAACCGACGAAGTACAAGATACTACTCTTATCCATTGTCCGCCAGTTTCCCCGCAATCTCCTTCAATCCCTTAAGGTCGAGTTTTCCGCTGCCGAGCATGGGAAGGGTTTCGATAGGGTAATAGGCATTATCCGCGGGTTTCCAAAGGTTCGGAATGTCGCTGTCGCGTATGATCTGGCGGAGCTTTTCGACATCGCCGGCCTCGGGGGTGTACAACACGACGAGACGCTCACCCTTCTTCTCGTCGGGCAGGGCTGCAACGGCCAGGACCTGCGCGGTTTTCCCGAGGGCCCGGTGGTAAACCTCTTCCACGCCGACGTGTGGGATCATCTCTCCACCGATCTTGCTGAATCGGGTGAGGCGATCAGTGATGGTGACAAAGCCGTCCTTGTCCACGATGGCGATATCGCCGGTGTTATACCACCGGTCGCGCAGCACTTCGGCGGTCGTTTCCGGATTGTTGAGATAGCCGATCATGACGTTCGGCCCCTTGATTCTTAGCAGGCCGGCCTTCCCGGGCGGAAGCCGCTCGCCGGTATCCGGGTCCACGACCTTCACGGCGATGCCGGGGAGCGGATGCCCCACGCTGCCCACGCGCGTGCCGGGTTGTCGAAGGCCATGAATATCCACATCGGGGATGCTGAGCGTCGCGACGGGGGCGAGTTCGGTGGCGCCGTATCCTTCGAGCGGCCGGATTCCGAAATGCTCCTCGAAGGCGTCCGCCACGCGCGGCTTCAGTTTCTCGGCACCGACAATGACGTAGCGCAGCGAAGCGAAATCTTCCGGCTTCGCGCGGCGGAGGTAGGCGAGCAGGAACGTCGGCGTGGCGAAGAGCAGCGAGGAGCGGTTTTCGCGGACGACCTCGGCGATCTTCGTGCCGTCGAGCGGATTCGGGTGATATACCGCCGAGAAGCCGCAGAGCAGCGGGAGCCAGAGCGAGCAGGTGAAGCCGAACGAATGGAAGAACGGAAGCGCCCCGCAGATGTTGTCCTCGGGCGAAAAGTGGAAGACGGCGCGGATGGCCTCGACATTGGAGAGGATATTGTGATGGCTGAGCATGACGCCTTTTGGCGTGCCGGTCGAGCCGGAGGAAAAGATGATGGTCGCCACTTGATCGGCATTGAATCCGTGGGGCCGCGCAAGAAATCGGCGGGGCATGAAACGCGCCTTGAGCCATGCGCGTCGCTTATCCGCTTTCGAAATGGACGGAAGAATGTCCTCCAGAAAAAGAACCCCCGGCAGGTCCTGGAATCGGCCGATTTTTTCCAGGAATACGCGGGAGGAAATGATGTTACGAATTGCGCATTGCTCGATGGCGGAACTGAATGATTCATCGGATACGGTATAGTTGAGGTTCACCGGAATTTTGCCGAGCAGGTTCATGGAAAGATTGGCCAGCGCACCGCCGACAGTGGGGGGCAGCAGCAGGCCGACCATGCGGTCGTCGCGGATTTTCGGCGCCAGCGATTCCGCGAGCGCGACTGCACCGGTGAGCGCCGTGCCGTAAGTCAGTTTTTTCCCGCTGGTATCGGCGACCGCACTTCGCTGCCAGTTGCGGCGGGCGCTCTGCACAAAAGATTCGCCGAGCGAGAGTCGCGTGGACTTGCGATCGTTGTAGTAGACGCATGACAGCTCGAGCACGGATTCGCGGACCTCGCCTGAAGTGGCGTCCGACGGCATCGGTGATCCGAACAGCACGGTGACGGGATAGCGGAGCATGGTGGGCCAGTGAGAGAGCGGGCTGCCGAAGTAGTAGCTGAAAATACTGCCCCAGGCGCCGCCGAGATAAACCGGGATGATCGGGTGGGCGCTCCCTTTTACAATATGCTCGAAGCCGGACTTGAACTCCAGCGGCAAGCCGGTCCGCGTGACAGCGCCTTCGGCGAAAATGCAAACCATGAATCCTTCATCCAGCGCTTGCCGGGCGTTGTGAAGGGACGCGACGAGCTTCTTCGGTGAATCCTTCATCGAAATCGGGATCACTCCCATAAGTCGTAAAAGAGGATTGAGGGCGGGCGTGTCGTAGCGGCCGCGCTCCATGATGAAGCGGATACGTCTTTGCTGGGTGGCTTGCAACAGGAGGGCATCCACCCAGGATGCGTGATTGCAGACGAGCAGTGCGCCACCTTCCATCGGGACATTTTCGATGCCGATCACGCGGATACGGTAAGCCAGTCGCGTGATGAGCAGCGCGATGAACCGGAACAGGAAATCCGGCAATACCTTCATCGTGAAAACGGTCAGCGCGAGCGTAAGCAGGGCCATCAGGAGAAAACCGGCTGCCGGTGTAATGCCGACGACCCCCATGAGAATGACGATGGCAGCGGCCATCAGGGCGCCGACCCAGCCGAGAAATGCGCTGGCGGCGAGGATTTCGCCGCGCTCCTGCGCCGGGGCTCGGAATTGAATGAAGGCATCGAGCGGAACAATGAACAGGCCGGCGCCGAGTCCGGCCAGCGCCATGGCCAGCGCGGTGCTCCAGGCGGGGCTTACGTGAAAAAGCGAGGCGACGGCGACGGTCAGAATGAGTGATCCGAGCGGAACGATGCCGAACTCGATGTTCCGCCCCGACACCTTGCCGGCGAGAACTGCGCCGATGGATATACCGACCGCGCCGAACAGGAACAGGTACGTGCTGTTCTCCTGGCTGAGGCCGAGGTGGTGAATGCCATACGGAATGATGTTCAACTGCAGAAAGGCGCCGAGCAAGGTGAAGTAGGCCGAAGCGATCACGGCGAGAAGCAGGTAGTGATCGCCGCGAATGCGCCTGAGCGTGCGCCAGATGTCGCGCACGAAATGCGCGGTGATCTTCCGCTGCGTTCCGGCGGCGGGCGTGCGCCGGATGAAGAACGAAGCGATGAGGCCCATCACGGAAATGCCGACGCATGCGCGCTGCGCAACCAGGTAGTTTTTGCCGGCCAGGTATCCGATGAACGGCGCGGCGGCGGTTCCGATGATGATGGCGAGGTAGGTAAACATCGTCAGCAGGCCGTTCGCGCGCGAGAGCTGCTCGCGCGGCGCGAGTTCGGGGACGATGCCGTACTTGGATGGCCCGAAAAGCGCGCTCTGCGTGGACATCAAAAACATCACGGCGTACAACGCGATCGCGCTGCCCTTGAACAGCGCGACCAATCCCAGCAGCATCACGCCGACTTCCAATGCCTTGGCGATGATGATGATGTCGCGCTTGCTGTGCCGGTCCGCCAGAACCCCCGAGCCGGCGGAAAAGAGGAGGAAAGGCAGCACGAAGACCACCCCGCTGATGCCCATGATCTGCGCAGAACGCTCTGCGCCATAAAGAGAGATAATGAAATAGGTGGCGAAGAGCTTGAAAATATTGTCGTTCAGCGCGCCAAGGAATTGGGTGACGTTCAACCATGCAAAAGAGCGGGACAATTTCAGCGATTGTGTATTGCTCATAAGCTCAGCCCTTGCTGAACCAGTCTGCGAATTCGTCGCGCGCGTGTCGAGCGCACAGGCAGGCCGAACGCAATTTTTCCGGAGACTTGTCCGCCCTTGGCAGATTGGAAAAAAGGACGGCTGGTTTTCCAAACATTGGAAAAAGCCCTCGTTGATACCTCAAACACGAAACCCTCAATCGTAAAGAATTGCTTTTCCGGGCCGGGCTGAGCCAATATGAACGGACTTGAGGTAGCCATGAATGATAGCAAACCGGGCGTGAAGGTTTCGGTTGTCGCCCCGATTTACAACGAACTGGAAAACGTCGAGCTGCTGTGCCGGCAGCTCCACGAAGCGCTTTCCGGAGCGCGCTGGTCTTACGAAATCATCCTGGTGGACGACGGCAGCACGGATGGTTCGTGGGACAAGATGGTTGCCATGACCAGGGTGCTGCCCTGCATCCGGGTTATCCGCTTGCGCCGGAATTTCGGTCAGACCGCGGCGATGAGCGCCGGATTCGACGCCGCGCGCGGCGAATACATTGTGACGCTGGATGCGGACCTGCAGAACGATCCGAAGGATATTCCGAAACTGATTGAACGTGCAGAGCAGGGATACGATGTGGTCAGCGGATGGAGAAAGGATCGCAAGGACCCGTTCATCAATCGCCGGCTTCCTTCCATGCTTGCGAACAAGCTGATCAGCAAGATTACCGGCGTGCACTTGCATGATCACGGATGCACGCTGAAGGTGTATCGGCACGACGTCATCAAGAACGTGCGTCTTTACGGAGAAATGCATCGCTTCATTCCTGCACTCGCAAGCTGGGTGGGCGGGAGCATTGATGAAGTGGTGGTGACCCATCATCCGCGTCGTTTCGGCACCTCGAAATATGGAATCTCGCGGACGATTCGCGTGATCCTCGATCTCTTGACGGTCAAGTTTCTGCTGCATTACAGCACGGGGCCCATCCAGATGTTTGGCAAGGTGGGGGCCCTGTTCATGTTGCCGGGCGTGCTGATGTTCATCCTGATGATCGGGGGCAACCTGCTTTTCCGGATTACGGGAAGTCCGAACCTGGCGGATGATCTCGTCAAGCGTCCGTTCTGGATCATGAGCGCGTTCATGTTCATCTTCTTCGGCACGCAGTTCATCAGCATGGGGCTTCTGGCCGAGATGCAGATTCGGACCTATCACGAATCCCAGGACAAGCCGATCTACGTTATCAAGGAACAGGTCGCTTCGGCGGGATGATATGTTTCCCTATGATTTGACAGCGCGGTGGCCGGTGACATGGCCGGTGCTGGCGGAGGCGGTTTCCGCTTCACCACCTGATGCGGCGTTCCACGTCCTTCCCGAGCACGCGTGGAAAGTGGGGTTGGCCTACGCGGTTCTGGTTGCGGTGGGTTTGATCGTTAACGTGGTGCTGGTCTTTCGTTTTCTCGGCCGACCGATTCAGTGGAGTGAGCGTGTACAGCGCCTGGAACAAAGGCCCTGGGCTTCCTTCGAGGCTCTGAGGCTGTTGATATTTCTTGTCCTGCTGTACTTCATGGTTTCGCTGGCGCAACATGTCATGGATCGCGGTGCGGCAGATCCCGGGGGCGTCTGGATCGTTTTGCAGAGCGCCATGTTTCATGTGGCCGGCATTGCTTACGTGGTGGCATCGCTTGGCCGTCAGCATCTTTCATGGAAGAAGGCCTTCGGGCTGCGCGCGGCGCGGGTGCGCGGCGATTTTGCCACGGGCTTGGTGGTCTATCTCGCCATGCTTCCCGTGTTGTGGTTCTACTCCGCGCTCTATCAGCTTGGGTTGCGATCCGTCGGCTACGATCCGCTGCCGCAGGAGGTTGTGCAGTTGTTTGCATCGGAGTCATCGCTGTGGGTGCGCGCGTACATGGTGCTGCTGGCTGCGGTTGTCGCGCCGCTTTTTGAAGAAGTTCTGTTCCGGGGTATTGCCCTGCCGGTGCTCGCGCGCCGCCGGGGGATGGCATGGGCAGTGGTCGTTATGGGCATTGTTTTTGCCGCTGTGCACTTTCACCTACCCTCGATGGTGCCGCTTTTCATTGTCGCGGTGACCCTGAGCATCGGTTATATTTATTCAGGCTCTCTGCTGGTGCCGATCGTGGTGCACGGTTTGTTCAACACGGTTAACCTGATCCTCCTGGCGCTGTTACAGCCCGCGGTTTGAGAGGATGATGAAAGAACGGGATGTATGAAGTTGAAAACCATTGAATGGATTCCGGATAAGCCGGGAAGCCGCGTGCCGGGACGAATCCGCATGATTGACCAGACGCGGCTTCCGGACGAGCTTGTTTATCTGGAAACGGCGGACATCCGGGAGGTATGGACCGCGATCAAGCGTCTGCAGGTTCGCGGTGCGCCCGCTATCGGTGTGGCCGGCGCGATGGGCGTGGTGGCGGGGATTCAGCGCGCGGCGACTGAAAGCCCGCAGGAACTGCTTGCCGCGGTCAAAGAAGCGGCGGACTACCTCGGAACATCGCGGCCGACAGCCATCAATCTCTTCTGGGCCCTGGAGCGAATGAAGTGCGTGGCGGCCGGGCTGATGGATCTCGATCCGGCTGCGATGAAAGAGCGGCTGGCGCAGGAGGCGATGGCGATTCGCGACGAAGATGCACGGATGTGTCGCGCGATCGGCGAACATGGCGTGACGTTGCTGGAGGACGGATTTGAGGTGCTCACGCATTGCAATGCGGGCGGTCTCGCGACGGCGGAATACGGCACCGCGCTCGCTCCGGTTTATGTCGCGAAGGAGCGCGGCATGGATATTCGAGTATTTGCCGATGAGACGCGTCCGTTGTTGCAGGGGGCGCGGCTCACGGCGTGGGAGTTGCTCGAAAACGGGATAGACGTCACGTTGATTTGCGACAGTGTCGCGGCACAGGTTATGAGGGAGGGGCGCGTGGATGCGGTGCTGGTGGGCGCCGACCGCATTGCGGGCAACGGCGACACGGCGAATAAAGTTGGAACGTATTCCGTTGCTTTGGCGGCACGCGCACACAACGTTCCCTTTTATGTGCTGGCGCCGACCAGTACGTTTGACCTGACTTTGAAATCCGGGGAGGAAATCCCGATCGAACATCGCGAAGCCGAAGAAGTGATTTGCGGCTTCGGCAAGGCGACGGCGCCGGTGGATGTAAAAGTGTATTCTCCGGCATTCGATGTAACGCCGGCGGAATTGATTACGGCCATTGTGTGTGAAAAGGGGATCGTGCGTCCGCCTTATCCGGAAGGGCTTCGCCGGATCATGGGGTTATGAGGGCTCTATTGCCCGTATCAAGATGACAACGCTTCGCGAGCTTGGGGAATTGGAGATCGTGCGACGCCTTGCGCGACTTCTCGGCGCTGCGCCGGATGGCGTGCTGGGCATCGGCGATGACACCGCCGTGGTGCGGGGCACGGACGATCAGGACTTTCTGCTCACATCGGATCCGGTGGTAGAGGGCACGCATTTTCTGGCGGAAACGGATCCGTTGCGTGTCGGTCACAAGGCGGTCGGTCGTGTACTCAGCGATTTTGCCGCGATGGGTGGTGTGCCGGCGTGGCTGTTGATGGATTTGGTGGCGCCGGCAGACACGGATTATGCGTGGGTGGAGGGATTGTATGTGGGCGCCCGCGAGTTGGCCGGGCGCTATAATGTTCAGATTGTCGGGGGGGACACGGCGAGGGGTCCCGTGCGGGAATTACATGTATTCGGGTTGGGTTGTGTGCCGCGGGGCAAGGCGTTGCTGCGATCGGGAGCCCGTCCGGGAGACCGCATTTTTGTCACCGGTTCGCTGGGCGGGAGCATGGCGGGCAAGCACCTCGATTTTGAGCCGCGCGTATCGGAGGGCTGTTGGCTCCGTGATGCGGGCGGTGTAACGGCGATGATTGATGTCAGCGATGGATTGGCGTCTGATCTCAGGCACATTGTTGAAGAGAGCGGTGTGGGAGCTGAGCTGATGGCCGACGTGATTCCCGTTTCCGACGCGGCTCGCGCGGCGGCTCGCGAATCGGGGCTGGCGCATGCGTTACACGACGGAGAAGATTTTGAGTTGTTGTTTTGTGTGTCGCCGGATCGCGCGGAATCGCTGGCGGCCGAATGGCGTCGCCGGTTTGAGTTGGCTTGCACGGAGATCGGACGCGTAACGGATCAAAAAGGAAAGATCGTGCTGATTCAATGCGAGCATCGCCTGGAACTCGACGCCGACGGGTATGAGCATTTCCGGCGCTGATGAGCGTGGATTCTATAGCTGCCGTAAAACATCTTTCACCGTGGTGACAAATGCTGTGTGATGTTCATACGCCGACTCGCCCAGATATCCTTTGGGCCAGAGCGCGCGGGGCAGGAAGGGGTCGTCTTCCATCACAGAGAGGTAGGATTGCATTTCCTCTCGAGCGGCCTGCTCGATTTCCTCGCGGCGCATCAGGCTGGATTCAAGACGGCTGATCATGGCGATGCAGTTTTCGATAAACCAGCGTTGCTGGCTTTCGATCTTTTTAAAGTCCCAGGCATTGCGGACGATGTCCTGCGCTTTTCGACCGAGTACTGTCCGTGCTTCCAGCAGATAGGAGACGTGTTCAATCGCAAGGGTTTTAAGAAGATCATCATACTCGGGTCGGATATCGTGAGGCGACACCCAAACGCTTTGTTGAAGACATCCCATGCGCAATTTATGGAGGTATCGGCCGAGGCCGGTTCGAAAGTTGCGTTCTTCTTCGGGGATGTCGTAGATGAACACGCGCCAGATGCCGTCCCATTTTGACTGCCACAGCTTATGCGGTTTGAAAGCCGGTTTTGGGGCCCTGCTTTCCGTCAGCTTTAGAACGCGCCGGCCGGTTTTCGATGACCGATACGTCAGGACGCCGGCCTTCTGCAGGCGATAGACGGCTGAGTAATAGGCCGAATTTGATTTGAAAAAGCATAACCACGAGTAGGGGGACCCCTGGCGGGTCATCAATCCACCATAAAACCGAAGGAAATCAACAAACGAATCGCTTACATACCGCAAAGCCACCGTGGGTGAAAAATCAGGATGATAGAAGAAAGCTGGTTTGGTCATAAGGCGTTGGAGTATATGCGGCCTCGTCAAATACTCAATATCATATCTGTCACAAACCATCGCGGCCGCGACGCGTTGCGAGAGTGCTCTTTTCGATAAATGCTTGATATGCTGAAAAATTATGCATTTTTTCCGAATAATCGTCTGCCGAGAGAGGGGAGTGAGATTTGTCATAATTGATCGCGGCCGCGACGTGTAGTGACAAATGCTATGCGGTGGATGTTCGTATTTGACGGTCTGCAGAAAAGCCAGCACACTGTGCTGCCTGACTGACCATGAGCATGAATTTGGAAGAGGTAAAAGTCCTGGAGCACCGCGAGATCATGGGCGGATACCGCCTGCTGCTCCTCGACGCGCCGGCCATCGCCCCTCATGTTTTGCCGGGTCAATTCGTTCACGTCCGGGTCCCGCACTACGAGGTGGCGCTGCTTCGCAGGCCGTTCAGCGTTTACAAGACGGAAGGAACAACGCTCTCCATCCTCTACAAAAACGTGGGGCGGGGCACGGAAACGCTGACGCATCTGCAACCGGGCAAGACCCTCAGCCTGATCGGTCCGCTCGGACATGGTTTTCCCACGCCGCAACCCGAACACATCCCCGTGCTTGTCGCAGGCGGTTACGGAATGGCGGCGCTCTATATGCTGGCGAGAAATGCTCCCCAAAAAGGCGCGGCTTTTTTCGGCGGCCGGAGCGCCCAGGACATCCTTTGCGCCGATGAATTTGTTTCCCTGGGATGGGATCTCCGCATCGCGACCGAAGACGGATCGGCCGGCTTGAAGGGGCTGGTGACCGACGCGCTGGATGCATGGCTTAACAACGAAAGGCTGAATCGCACGCCGGAGTTCTTCGCGTGCGGTCCAAACGGTATGCTGAAGGCCGTCGGCGATCGCGCAATCAAGGGGACGTGGAAAGCATGGCTTTCCATGGATCGCAACATGGGGTGCGGTGTGGGCGCGTGCTTGACGTGCGTGCAGAAAATACGGAATCCGGAGGGCGATTGGGAGTGGAAGCGTTGCTGCAAGGAGGGGCCGGTGTTTGAGTCGCGCGAGATTGTATGGGAGAAAGAAAGTTAACCGTGAGGCCGGACTTGTCAGTCAATATCGGCGGAATACGGATGAAAAATCCGGTGATGACCGCATCCGGAACTTTTGGTTATGGACCGGAATATGCCGAGCTGATTGATTTGAACCGGTTGGGCGCGATTGTCGTGAAAGGTATCTCGCTGCAACCGGTGAAGGGTAATCCGCCGCCGCGAACCGTTGAGGTGTCCAGCGGACTGATCAACGCGATCGGCCTTCAGAATCCGGGCGTAGATGGGTTTGTCCGGGACTATATTCCGTTCTTGAGGCACTTCGAAACGCCGTTGATCGTGAATATATGGGGTCGCGCGATCGAGGAATATGAACAGGTGGCGGAACGCTTCGATGCAACCGATGGAGTTGCGGGACTAGAGATTAATGTGTCGTGCCCGAATATCAAAGAGGGAAGCTGCATGTTCAGCAGCGACATCGAGATGTTCAAGCGCGTCGTGTCCGCCGTGCGCAAGAAAACGAAGCTGCCGATGATTCCAAAGCTCGCGCCCGATAATGCGCATATCGCGAAATTTGCCAGGGCTGCGGAAGAATGTGGGGCGGACGCGATTTCGTTGATCAACACGATCCCGGCGATGGCGATTGACGTGGAGACTCGCCGCCCCATTCTCGGCAACAAAACCGGCGGGCTTTCAGGGCCTGCGATCAAGCCGGTTGCCGTCAAGCAGGTCTGGGATGCCGCGCGGGCAGTCAAGATTCCGATCGTCGGCATCGGAGGCATCTATTCGTCTTCCGATGCGTTGGAGTTCATTATCGCTGGCGCGTCAGCGGTGGCGGTCGGCACGGCGAATTTCACACAACCCTCCACGGTGCTGGATGTAATTGACGGCCTCGCGACTTATCTTGAGCGTCATCGCATGACGCGTGTCGAAGACTTGGTCGGGAGTCTGAAGGTATGATTATGCGTTGTCGTCCGATCCTTTTCCGGCTTGTGCTTCTGGTTGCGGTCATTGCGGGCCTGTGGTGGCTGTTTCACGTGCCTTATGTTCCAAGATTGATGTTCAAGCCGATTCCTTCTGGAGCGGTCTTCGTAACACAACATCGCGAGTTGGCCCGGCGATGGGACAGCATTTATCGCAATCCATTGGCGTTGAGCCTCTTATCCTCTGCGGGCGTAAAGCGCTCCGCGCTTAAAGATCTGGCCGACGATCCACAGGTCCGTCCGTGGTTCGAGAAGCTGGCCTCCAGAGATACAGTGCTGGCGTACGTTCCGGCCATGGGTCCGGATCGGGAGCCCGTATGGGTCATGACGAGCTGGTTGGGCGGGCGCAGCCAGCGATTGCGTTGGCAGTTAGGCTGGAGCAAGCTGGAAGGATTCACGCAAGCGCCGGCTCACCGGGGAAGAACGTACTGGATTGTGGACGACGAAATGCTTTCTTCGGAGAACACGCTGACGCTGGCGCTGGTGGAGGGCATGCTCATAGGTTGTATATCGTGGCGGCACGAGACGATGCGCGATGTGTTGGACACGCTGGACGGCATGAGGCCTTCGGTGCTTCAACGGACGGGTTTTCCAAACCAGGTGGCGTGGCTGGATGACGAACAAACGATGGATCGCGGCTGGCTGGATGCCGCTGCGCTGATGGGTTGGCGCGGTCCGGCGGCCAAACCTTTCGCCTATGAGTTCACCGAAATTTCCCCTACCACCTTTGTCGGACGGATGCAATGGGATCATGCCCCGAAGAGCTTTCCGTCCGGCTGGGATGAGACACGGAAAGCAAGCTTGTCGGCCTTGCTGGGAGAGACCCCGATCGCGGTTTGCGCCGTGTCGTCCGACTGGCTGCCCGCGTCGCTGGATGGAGCGCAGGCAGGCTTTTTGTACAGCGTGGCGCGCGAGATTGTTCGCGAGCAGGGAGCTGAAGGCGTTGCGGTAGCATTGCTTGGGGGAGAGTATGGAGGCCGGTTGCTGGGCATCCGTGTGCCGTCTGTTCTGCTGGCCATTCCGTTGCAGGATGCCGGCGCTGTTCCGGCGCGCATGCAACGCATGCTGGATCGGTTGAATGCGCGAAATCGCTGGGGATTGATTCCTCATCGCCTGGATATCGGCGCAGGCGAAATCACTATTCTCGAAGGCACGGCGGGCACGTTATATGCGCGATTGCCCTTGCAGGATAAGCCGGCGTACGCAGTGAAGGGCGATTGGTTGCTGTTTGCGAGCAACGCGGATGCGTTGGCCAATGTACTGAGGCGGGAGACCGGTGTTTCGGATGCACCACCCTGTTGGTCGGCTGGCTCCGACGTTGCCGCCACCCCTCTTTATTTATGGGCGGACTTCATGCGCGGAAGCCAGACGCTTCGTCTCGCGATCTCGGCCTACTCGCTTAAATTATTGGTGGAAGATGCGCGTGGTACAATGGAACAGCGTCAGCGATTGAATGAGATACGCGCATGGCTTGATGTGCTGGAGCCGCTCGGTCAATTCGCGGTGCGCGCAGAGCCCCGCGGTGAAGACACCACGGTTCATTTCCGAATCGGGAGAATTTGTGAGCCTTGACAAATCCAGTTCATCCGCAAAGTGGGTCATCCCTTTTGCCACGGGTTTCGGATTGGGTTTCAGCCCGCTTGCGCCAGGCACGGTGGGCACGCTGCTCGGTGTCGGAATCGTCTGGCTGACCAACACATATCTCGGGATTGTGTGGCAAACGGTGGCTGCGGTCATCCTGGCGTTGCTTGCGATTCCAATTTGCGATGCCGCAGAAAAGCATTTCGGAAAGAAGGATCCGCATTGCATCGTGGCGGACGAATACCTGACGTTTCCGCTCTGCATGATCGGGTTGCCGTTGCAACCGTGGCTGGTGATCTTTGCGTTCCTTTCGAATCGCGCGCTGGATATCGTCAAGCCCCCGCCTGCGCGGCGGCTCCAGGATTTGCCTGGTGGATGGGGGATTGTGGTGGACGATGTTGTGTCGTCGCTGTACAGCCTGGCGTGCAATCACATGGCGTATTGGGTGGTGTCGCGATGGTTGCAGGGGTAGTTGTGTATTGTTGGGCTTGGGCTTTGTAGTACATAGCGGTGCGGAAAGGCGGCGGCAATCGTTTTGGCGATGATGCACCTTGGAAGAGAAATCTTCTCAACAAAACAAGATTCAGCACGAGCGTAGGGCGAAGCCGGAGGGTTACCGCGACACGGTCATCTTCTGGAACTTGACCCCTTGCGCGGTGATGCTGTTGATGCGCCAACTGTAACGGCGATTATTGTGGGACACAGAGACGGAGTCGCCTTCACCGACGACTTCATTATTCACAACAGCCATATATTTGCCGCCGCCAACGCTCATGATTCCGCGTACGGAAACGGAGCGCAAGGCCTCATCCCATCGTGGTTCTTCGTCCACCACTACTTCGGTTGCAAGCTCCACGACCGAGGTGGATGATGCGGCTTGTGTCGGCGCCGGCGGAACATATCCGACCGGCCAGAACGGATCGCGCAACTCGGACGATTCCATGATCAGCAACTGCAGCACATTGGTTTCCGGTGGCGGTGGCAGTTGGTCGGAGGGGGTTGCGCCGAATTCAAGCAGGCTATCCATCGGATCCGTGCCGGACTGTGCCTCCGGGGCCTGTTTTTCGAGTTGAGACGGGGTTTGTGCGAAACCGCATTCAGCGAAAAATAGAACCAGAAATCCTGTGATCGCCCGGACAAGCCACCGCGTGTTATATCCCTGGCAACGATTCTTCATTATGAAGTCTGTTCCTTGCACGTGATAACTTGTGTACCCTAAAGCGCTGATCTCCGACAGCTCTAAATTTTTTTTGCCACCAGAGGTATATTTAATCAAGAGCTTCGCGGAAGTTGTTGAGACAGGGAGGAGTAGCTATAGATTTCCGGACTTCATTAATCGAAAAGAGCGATTTCAGCGGTGTCATATTCTCAATATTGAGAATGTGACACGACTTATGGGGTGGTTTGGGTAGTAGGGATGGACCGTCGGGCCTTGAAAGACATACAATATATCGAGGAAGAGTTTTCGGTTGATACGAACCTCGTCGCGGGGCACGAAAACTGCTATAAAATAAGTAGATTTTGTTCAGAAATGTACAGACGTAGCGTGTGGAGCATGAGAATGAAGGCCAACGCCACAGCAGGGCTATGCGGGAGGCGGGGTGGTTTCAGCATTGTTGAAGTGGTCGTGACCATGACGTTGGTAGCGATGTTCATGGCCGGGGCATATGTGCTGATCGTGCAAACCTCGAAACTGAGTCGCGCGGCCAGAGATAAATATATTGCGGCGACACTTTGCAAGAATCGTCTCGAGCGAGCGCGGAACTTCGATTACGCCGATCTTCATTTGCTAATAGAAAACAATCTGGTTGTGAATGACAACGGCACGCCGACTGCGCAGGGTAAATTCAGGCGCACGACGACCGTGAACACAAATTATGTTCCGCCGGTGGCGAATCCGGGTTACACCGGCGGGGTTACGCAGATCAGCGTTACGGTCGCGGTGAAAGACCTGCAGTCGGGATCCTTCGGTCCGATGGAGGAAACGCTGAGCACCTTGTACACGGAGTACCTGGAATGAAAAACCGCGTCCAGAGCAGCGGCGGATTCAGCCTCATCGAGGCGATTGTCGCGATGTCGCTGATGATCATGGTGGTGGTTGCTGCGGTGAACGGGTGGCAGTATGTCGTGCGCGGCGAGCGGTTGAACTCGGTGCAGAACGAGCTCGACATTGATGTGCGCAACACGATGGAGCGCTTGCGCAACGATCTGCGTTTGTCTTCGATGGATCACATCTTTGTTTACCCGCAGGGGGTCGGCACCAACACGGCGATCAGTTTTCCGAAAGCCCGTCCTGATCCCAATACGGGCCTGGTTGCTTTGAACACGAACACAGGATTGATCGAATGGGACCTCACTGTGATCTATCATGTGTGGATTTCCACGCCGAACGAATTGCGTCTCACATTGTTTGATCCCCGTAATCCGGATTTAAACGATGC
>CAZTYH010000013.1:16129-30768 GCA_964617565.1 uncultured Verrucomicrobiota bacterium
ATCGGGAAAAATCCGTCGAGTTCTGGATACAGGATGGGGTTGGACACGCTGGTGCCTGCGCCATCCGGCCTTGAGCGCGAGGCGGAGGATCAACAGATCTCTGCGCAGATCGGCGGGTCGGCGTTTGTGGAGTACATGGGCCAGGGCGCATGGAGCGGCAACAATCAGCTTGCGTTTGATGCGGTAGCTCCGGGCAGTAAGGTGGAGTTAACGATGGAGAACGACCGTTGGGAAGAAACCAACTTTCGCGGCACGGGAGCGCTGTGTGAAGATGCAGTGGTGGTTTTCGATGAAGACGCGGTTCCGAAAGATTTCGTGGTGACCGTGCATGGCGAGACGAACGGGTGGTTGGCTGCGATGCAGACGAAGAGCAGCGTTCAATCGACAGGTTTGGATTCGATGTCCGGAACCGCGATTCGCATGCCGATACGGGGCGGGCAGATGTATGACGGCGGGGCCATTGAATACAGCGGGCCGCTCAAGGGGGTTGTGTTCAGGGCCGGCAATCCGGGCAGCGGCTTTCGAATACGCAGCGCATTTATTGCAGAGGCGGCTGATCCGGCTGCCTACTCGCCCGATGCGGTGGATAACGGCATCCAGCTTTTCTTTGGAGGGAGCACCGATGTTAACATCCCGTCGAATCTGAGCGCGACCGGTACACCGGCATCGGCATTTTATATCTCACCGGACAAGACATACCTTGTCTCAGTCTGGGTAAGCAGTTTGGCTAATTGGGCCAATCCGGCGTATTGGTTGGAGATGACCCCTCCCAACAGCAATGGAACGCCGGTCGGTTGTTATATGATTCCCTCAGTCAGCAATCCCGACGCGACGCGAACACGTCAGGCCATCTGGAGCAGCGATGCGGATGTCACAACGATGCAGCATCTTTATAGCGTGGAGAGCATTGTTGTGTTAGCGCCCACCAGCGCCGTGTACACATCACAGGCTGTAGATACCGGGCAGGATGCGCCGGCATACCAGGATATCGCGTGGACGGCGGTCAAGCCGGCCGGCACGGATGTCAGGCTGAAAGTGCGAACGGGCGATCAAGCCGACATGTCGGATGCGCCGGGGTGGACCAACGTGGCGGCGATCCTGACGCCGGGAGGGATCAATCCGGGCAACAAGCGCTATGTTCAGTTCCAGGCGATTCTGACACCGAACAACGCGGGCACGGCGGTTCCGAAGTTGAAGGATGTTACGATTAGGTGGACGGGCATTACGCGCCTGACGGACGTCGGCGGAACGATTACTATTGGTCCTGATTACGGCATTATGGAAGTGACGGTGAACAACAAGCCGTTGATCAAGGGTATGACGGTGGATTTGACAATTTATAAAGATGTAGCGGGGTTTGGCGGTGTGGGGTCAAACCGGTTGACCTCCACCATCACCGCGGAGGTGGAACCCCGTAATACAGGCAAATAAACAACAGGAGGTGCAGCAATGCATACATACATACCGGTAAGTGAGAGCCGACGTCGAGGCTCAGCCATGGTCACCCTGATGGTGGTCGTGTTGCTGGTTTCGATCGCCGGAGCGGCGATGGTAAGCTTTGCCAAACAGCAAGCTTATGCCGTCACCCGCATCAGGGATGCAATGAGGGCTCAGGCCTACGCGGAAGCGGGCGCCAATGAAGCCTACAATACGATCAAGCAGGCGTTCGCGAACGCGGCTGATCCCTCGCAATTCCCTGCGATGACCTTCGGCAACGGAGGTTTTGACGTCACCGTAACAATGGTGGGTGACGACCGCGCGAGCATAGTCTCGGTGGGCCAGAGTGGTAACGCGACGATCACGGTCAAGGCGGATGTGAAGAACATGTTGCCGGCGACGCCGGGAAGCAGCGATCCCAGCGAGCAGCCGACAGATCCATTCGCTTATACCTGGTTGGTCAACGGCCAAATGCGCATGAACGGATCGAGCGAGTTTGGCGGATATGTTCACGCGAATAATAATATTGACGTGAACGGATCCAGCTCGTGGGGCACAGCAGACGAGCCGGTATATGCCTCGGCTTCTGTGAAGGCGGTGTTCAGTGGGCCGTGTGCGCTTTACGGCACAATCAGGTCGCCGTCCATCAGCGGAAGCTTCTCGCCGGGCACGGAAATTGTTGGTCCAGCACCGATGGTTCCGCTCCCGACCCTGGACTTCAGCGCGTTGTACGCGACAGCGTTGGCCAACGGACAGGTGGTGAACTCGCAATCCATTAACGCCAATACGACCTGGAATATTCCGGGTGGTGTGAAATGGATTAACGGGACCCTGGCTGTTGCGAACAACAAGACGTTGACCTACAGTGGGTGCATCGTTGTGACGGGCAACATCAACATGAAGCAGAACGCTACGTTGAATGCTACACCGGTTGCCGGTCTTCCGACGTTGGTCAGTCGCGACGGCAGCATGACGATGGGCCATGGACAAACAGCGGGACTCCTCTGGGCGAAGGGTGACATCACGTTCAGTGGTGGCGCAGACTTCACGGGGACCATCATTTGTGGTGGAAACCTGCTGTTCAATGGGTCGGGTAGCCGTTTCACCTATGCTGATTATGGCTTCGGCAGTGGTGGCGGCGGCGGATCTACCCCCGGCACAACAGCCGACCACGTGGTCATCACCGCGTGGCAGTAACCGGGAGACAGTTTGACGTGATAACTGTACCTCCAAGATAATCAGGAATGCCTGGACCGGCGGGACGGGCCGAAAGGCCCGTACCCGCCGGTTTTTTTATTGGGGTGATGGGGTGTTGGTGAAATGGAATGGCGGAACTTTGTCATGAGTTTTGCATGTCAAGCTGTGGCGCCAGCGCGGCGGCTTCAGCCGTCGTGGTACAGCAGAAAATTGAGTCGCTATCTTTTAACCGTCCACCCGTAACCCGGATATTGCACGAGTACTCGTGCAATAAGCGGGCTAACAGGAAATCTTTCATTTTCTTGCCAAAAGTGCTGTAAGAGCTTCTTTGAGTTGTGTATTCTGAGAACTGAGAAAAGCAACTCCCGCATCCGCCGGCTGGAGCGAAGGCTCGCCGCGCGTAAACGGGCAGAAAGCGGTTTGCGCGCGCGAGAAACGACAGGCGGGCATAAATCTTGCTATTTCTTAAATGTCTTTCTAATTTATGGTGCAGGCGATGCCATTGAAAAAGCCAGGCAAGGGTCGTCAGCGCAAGAGCCCGACCGAGATTCTCGGTGTGGACTTTGGCAGCACGGGCCTGAAGATCGTTCGTATGCGCAACAACAAGGGGCAAATCGCTCTCTTGGCCGCGGATATACTACCCCCATTCGAAGTGCCGGAAAGCGCAACCGGGCACAACATCCGGCTGAAGGTACCCAAGGCATTTCAGGCCAATTATGCGGCGATGGCGGTTACGGGAGCCAGCGCCGCGGTTCGCTTGCTCAACATGCAGGGGCATGTGGATGCAGAGAATCTGAAAGAAGCCGATGTGCGTGAGCAGGTGGGACTTTCGGATGAATTCCGTGTTTCTCATGTAGTTTTGCCGCTTGTGCGCGGAAAGCAGGAGACGAAAGTTCTTGTTGTAGGTCTTCCTGAGAAGGAGTCCAAGGCTGTCCTCAGCCTTGTGTCGTATGGACCGCCTGCTCCCTGTTGCCTGGCGATATCCGGGTTGGCCGCCATGACGGCATTTGTGCATGGTCCCGGCGCCGACCTGCCGCACGATGCGGTTGCGGTTATCGAATCCGGCGCAAAGATCACCTACATGGCGCTTTTCCACAAGAAGACGCTGGCGCTGGTTCGCAAATTCGATTTCGGCGCCGACACGATCGTTGCACGTGTGCAGCAGCAATTGGGGGTGGACCAGGAAACGGCGCGCGGGATTATTGCGGACGGCTCGTTCGACATCTCGCAACCGGTCCACGAGGTGATGGATCCATTTCTCCGGCAACTCACCATTTCCAAGGATTTCGTTGAGCGACGCGAGGATTGCGTGGTGGGCGCGGTTTACCTCTCCGGCGGCACGACGCTTTCCCGTTACTGGATGGATGAAGTGACTTCGGCGGTGGGGATTGATGCAATCCAGTGGAACCCTTTCGAATTTGTCGAAGTGGCTCCGAACGCATATTCCGATGAGTTAAAGGGACAGGAATCGCGATTTTCGGCGGCAATCGGCGCCTGCCTTGGAGTGTTTCACGGTTCATGAGTACGCATGTCAACCTGATGAAAAGCGGAGAGTTCCGCCGTCAAGGGGCGGTGAGCGGCGCGTTCGTCGTGCAAGTCTGCATTTTTTCCACGCTGGCTTTCGGGTTGGTGTTCGGCGCGCTGGGGTTCATGCATTTCCAGATCGCGCGCAAGGAACTGGAGGGGGCGCGCGAGGTCTGGAAGATGCGGGAGCCGCGATACAACACGCTGCAATCCATGCGGAACGATTTAACGGAGCTGCAGAAGATCCGGGAAGAGTTGGAGGGATGGGCGAATTCCCGCGTGCATTGGGATGAGCGGTTCCTGAAGTTGCAGGAGATTGTACCGGCGGCGATGCAGTTCAGGCGTGTCATGATCAGGGGCGATCACGATTTCATCCGGGAAGGAAAAGGTGCGACCGCAGTATCATTGCCGGGGCGCATATATGTGATCAGCATGGAAGGGCGCATCGTCTCGGACAATCCCGTTGCCGTGGTGAATCAGTTCATGGACAGCCTGGCCCGCGCGGAAGGCTTCCAGGGTTTGTTGTCCGGTGTGCGCATGCCGGAAGGTTTGAAGCAGGAATCGTCGCAATCGGAGGTTCCCGAGGCGCGGTTCATCGTTGAGGCGACGACGGAGAGGCTTGCGTTCTGATGAATTTCAGCCTGTCAGAGATGAAGAAGGAGCACAAGCAGGCGTTGCTGCTGGTGGGCATGTGGATCGCCGGCGGGCTCTTTGCGCTCTGGCAGTTTGTGCTGGCGCCTTTTTTTGCGGACCGGGGAGAGTCTGTCGGTGAGCTGGAGGATTTACGAACGCAGATATTCAAGGCGCAGATGGCGATGAGCGGAGAGGCCAAGGTTCGCGCAGAATACACCGAGGCGATGAAGCTTTATACCGAGGCCGGGAACAATTATGCCGTGCCGGAAAACAATCCCCTGGCCTGGGTGCAGGACAAGCTTTACACGTATGCCCGCGAGGCGGGCGTGGGTATTCAGTCCATTTCTCCGGTGGGGAGTTCGGCGCCGCCCGCGTGGGATGGGTTGATCAAGTCGGGGCGGATTTACAGGCCGTACACGGTGCGCCTGAACACGGAATGCAGTTATCCGCAACTCATCGCATTGATCGGCTTGCTCGAACGCAACAATCCCTATGTCTCGATCATGGGGCTTACGGTGAACGCGCAGGAAGTATCGCGGACGCGGCACAGCGTTACCCTGATTGTTGAATGGCCGATGTGGGGACGGCGGCCCAAGTTCCAGATAAAGGATGGCGGCGTGGCGGATAAGAAGGCGGACAAGAAATCAGCCGCGCGCGCGTCAGTGAAGGCTACGCGGAAGTGATTTTGCGGTAAGGCAAAAGCGGAAATGATTCAGGTGGAATTGAGCAACAGAAAAAACGGATACGGTGTAAAACCCGGAATCGGTGGAGGTTTGGGATGAAGAAATATCATGTTATGCGATTGATCCAGGTGCTGGTTCTTGTGTTTGCGTCCTCCCTGCTGTTCGTGGGATGCGAGGATGAGGATAGTCCCGACACCGGCGGGTTGGACGATTGGTTCAGGAGAAATCCTTACGTGAGCGATCCCCGGACGACTTCGCTCCGCGACATCTCGATAACGCCTGCATCGGTCACGATTACATTTGCGGGGCAGGCGGTTAATTTCCGCGCGTCGGGGGGCCAGGGCGAATACAAGTGGGATGTGGCCGATCCGTCGGCAGGAACGATCACACGGCTTGCCTCAACCTTCGAGGCCGTTTACACCGCGTCGGCTGTTGCGCCGAACAGCGTGGTCGCTTTCGACACCAGGGGGCAGGCCGGCATTGGAGAAGTGGTCGCGCAATCGTCGCCGCTGGTGGCGGTGGCGGTTCCGGATACGATCACGCAGCCGGGCGGGCGCGCAATCCTGACGGCGACAGGCGGTACACCTCCTTACACGTGGACCGTGGCGGATATCGCGCTCGGAAGTATTGATGGTCCAAGCGTGGGGAACAGCGTGGTTTACAAAGCGAGTACGGTGGGGTCTGGAGACAACACCGTGCGTTGTGCGGATAGCGCAGGGAATACGGTCAATGTTCTGATCATGCAGCCTTGATCAGCGGGAGTGACACCATGAAGACTTATCATAACAGGTGCCGCGCGGTGCTCGGCGGCCTGTTGATCGCCGCAGGGGTCATGCTTTGTTCGACCGCGTACGGGCAAAGTGTTTCCGGTTTTGCGATCAACCGGTCCACGTGGGATGACAGTGCGCCGCCGCCGGGAGATGGGGATGGGCTTGGCGACCTGGTGGTCGGCGTATGGGCCGGCGCATCTACGATCAGCGGGCCGCCCCTGTCTGCTTTCGTCGTGGCTTCGGGCGCATTGCCGTTTGCATATGACTCTTCCTATCCCTATACCAACACGGTTCCGGGGGACGGAAGTTACCAGGTGGTAGCCTGGGTGGACGGCAATTCGGATGGCGCGTACAATGATGGAGAGCCCAGAAGCACAGCCTCCTTCTTTACGATTTCGGCGACGAACGGAACCTTGTCGGTCCAGGGGGTGAACCTGGTGGTCGAAGATCCGGCGCAGCCGACCAGTTTCTCCATTTCCGGATTTGCGATCAACCAGTCGCGATGGGCGGATGCCAATCCCTCCATGAATCCGCCGGGTGACGGCGACGGAGCGGGCGACATCGCGGTGGGTATTTGGGCAGGCGGATCGGAGATCCTGGGTCCGCCGCTGGGCTTCCAGGTGGTTGCTTCCGGCGCGATGCCTTTTCCCTTGAGCGCATCGTATCCATTTACGGTCACTTTGCCGACGAACGGGAATTTCCAGGCGGTGGCCTGGGTGGATGCGGACAGCAGCGGTTCCTACGAGATCGGAGAACCCCGAAGCGTGCCGTACACGTTTTCCGTGGCGGTGGGGACCGGCGGGCTTGTGACGATCGTCGGCGTGACGTTGCCGGTGCTGGATTCGACGGATGGCGACAATCTTCCCGACTGGTGGGAAGCGTTCTGGTTCCAGGGCTCGCAAGACCCATTGCGATGGACGGATGCCGATGATCCGGACCAGGATGGCCTCACCAATTTCGATGAGTATCGCATCTCCATCGCGGGATTCGGCATGGACATGATCAGTCCGGCCAACTGGGACTCCGACGGTGACGACATGGATGATTATTGGGAATGGAAATACTTTTTCCAGTCGCTTTCCATCGGATTGGATCCCACGGATCCCACGGACACGACGGAAGATCCCGACGGCGACGGGCTTTCCAACTGGCAGGAGTATTGCGGTGTGGATGGACATCCCCGCATGGAGGCCGACGTGGTTGTGGACGGCGTGTCGCGAGGCAGGCTTACGGCGTATCCGGCCGACGATTTGAATCCCCTGGACATTGATACGGACTTCGACCTGCTGATAGACAGCTTTGAAGCGGCGTGGTACGACCCGAACAACGATATAGATCCCAGGGTCGGCGTATTGACGAACCAGCCGAACATCAGTGCGGACTACAATCTCAGCATTGCTTCGGGCGATCCCGACGGCGATGGTTTAACAAGCTATCGCGAGATGTGCCTGCACCAGGATCTGCGTGAAGGCAGCGCGAATGGGCACATGTGGGTCTGGGAGAATCTCGTTCCTTTTCCACAGACCGATTATTATGCCGACACGCAGAGCAAGGAGAGGGTGCGCGTATGCCTGATGAGTACTGCGGGCGCCGACCTCAATCTCGGCTTGGTGATGGACCAGACCATTCCCGCGTTCACGAATCGCTATAACCTGCGGAATCATGCGTGGACCGATCCGAGCCCCGGCACGGGTTATAATTATGCGGACGAAACCATTCCTCCCGGATGGGATTCTGATGGCGACACCTTGCCGGACGGTTGGGAAGTTCAGTTCGGGTTGGATCCGCGGGATCCGGGTGGCCCGTTAAATTGGGACAATGGACCCTTTGGAGATCCGGATGGCGACGGGATTATGAACTGGGACGAATATGTCGGCCCGGACGGGTTGCGATCGGCGACCTTCCCGTTCATCAACGGCACCGGCGACGAAACCAATCCGAACCAGTATAATCACAGGCCGGATTCGACTTACAAGTGGCGGTGGTATCCCACCAACGCACCGCACTCCACGTTGGTGAGTCCGCGCGCGGGGCTGGGCATCAGCCGGGCCGAGACACTGGGCAGTGCTCTGCCCACGGCCAGCCTGGGCGTGGACAGCGGGCAGGATTCCGATGGTGACGGATATACCGACCTTGAGGAAATTTATATACTGCGAACGAGCCCCGTCCATTCCGGCGATCCGTTCCATCCGAAAGCGGCGCTGATCACGGACGCGGACGGAATCATCATTCCCGATCCCGAGCCTGAGCCGGGGAGCGGTTCGATGCCTGCCGGTGTGCGTGAAGACCTGGTCCGTCAGAATTGGACAATCGAGTGTTACGTGAAGCTGCTCGACACGGGGCTTTCCGGACACCTGTTCCGTTACCAGACCCGCCTGGGCGCGCAGGCGAGCCTCGTCTATGGATTGGAACTGACCAACAACGTTCCGATCTTGTGGGCGCAATTCGCGACCATCCGGACCAACGTCACGGCGAACGCGCTGCCGACAAACCAGTGGGTGCATCTCGCGGGGGTATGGGACAGCGTCAATCGTTCGATGAGTTTGTATCTCGACGGTGTGCTCCAGATGTCGCTGAACATCAACAGCACGGATAATGCCGGCAAGTGGATGTACCCGGCGACAAACGAGCTGGCTTTTGCCGTTTCACCGGACGGCTCATTTGTTGACAACCTGATGCTGGACGAAATACGCATATGGGGCCATGCGCGCACGGCGGACCAGATCAACCGCTATTCACGCCAACTGGTGCCGCAGAACCTGGCGGATGATGTGTGGGTGGATGTGGATGCCGAACCGGGCCGGCGGTTATTCACCGGCCGCATCGCCGGACCGGATTTTGTGCTGGTTAACGGCGGTTCCCTGTTTGAAGGGCAGCCGGGTACCGTGTTGTCCAATGTGTTGACCACCTTCATCTTTCATCCCGGGAGCCCCGGGGTCTTTGATGAGCGGGAAAGCGTCTGGATTGATAAAAACGAGAACGGCGTTTTTGACACGGGAACCGATGTGCTCCTCTGGCAGGGAGAAAACCCGATGAAGGAGGGGGAGTTGGGCGTGCCGTTGAACGCCTTGAGAGAGCCGCAGGTTCTGGCGAAGGTGCTCTATACGGACAAGGACCAAAGCGGCGGATTCACCCGGAACCCGTTGCTGGCCTATTACAGGTTCGACGATGGCGGCGATGATGCCGAGGATTTCGTGCGGAAGGCGAAGAACAGCCTGACGGGCTCGCATTCCGAAAATTATGCTTTCGGCGACCGCGGCTATGCATTGCCGACCAATAACTTTTCATGGGTAACGGTTGACGCAGCTCCGACCTACGGCGCGACCACGCGCCATGCCGATGATTCGGACGGAGACGGATTGCCGGATTCCTGGGAAATCATGTACGGATTGGATCCGTACGACGACGGGACATTGGGCGAGTCGGCCCCCGGCGCCAGGAATGGACCCAATGGCGCGCAGGGCGATCCGGACGGGGACGGTCTGATCAACCTTTACGAATACTGGTCAAGCACGAATCCGCGCGAGGCGGACACCTCCGGTAACGGAGTCCTTGACGCGGAAGAGGACTTGGACGGCGATGGCTTGTCCAACCTTCTGGAACAGGAGCAGGGGTCGCGTCCGGACCTGGTGGATACGGACGACGACGGGCTCATAGATTTTGAAGAATACGTGATGGGCACCAATCCGGCGGATCCATCCGATCCTCCCGTATCGAGAGCGATCGAACTGGGGGGTGGCGTTTCGGATTATCTTGAGCTTCCACCGGCGCTGAAGCAGCGGCTTCCGGAATGGACGGTCGAGGCATGGGTCAAGCCGGCCAGCGTGGCAGGCGGCGAAGGGATTATTGTTCGGCGGGTGGTCGAGCAACTACCCAGCGGGTCCAACGCGGTGAACTATGCGTTGGGTCTTGAGTCGGATGGTGTCGGCGGCTTGCGGGCGTATGTCGAATACTCGACAGTTCTCGGGCAGCGGCGTGTCGTGCGGGGTGGCGCCGTGCCGACAGGAGTGTGGACCCATGTATCCGCTCTTTACAGCAATGCGACGCTGGCCATTTTCACCAACGGCGTGCTGGCTGTTTCGAGCAACAGCGCTCTTTTCAACTCGCCGAAGATCAATGGCCGCGGCGGCCACACCTTCCTGCGCATGGGCGAAGGATTTGCGGGACGGATTGATGAAGTGCGCATCTGGAGCTCGGGGCGCACGGCGGGCCAGATCGCGACAAACTGGAATCGCACCGTACCGCGATCGAGCGACGGGCTTGTTCATTATTTCCGTTTTGATGACGGGCAGGCGGTGACGAACATCCTGCCGTTCGGTCCGTTCCATCAACCTGCCGGCGCGCAGGACTTCACTTATACGAACGATTGGAACAAGCACTGGCGGCACGCGGCGGTCCTGAAAGGAAACGTCGCGTTTGTTGAGCCGGACGGAGTTCTTGGTCCACCGTCCCTGCGCGTGTTGTTGAGTCCCGCCGATGCGGTTGTCGCGGGCGCGCAGTGGTCACTGAACGGAGGCGCATGGCAGAACAGCGGAACGACCCTTTTCGATTTGCCGGCCGGCATACACAGCATTCTTTACCGGACGCTTTCGGGGTGGACCGCGCCGGGAGAAGAGGTCGTGGCCCTGAGCAATGGGGTGGCTACGGTCATAACCCGGAGTTACCTGAGGAACGGCGCGTTGTCCATCGTGATCCAGCCCACGGAATTGCAGGACGCGGTGCGCTGGAAAGTGGATGGCGGTGCCGCAAGGACCAGCGGTGAGATCGTCGAGAATCTGTCGCCCGGCGGTCACCTGGTGGAGTATACCTCGCCCTCGGGCTGGATTCCGCCGACGTCCGAGAGCGTGTTGATTCCCGCGGGGACCACGGTTTCTCTGGTGCGTACGTACTCGCCAAACATCGGCTTCATCCGGGTTAACATCGGGCCGACCAACGCGTTGGTGGATGGGGCGCAATGGCGCGTGAACGACGGGTTGTGGAACAACAGCGGAGCGGTAGTCGCTGTGCCGGTCGGAACGCATACCATCGGTTATCTCAAGATCCCGAACTGGATTCCGCCGGCGACCGACGTGGTGACCGTGGCGTACAGCGTGACGACAACGTTGACGCGGGTCTACACGGAGAATCCGAATGAGGATTCCGACAGCGATGGATTGCCGGATTGGTGGGAGGTTCTTTACGGGCTCGATCCGTATGATGCGACCGGGATCAACGGGGCCGACGGCGACCCGGACGGAGATGGGTTGAACAACTACTATGAATACCTGTCCGGCACCGACCCGATGAATGTGGATACAAACGGGGATGGAACATGGGACGGAGACGAGGATCTGGACGGGGACGGGCTGACAAACATTGAAGAGCAGCATTGGAGAACGCGGCCGGATATCGCGGACACCGATGACGACGGGTTGACAGACTTTGAGGAACTGGACTCCTCGCTGTTCAAGCCGGACGAATGGCATGGCCGGCGGATTACAAGTCCCGTGTTCTCGCGGTCGCCCTGGATACAGCGGGGCATGCAGTTGACCGGCGCTCCGCAGGAAGCATCGCCGACCGTTTCAGAGTATCTGAATCAGTCGGAATGGCTTGTGGATCTGTGGTATATGCCGACGAACGCGGCGGTCAGCGGAGTGCTGGCGCAGCGCGTGACCACGGCAGGCTTGACGAACTTCGCGCTCAGGCTGCAGGCCGGGGTACCGGTGGTCGAATTCCAGACGCCGACCGGTGTGCGGCAGCAATTGGTGGGCGGTGCGGCGATCCCTGTGAATGCATGGACAAGGCTGGCCGCGGCTTGGAACCAGGAAACGAAGTCCCTGGAACTCTCGGTGAACCAGCGGTCTTACCAATCTCAATTGCTTGTCTCTTCCTGCGCGCGCGGTGAAGGCCGTGTCGAAATCGGCGGCACCGGCGTGCTTGGATATATGGACGAAGTCATCCTTCGTAATCCGGTCGTCCAGGACGTGGTGTTCGTGCTGGATGTGTCGGGGAGCATGGCGGGCGAGCGCATCGAATCGCTCAAGCGGACCACCAAGCTCGCGCTGGACCTGTTGCCGACGGATATTCCTGTGGCCATCGTCACCTTTGCAACCGAGGCTACCAACATTACGCAGGGGTTCTCCCTGGATCGTCGCCAGGCGAAGCGCCTGGTGGACGAACTCAAGGCGGAAGGATCAACGGCCTATCGTGCAGCATTGAGTGAGCTGACAAACACCGTTGCGAAGTGGTCAACCTATGAGCGCCATCTGGCGCTCTTCCTGTCGGACGGTGAACCGTTCCCCGAGGAGGAAACGCCGACGTCGCAGGACATCCTGGGCGTGAGCGACAAGCAGATCACGGTGGATACGATCGGGTTCTTGCTTGAGAACCCCGACGAATTGCAGCGCATTTCGACGTTGACCGGCGGCACCTACTATGAGGCGGCGAGCGAAACAGGCCTGCAGGAAGCGTTCGGAAGCATCCTGCGCAAGCTGTACAAGGTGCGGTATGTGTTCGATGACGGGGGCGTGACGGCGGAAGATGTTGAGCATCCGTTGAACTGGGATTTCGCCCTGAGCAACGTGGTCTTCACCACCGATGCCTACGTGGATGCCGCCCTCACGGGTGACATCGAGACCGGAATGCCTGAATGGTGGCAGAGCCTCTTTTTCGGCGACCAGGATGTCGAGCAATGGGGCGATGCCGACGGCGACGGATTGAGCAATCTGTATGAGTACTGGTGCGACACGCATCCGTTGAAGGCGGACAGCAATGGGGACGGCATCCTGGATGGAGACGAGGACTACGACGGTGATGGGTTGAAGAATCTGGACGAGCAGATTCACGGCAGCGATCCCCGCCTGGCCGATACCGATGACGATGGGCTGGACGACCTTGCGGAAAAGGTTGCCGGAACGAGTCCGGCGAACTCGTTGATGCCGCTGAAGCTGCAGGCGCTGGTGCTCGGCGGCAGCGCCACCGATTACCTGGATACGCCCAACCAGTCGCGATTCGCGCTGAAGGACTTCACGATCGAGGCGTGGGTGAATCCAGATGCCGGTTGGGGTGGCGATGGCTATGTCGTTCGCCGCAACGTGGAGGCGGGGGTCACGAATTATTTCCTGTCGGTGGACGGATCGCTGCGCCCGAGCGCGGGCTTCGGGGAATATCGGGTGACGGCGCCGTCGGCCATCACGGCGGATGGGGCCACGTGGACGCACCTGGCGGCGACCTATGATTCGGTGGCGCAGGAGTTAAGGCTGTATGTGAACGGAACGGAAGTGGCGGTGCAGGTCTGCGGCGCGAATCCGCGGCGGAGCGGGGTTGGACCGCTTATCCAGCGCGTCGGCGAGGGCTTTGACGGGCAATTGATCGAAGTGCGGCTCTGGAATGTTGTGCGCAGTCCGTCGGCCATTGCCACGCGGATGTGGACGACATTAAGCGGCTCGGAAGAAGGGCTCGCGGCCTATTACCGATTTGACGACGGGACCCGCTGGCGCACGGCGCCTTCCGTGATCGGCACCAGCGGAAACAACCTGACGGGCGGACTGCCGGATCCTTCCATCAACCCGTGGCTGTGGGGTCAGGTTGAAGATTACGCCTTGAGCCATGTGCAGAAAGATTGGCAGAAGCGATGGCGCAACTCGGCAACCATTCGCGGAAGCGTGTCGTTTACGAACGCGCCCGGTGTTGTGGCGCCTCTGCCGGCGGTTCGGGTAATGCTGATGCCCGGCGCCGCGGTCGGCGCGGGCGCGCAATGGTCCATGAACGGCGGCCCCTGGCAGAACAGCGGTGACACCGTGACGCTGTCGGACACGAACAACCTGGTGGTCAACATCACCTACCGGACCATCTCCGGCTGGACCGCTCCGTTGTTCGAAACGTTGACGATCAGTAATGGCGTTACAACGACGCTCACGCGTCATTACGCGGAAAACGGAAGCCTGACCGTTCATCTTGAACCGGGCGAAGTGACCGACAGCGCAGGATTCAGCGTGGACGGCAGCGAGTTTGTTCCGAGCGGAAGTTCGATCAGCAACCTGAGTCCCGGACTGCACCTGGTGGTTTATCAGCCCCTCGATGGATGGGCGCATCCCGATGCGGAGTACGTTTGGATTGAAGAGGGCGAACACGTGGAAATCGTGCGTTCCTACATTCCGAATTACGGCTGGTTGCAGGTGTTCATCGAGCCGGCCGGGGCACGGGCCGCAGGCGCGCAATGGACCGTGGACGGCACGAATTATTTCAGCAGCGGATCTGAAGTTCTGCTGGTGACGGGCGAGTACACGATCGCGTTCAGCCGGGTGGCCGAGTGGGATGAGCCGGCGGACATCAACACCTTCCTCACCCCGCTGCTGGTGACAAACTACACCGGCACCTACACCTTTGTGCCGGACAAGGATTCCGACGGCGATGG
>CAZTYH010000013.1:30868-35895 GCA_964617565.1 uncultured Verrucomicrobiota bacterium
ACGCGGCCGGATCGTCCGGACACGGATGACGATGGATGGACGGATTACCAGGAGCTGAACATAGGCTTGTTGAAACCGGATATGTGGCACGGCCACAGGATCACGAGCCCGACATGGTCGCGTAGTCCGCTCCTGTTCCGAGGTTTCCTGCTGGATGGTGGCGCGGGCGTGCAAGTGCCGTCCGGTCCATCCGGAGACCGGTTTGACCTGGCCGTATGGACGCTGGAGTGCTGGATCATGCCGACCAACGGCTTGCAGACCGGCGACCTGATCATCCGGACGACGACGGCGGGACAAACCAACTTTGCCCTGCGTCTCGTCAACAACGTGCCGCGGGTGCACTTCAGCAACATGACCGGCCAGGAGGAGTTTGTGGCCGGCGCCTTCGCGATTCCGACAGATGAGTGGACTCATGTGGCGGGCGTTTGGGACGCGTTCAATAAGTCGCTGTCGCTGTATGTGAACGGAGTTTCCTACCAGTCCAAGGCGAGCCTGTTGAATTGCGCTCGCGGCGCCGGAGCAACGCGACTCGGTGGCGGCATACAGGGCGTGATGGATGAGGTCAGGATTTGGCGCGTGGCTCGCACGTCCGGTGAGATCGCCGATTTCATGAACAGCATCGGCGGGGAAAGCCTTGGCGAGCCCGAGACGGGCACCGGTCCGACGCCCGGCGGGGACGGGGACATCGAGGTGGCGACCACCGACCTGGCCGACAAGCTGTTGGAAGCGTTGACGGAAGGAAACGTGGTTCCGGCCGGAGTGTCCAACCTGACCGCGTCATTCACGGGCGTGGCGATCGCGGCCGGCACATACAAGAACTTCCCGGACCTGCCCGGCGTGCGGCCGTATAACGGAATTATCCTCTCCACCGGAAATGCGAAAGATGCGGCCAGCACCAATACGTCTCCGAGCAAGACGACCAACCTGGGGCTTGGCGGAGACAGCGAAATGACCGCGCTGGTCAGTTCTCCGACGTTTGACGCGATTACGTTGACGTTGACGTTCACCACGGACGCGTCCGTGGAGGGATTGTCTTTCAACGTGCTCTTCGCTTCCGATGAGTATCCCGAGTATGTCAACTCGCAGTTCAACGATGCGTTTGCCGCTTTTCTGGACGGAGACAACATTACATTCGACCAGAACGGCAAGCCGCTGACGGTGAACAACAACTTCTTCCTGCTCGACAACGATCCGTGGCATCCGGGACATCCCGCGAAGACCAACGCGACGCCCGTCAGTCTGTTCCTTGAATATGACGGGTTGACGCCGTTGCTGGTGACTTCGTGGCCGCTGACTCCGGGCACTCATACCCTGAAGCTGATGATCGCGGACGCCGGCGATTCCATTCTCGACAGCGCGGTGTTCCTCAGCAACTTCAAGTTCTCGATGTCCGGGTCGGCCGGCACGGGCATCGCGCCGCCTCCGGATATCGGCACTTCGCCGTCGCTGGACCCGACCGGCAGCAAGCTGGTTGCGCATTACATGTTCGACGATGGTGGCGATGATGCCGAGGATTTCGTGAATCCGCTGAACTGGGATTACAGCATTTCCGGCGTCGGGACAAGGCTCACTGCGGCTAGCTACGCCAACGTATTCGGTATATTCGATCAGGACGCCGACGGCATTCCGGATTGGTGGGAGCAGATGTGGTTCGGCAGCCCGACGGGCGCCGATCCGAAGGGCGATCCCGACAGCGACGGATTGAACAACCTGTATGAATACCTGTGCGACACGCATCCGCTGAATCCGGATACGGATGGTGATGGCGTGTTGGATGGGGATGAAGACTATGACGGCGACGGATTGACGAACCACGACGAGCAGCTGCACAGGACCGATCCACGCATCGCGGACACAGATGACGATGGAATCAGCGATATGGAAGAGAAGCTGCTGGGGACGGCGGGCGACAATTCGCTGAATCCGTGGGAAGTGAAGGCGCTTCTGCTGGATGGCGGCGCGGGCGACTACCTCGATCTGCCCATCCAGACGCGCTTCGCGCTCGATAACTTCACCATTGAATCCTGGGTGAACCCGGCGACCGGGTGGGGCGGCGACGGATATGTTATCCGGCGCAATATCGAGCCGGGGGTAACGAACTACTTCCTCTCCATTGATTCCTCGATGCAGCCCCGCGCGGGATTTGGCGCCTTCAGCGTAACGGGACCCTCCGCGATTCCGTCTGATGAATGGACCCATCTCGCGGTGACGTACGAGCATACGTCGCAGGAACTGGTGTTGTATGTGAACGCGACGCAGGTGGCGAGTGTCGTGTGCTCTCAGAACCCGCGAACCCGCGGCGCGGGTCCGCTGGTTCAGCGGATTGGCGAAGGGTTCGACGGCATGCTGAACGAATTCCGGCTGTGGAGCATTACGCTCAACGCGTCGAACATTGCGCAGAAGATGAACAGCATCCTGAACGGCGCGGAAGACGGGTTGGTGTCTTACTATCGCTTCGATGACGGCACGCGATGGAGCCCGTCGCCGGTCCTGATCGGCACCAGCGGAAACAATATTACCAATGGCGCGGGCGGGGCCGTGAGCCCGGCTATTGCGCCGTGGCAATGGGGCCAAGTGGAAGATTACGCGCTTTATCATGTCCAGCGGGATTGGATGCGGCACTGGCGCGACTCGGCAACGATCCGCGGCAACGTAGGCTTCCAGGCGCTGCCGGCTGTGCGCGTGGTGCTTGGTCCTTCCGCCGCGCTTGATGCCGGTGCACAATGGGCGATTGACGGTGGCCCGTGGCGGGAAAGCGGGGACGCGGCGGTTGTTTCGGACACGAACAATCCGACGGTAACGATTACGTACCGAACGATTGAAGGCTGGACGGCGCCGGTGACAGAGACCCTTGTCGCGAGTAACGGGGTCACGACGACGCTGACCCGGAACTATCTCAAGAACGGAAGCCTGACCATTCACCTGTTGCCTTCTTCGCTGACGAACTCAACCGCATTCAGCGTGGATGGCGGCACGTTTGTACCGAGCGGCACGAGAGTAGAGAACCTGTCGCCCGGACTGCATTCGGTGGCTTACCTGCCGGTGAGCGGCTGGATAGAGCCGACGAATGAAACGGTGACGATCGGAGAGAATGAGAGCGTGGTGCTTACCCGCACCTACATCTCCACGGACGGCAGCCTGCAGGTGCTCATCGAGCCGTCCGGAGCACGTGATGCGGGGGCGCGGTGGACGGTGAACGGCACCAACTTCTTCAACAGCGGAGCCATTATGCCGCTGGCCACTGGAACGTATTCCGTGGCCTTCAGGGATGTTGCGGCATGGGATCGGCCGGCCAACATAAACGTCACCGTGTCTCCGGCGGCGCAGACCAACGTCACGGGTACATACATCTTCGCGCCGGACAAGGATTCCGACGGAGACGGTTTGCCGGATTGGTGGGAACTGCTCTACGGCCTGGATCCTTTCGATGCGACGGGCGATAACGGCGCCAACGGCGACCCGGATGGCGATGGCCTGCACAATATTTATGAATATTGGTCGGGCACCGATCCGCACAATGTAGATACGAACGGAGACGGGGTCTGGGATGGCGACGAAGACGCGGACGGCGACGGATTGACCAACCTGCTGGAGCAGGAATACGGCACGCGGCCGGACCAGTTGGATACAGACGACGACGGATGGACGGATTACGAGGAACTGGACGTCAGCCTGGTGAAGCCGGATGTCTGGCATGGGCGGCGTATAACCAGCCCCGTCTATTCGCGGGCGCCATGGGTGCAGCGGAGCATGCGGATGACAGGGGTATCGCTGCCGACATCGGAAACAGTGGCGGAGTATCTGAACCAGGGCGAGTGGGAGATTGACCTCTGGTACATGCCGACCAATGCGGCGCCGGTGACCGGGCGCCTGGCTCAGCGGGTGACTACGGCGGGATTGACGAACTTTGCTCTGCGGCTGGAAAACAGTGTGCCGGTCGTCGAATTCCAGACTCCGCTCGGCGAACGGCATCGCGTGGTGGGCGGCGCAGCCATTCCGGCCAACGAGTGGACGCGGCTTGCGGCCTCGTGGAGCCCGGAGACCAAGGCGCTGGAACTGATGGTGAATGACCGTTCGTTCCAGGCCCAATTGCTGATTTCGACCTGTGCGCGTGGTACAGGCACGGTTGAGGTGGGCGGCCCCGGCGTGTTCGGATACATGGACGAAGTGACCTTCAGGAATCCGGCCGTGCAGGACGTGATCTTCGTCCTGGATGTGTCGGGCAGCATGTTCGGATCCAGGATCGAGGCGCTCAAGGCAACGGCGAAAGCCGCCCTGGATCTGCTTCCCAAGGACGTGCCGATTTCCATCATCAAGTTCTCTTCGGAGGCCACGAACATCACCCAGGGCTTCACGCTGGATCGGCGGCGCGCGAAACAGTTGATTGACGGACTGGTGGCCGAAGGAGCAACCGCCTATCGCCTCGCGCTGGCGGAGCTTACCAATACGGTCGCAAGATGGTCCGACGAAGACCGGCACGTGGCGTTGTTCCTGTCGGATGGCGAACCGTTCCCCGAGGATCAGCAGCCGACCCTTGACGATATTCTTGCGGTGAAAGAACGGCAGATTGTTGTTGATACAATCGGATTCCTGCTGGCTGACGCAACCTACCTGAAGCAGATATCCGATGTGACGGGCGGCACCTTCTACAATGTTGCATCCGACAAGCAACTGCAGGAAGCGTTCGAGAAGATTCTGCGCAGGCTGTACAAGGTGCGGTATGTCTTCGATGACGGCGGCGTGACGGCGGAGGATGTGGAGCATCCGCTCAATTGGGCCTTCGCACTCAGCAATGTCGTTTTCGCGACAGAGCAATATGTGGATGCGGCGCTTACGGGTGACTTTGAAACCGGCCTGCCGACATGGTGGTTGGACCTCTTCTTCGGAGAGGGCGGGGCGGAATCATGGGCCGATGCGGACAACGACGGCTTGAGCAATCTCTATGAATACTGGAGCGATTCCCATCCTCTCCGGGCGGATACGGATGCCGACGGCGTTCTGGACGGAGACGAGGATTACGATGGAGA
>CAZTYH010000013.1:35995-52834 GCA_964617565.1 uncultured Verrucomicrobiota bacterium
TTCCTCTCGGTGGATAGTTCGCGGCGGCCTCAGGCCGGATTCGGGCAGCACAGGGTTGTGGGGCCGACCGCCCTGCCGACCGACGCATGGACACACCTGGCCGCGACGTACGACAACGTTTCGCAGGAGCTCGTGCTGTACGTGAATGGAGCGGCTGTTACCAACACGATCTGCTCCGAGAATCCACGGTTCAGCGGTGTGGGACCGCTTGTTCAGCGAATCGGTGAAAACTGGAATGGCATGATCGAGGAAGTGCGCCTGTGGAACGTCGTGCGCAGTCCGACCCAGATTGATACGTGGCAGCAGAACCTGCTTGCGGGAACAGAAGAAGGGTTGATTGCCTACTACCGGTTTGATGACGGCACGCGGTGGCGATCGGCGGCGCCGGTGATCGGAACCAGCGGAAACAACATCACCAACGGTGTGTCCGCCGTGAATCCGGCGATCGTCCCGTGGCAGTGGGGGCAGGTTGAGGACTTTGCCCTGGGTTATGTTCAGAAAGACTGGACCAATCGCTGGAGACATTCGGCTTCGATTCGCGGCAATGCGACCTTCACCAACGCGCCGGGCGCGGTGCAGCCTCAGCCTTCCGTGCGCATCCTGCTCTATCCGGCGGAAGCGGTCGCCGAGGGCGGCAAGTGGTCGCTGGGCGGCGGTCTGTGGAGAGATAGCGGTGATGTGGTCAGCATCATAGGGACGAACTACACGGTCAATATCACCTACCGGAGCGTGGAGGGCTGGACGTCTCCCACGAACGAGACCTTGACGCTGACCAACGGTCAGTTCCTGACGCTGACACGCTATTACCAGAAGAACGGAACGTTGACCTATACGCTTGAACCGGTGGCCGCGCGGACGGCGGGCGCCCGGTGGAGCGTGAACGGCGGCATTACCTGGCAGCTCAGCGATGTGACGGTGAGCAACCTGTCGCCGGGCAACCAGGCCGTGGTCTTCAATACGATCCCGGGATGGATCACGCCCGCGCCGACAAACGTGGTAATCCCCGAGGGCGGCGATGTGTATGAGATTGCCACCTATGAGCCGGTGATTGGCCGGTTGTATGTCATGATCCAGCCGGTGGATGCCATTTCGTCCGGCGCGTTGTGGCGTGTGAACCTCGGGCCGTGGACCAACAGCGGGACCTATGCGGATCTTGCGTACGGCGGTCACATCGTTGAATTCCTGCCGTTGCCCGGGTGGCGCACCCCGGATGCGCAATCCATATCCATTACCGATCCATCCGTGATCACAATTACCGGCGTATACAGCCGGATCACGGGAATAGAGGTCTACATCGAGCCGGCGGATGCCCGGTCGGCCGGTGCACAGTGGCGATTGTCCGGCGGCAGCTATTATGATAGCGGTGCGTTGCTGGAAGTGGACGCGGGAACCTATACCGTTGAGTTCAAGGGGTTGGATGGCTGGACCACTCCGCCGACACAGCAGGTCGCCGTGGTGTCCAACAGCATCGCGCAGATTCTCGGGACGTATTACCAGTACGAGGTCGTTCCGACGAATATCTTCGGATTGTTCCTGAAACCGCGCGGTATTGCGTTCGATTCGCAGCGCCGCCTGCATGTCGCCGACAGTGACAATCACCGCATCGTGGTTTACGACACGAGGTTGAACGTCATCACGAACTATGGCGGGACCAACGCATCCAGCGCGGTCGGGATGTTCAACCAGCCGTTCTCCGTGGCTTTCGACAGCAGCGATAACCTGTATGTCGCGGATGGACACAACTTCCGCATCCAGCGCCGGAACGCCCAAACCGGCGCCTGGACAATTCTGCCCACAAACGGCGCAGGGATCGGCTCCTTCAATCCGCCGCGCGACGTCGCGGTGGATCGTCGCACCAACCTGTATGTTGCGGACGACATCAACAACAGGGTATTGATGTTCACCCAGACCAGTGGAACCTGGAAGGTGCTGGTGACGAACGGATTCAACGCGGGCCAGACCCGGGCGCCGGTCGGAGTTGAAGTGGACCGGGAAGACCGTCTATATATATCGGACTGGGCGGGAACCAATATCAGGGGGCGCGTGTTGCTGTTCGACACAAATAGAGTGTACGTGAAGCAGGTGGGCAACACGAACACCGCCATGGGAGCGTTGCAGGTTCCTTATCGCATGAGCATCGGGCTGACCAATGAGTTGTATGTGGTGGACCGGGAGCGTGACAGCGTACTCCGGTTCAATGGAAGCAATGCGTGGGATGTGATCGTCGGCCCCGGCTTGCTGAAGAGGCCGGAAGGGGTTGCATGGGAGGATCGCGGCTACCTGTATATAGCGGATACGGAAAACAACCGGATTATCCGAGTGCTTTTGCAGCCGTTGTCAACGGAAGTGCCCCCGACCATGGGTGGTATGGTCCCGGGCCCCGGCGGAATGACAATATCGTGGTTGGGCGCGCTGGGATGGTTCTATACATTGGAATACACGGATACGGGCTTTGACCCGTGGTTTGCGGTGTCCGGTTGTGGATTGATACCCGGCATTGACGCGATTATGAGTTGCACCGACACGAATAACATGGGAATTCCATCAAGGATATATAGAATCGTGTATTACTAGAGGGACGTGAATATGAGAAAAATAAACCTGTTGATCAGCGTTTGCATTGCGACGGTGATCGTGAGCGGTGGCTGGGTTTCGGCACAGGAAGAGGACTGGGCCGAGGATCTGCTGGTAGCCGAAGATGTCCCCGCGGATTTGGTGGAGCTTGATCCTGAAGTGGAGGAAACTCCTCCTCCCGCGACAGAGCCGGAGGTGCTGCCACCCGCTGAGGGGCCGTTGCCGGTCATCCCCGAAGAGGGCGAACCCGTCGCGCTTGAGGATGCCCCGCCATCCGAACCCGTCGCGCTTGAGGATATCCCCCCATCCGAACCCGCTCCGCTTGAAGAGGTGCCGGCTTTCGAAGACGAAGAGGAAGATGATGTTTATGTCGCGGAAGGCGCGCCAACCGAGGCCATGGCCGAACTGATCGAATTGACTCCGGAAGAAGGGATGCCGGGATTGGCCGCGCCCGACGCTCCACGCGAGGGTCTTATTTCCGTAACATTGGACAGTGTTCCTCTTCAGGATGTCGTCCGTATGTTCGCGCGTATTTCCGGAGCCAATATCGTGTCCGGCACGAACCTTATCGGCACGGTGACCGTCAGTCTGAAAGATGTCGAATGGCAGCCTGCACTGCGCACCATTCTCGATACGGCAGGCATGACACTCGTCATGAAGAGTCCCGGCATATATAGCGTCGTCTCCAAGTCGGAAGCGGCCGCTGCGCCGGTCACGATAGATACGATTCAGCTTCGTTTTACAACGGTGTCCAACGTACTTCCCGTGGTTCAACGAATGCTGGTCAGCTCCAATTCGTCTGTAGCCGCATTCCCGTCCGCGAATTCCATTATCGTTCAGGAAACGTCCGAGCGGTTGGCGGTTATCAAGGACGTGGTGGAACGCATTGATCGCCCGCGGCCCCAGGTCTTCATCGAAGCCAAGTTTGTTGAGCTGAACGACGAGGCCATCAAGAATCTCGGAATCAATTGGCAGTCGCTGGCAGGCTATACCATCAGCGCGAGAGATCTGGTGTGGGCGTACAGCGAGGAGCGAAATTGGGATAGCAGCCGCGTTTCAACGTGGAGCCAGCTGGATTCGCGACAAAATATAGACACGCTGACAAAAACCTACGACATAGACGGCATCCTGAACAACTCGCAGCGTTCGGTGGTGGATACCATTGATGTGAGCCAGGACGTGGGGCTGGATATCTCGGATTCATTCACGAAAAGCGTCGCCGATGTAAGGGCGGCGGTCCTTTCGGCAGCGGATTTTGAAGTGACGCTCAGCGCGCTGAAGCAGGAAACGGGCGTCAGCGTCGTTTCGAATCCGCGCGTACTCGTGGCGAGCGGGGAGACGGCCAAGATTCATGTCGGCCGGAAAGATCCAAACTACGTCACGCGGCAGGAGCCGGGAGCTTCCGCCGGCACGGTCGTTACGCGGCGCGAGCTGAGCGAGACGCTGCCTTTTGTCGAGACCGGCGTTCGCGTGGACGTGCGGCCGACTGTTAACACGGAAACGAATATCACGCTGAAGATTATTCCCGAGCTGAGCCGGATTCTAGCCGTCCAGCGAGAAGGCGATCTTCCACCTATCATCACGCGGACCATTACATCGGAATTCAATCTTGAAAGCGGGCGAACGGTGGCCATTGGCGGTTTGACCTCTTCGGACGACCGGGAAGTGGTCAACAAGGTTCCGTTGCTGGGCGATATTCCATTGATCGGGAAGTACCTCTTCCGGCATACGAGGACCGAAAGAGTGCAGGATGAGGTCATCATTTTCGTGACGGTCGGCCTGGCCAGCGCCGAATCGCTTCACACCAGCGTAGGCATTCCGTCCGGCGGCCGCCTGATTCATCGCCATATGGCGTTGGAGGCGACGCGACTGGATGCGAACGGTTCTTCCGCGGGAGCGCCTTGAGCCGCTTCGGTTCCGGAAGAGAGGCGCAGGCGGCTTGACCGGATGCCGGGAGGCAAGGGGTCCGTTTTATGAACATAGCTCCACACGGTATTTGGCGTTATGCCGTGCTGATCATTCTCCTCTTGATGATTGCGGGAATTGCGGCGAGAGAAACGATTGATTCCATCAGCTCCCTGGTTGCAGAGGCGCACGAAGGGCGCATGATTTCCCCGGGATACCAATACCGCATCGTTGTTCTTCCTATTCTTGCCCTGACCATGGGCTTGCTGTTTCTTGCCGGGGCGCTGGGCGTATGGGCCATTCGTTCAACGGCCCAGATCGAAGGCCGACGACGAATCGGCCGGTTCGTGGATGCCATGGATTACCTGCGCGACGGCGTGTTGGCTGTGGACCTCAAAAGCCGCGTGACCGGCATGAATCCCGCCGCGCGGGCTTTCGCCGCAACCGACGCGGACGACAATTCAACGCTGGGCACGCTCTTCCCTTGTCTCGGCGTGCGGGAGCTTAACGCGCTTATGGATCATCATTGGCCGCGCGAGGTGGAGGGCGTTCTCCGTACGGGAGACGATGTTCATGCGCTGCGCTTTCGCTCGCAGCCCATGGAAGATATGAGCCTGATTCTCATCAGCGATATCACCGGCCAGCGCTCGGACGAGATGAGGGCCAGGCAGGTGGCGCGACTTCAATTAATTGGCCGCATCGCCCGGGGTGTGGCGCACGATTTCAACAATATTCTCTGTGCGATCTCGGGATACGCTTCCCTGCTGGAGCGTCAGAAAGCCTTGTCCGGCTCAAACGCGGATTCGTTGACAGGATTGATTCGTGAAGCCCAGCGTGGCGCGGCGGTCGCCGATCAGTTGCTTGATCTCAGCAGGACCGGCGTGCAGGGGATGCCCTGCCAGAACCTGGCGGAACGAGTGGAAAAAGCGGCAAACCTTCTGAAGATCGGGTTGGCGGCTGAGTGGCAGGTGATCCGGGATGTGGAAGGCTCGTTCGGACTCATTGCTTTAACTGACGCGCAAGTCGAACAGGTGATTGTCAATCTCGGGCTTCTGGCAGCGGACGAACAGGGTGCGCCCGGCCTTCTTCACATCCGCATGAGGGTGGACGAAAAGGCAACGGCCAGGGAGCGCCCGGGCGAGATTGCAGGTGTTGCGGTGATCTCCGCCTATGGAGCTGAGGAAAAGGGCATTACCAATGTGGCGGTGACAGGAACCCTGACCACGGCAGAGGAAGCGGGCGTGGTGGAGTCGGTGGTTCGCTCCGTATTGGAGGAAGTAGGCGGGCGGCTCGAGGTCTTGCGCTCGGGTGAGCGAAAGCATATTTACCGTGTATATTTTCCCCGGTTTGTTGACTCGGGCAAGCGCATGTCCGCTTTGGCCGGTGTTTCGGAAGAGATTCGCACACGCATTGCCGGCTGGCATGTCCTGCTTGCAGTGACCCCGCGCGAGAGCCGCGCGCGGGTGGAACAGTACCTGGAGGATTTGGGGCTTGGGGTGGAGATCGCGGCGGACATCGTTTCTGCGCTGCAACACGTGGAGGCCGGCACGATATTACGCGGAATGGTTTTCGAGCGCTCCCTTCTGGGGGAAGAAGGCTTCGCTCTCGTCAAAGCGATTCGAAAGCTTCGCCCGCGTGCGGGCCTGGTGGTATTGACGGATTCCCCGCAGGATGTTCCGGCAGAATTGAAAACTACGGCCGTGTTCGAAACAGTAAATGCTTCGCCCGAAACGATTCTCCACGCCCTGCTTCGAGCCGAAGAATTGACGACAGGCGGTCGGATGGTCGGTTGATTCGCTGCCCGGCTTCGTTCTACGCTGCGCTCCGGTCAGAGACGCTTCTTTGCAAATGCCCGACCAGATCGCGTCTTCAAATATCGCTCGAACTCGAGGGCTTGCTTTCGGTTTGTGAAAGCCACGCAGGTCTTCCACTTCCAGGGCATGAATGGCTTTGTGGCCGATACAGAGCCGGAATTGTGTTGATTCAGACGATCGTGCAGGGCTTCAGTGAATCCGGTGTAGAACCGATCCGTCTCTTTCTCGCTCTGGATGATATAGACGTAGAAAAATGTATTCATGACTGGCGTGCCGAGGCGAAGTTCGGAGCGCTGAAGGGTCAGCCCGGCTTCGTTCCGGGCGCGAAGCGCCTCGGAACTACGCCGCGGCAGTCTTCGTTCTACGCTGCGCTCCGGTCAGAGACGCTTCTTTGCAAATGCCCGACCAGATCGCGTCTTCAAATATCGCTCGAACTCGAGGGCTTGCTTTCGGTTTGTGAAAGCCACGCAGGTCTTCCACTTCCAGGGCATGAATGGCTTTGTGGCCGATACAGAGCCGGAATTGTGTTGATTCAGACGATCGTGCAGGGCTTCAGTGAATCCGGTGTAGAACCGATCCGTCTCTTTCTCGCTCTGGATGATATAGACGTAGAAAAATGTATTCATGACTGGCGTGCCGAGGCGAAGTTCGGAGCGCTGAAGGGTCAGCCCGGCTTCGTTCCGGGCGCGAAGCGCCTCGGAACTACGCCGCGGCAGTCTTCGTTCTACGCTGCGCTCCGAACGAAGACTGGGGTGGATGACGGGATTTGAACCCGCGACATCCAGGGCCACAACCTGGCGCTCTGACCAAACTGAGCTACATCCACCGCCGGGGGGTAAAGTACCCGGACCGCGGCATAAATCAAAGCAAAAGTGGTAAAGTCTTCCAATGACCGGAGAAACCCGATACGGTTGAAAATTCGGATGAAAACAACACTTTTCATACCCACGCGCAACGAAATTGAGGCCATGCGGGTGATCATGCCGCGCGTGAAGAAGGAATGGTGCGACCAGATTCTCGTGGTGGATTATTCCACGGACGGCACCGCCGACTTTGCCCGCTCGCAGGGCTACGAAGTGGTCGAGCAGAAGGGCAAGGGCCTCCGGCATGCTTTCAATGAAGGCTTTCCTCATGTGCGCGGTGATGTCGTTATCACATTCAGTCCGGACGGAAATTCCATCCCCGAGGTCATTCCTGATCTGATCGAGAAGATGAAGGAAGGCTACGATATGGTCATTGCCTCGCGTTACCTGGATAACGCAACAAGCGACGATGACGATTGGATCACAGGATTCGGCAATTGGCTGTTCACCCACATGATCAATTTGCTGCATGGCCGCTCGTGGAGCCGCCCGTACACAGACGCCATGGTGATGTTCCGCGCGTACAAAACAAAACTGTTTTATGATTTGGAATTGGAGAAAGACGACAGCCATCGTCCGGAAAAATGGTTCCACACCATACTCGGCATAGAGCCTCTGTTGTCCGTGCGCGCCGCTAAGCGCAAGCTGAAGATTGGCGAAATTGCGGCCGATGAGCCGCCCCGCATTGGAGGTAAACGCAAGCTTCAGATCATACGATGGGGCGCGGCCTACATGACGCAAGTCTGGCGCGAGTTATATCACTGGCGGTGATTTTCCAATGTCTGGAAAATTTCAGAAAATATTTTCCAATGATTGGAAAATTGTGCTTATAGCGTTGGCGCTGTTCGCTCTTACCGTTTTGCTGTTCTGGCCGGCTACAGGATATGACTTTATCAACTATGACGATGATCAATATGTATCCAGCAATTCCATTGTCCAGCAAGGTCTTACTGCCGATGGTGTGCGGTGGGCTTTCACAACGGTGCACCTGAACTGGTGGCTTCCGCTGCTTTGGATATCGTTCATGGTGGACACGGCGATCGGTGGTCTGAAGCCCTTTATATATCATCTGACAAACGTAATCCTGCACGCTTTCAACGCCGGGTTGCTGTTTTGGGCTTTGTATCGAATGACGAAATCCGTTCTGTGTAGCGTTTTTGTTGCGTTGCTTTTTGCCGTTCATCCGCTTCGCGTGGAATCCGTTGCGTGGGTTTCCGCTCGCAAGGACGTGCTGAGCGGATTTTTCTTCATGCTCAGTTTGCTGGCATATATCCGATATATCGAGATGCCGACACGCCTCCGCTTCTGGGTACTGCCCATCTTCATGCTGATGGGGTTGATGTCCAAGCCCATTGTCATCATTCTGCCTTTTACGTTCTTGCTGCTGGACTACTGGCCGCTCCGGCGGGCCTTTGAATCTCGGGATGAATCGACTCTTCAATGTTGGGTAAGCCTGATCAGGGAAAAGGCGCTTCTAATCGGTCTAGCCTTGGTGTTCACCTTTCTCAATCTGCATACCCATTATGGTGGAGCGCGATTGAATATAGACGTCCCGATGTTGGATCGTATCGGGTTGATGTTCCCCAATTACTGGGCGTACATTCGTCTAATTGCATGGCCGGTTGATTTGGCTCTGGTGTACCCCGAGAACGATGTGGTTTCCTGGCCGCTTTCAATTGCCGCGCTTCTGGCTTTGGCGATTGTAACCACGCTGTTATATCGCTTCCGCAGGACCCAACCTTATTTGATCGTCGGCTGGTTATGGTTCCTGTTGGGATTGTTCCCTGTTATTCGCGGCGTCCGCCTGGGTATTGCCGCCTGTGCAGATCGTTTCAGCTATCTTCCCTCGATCGGATTGATCTTTGGCATAACGTGGATGGCAGCCTGCTTGATATCGCGTTGGCCAAAAATCCGTGTGCCGCTTGTTTCGGTTGGATTTGTTCTCCTTGTGCTTTCCGCACGGCAAACGCGCGCGGTACTGCAGCGCTGGGAAAATTCGGTCACGGTTTTTTCCAATATACTCAAATACACACCGGACAGTACGCTGGCTAACAACAATCTTGGGGCTTATTACGCTTCGCAGGGACGTTTGGAAGAAGCGTTGGAGCATCTGCAGCGGTGCCTGGCGGCCGACCCCGGGTATATGGATGCGCACATGAATCTCGCGAATATTCATGTGCGGCAGCAGAGACCGATAGAAGCTGTGTACCACTACCGCGCTGTCCTGAGTATCGAACCGAATCACGCGAAAGCTTTGAATAATCTGGCCTGGCTGCTTGCCTCCGGTTCCGGATCCACGCCCGAACAACTTGAGGAAGCTCTGGCTTATGCGCGCAGGGTGGTTGGAATCAGCTTCCCTCCGTCAGTTGAAGCGCTTGATACACTTGCGGTCGCCCTGGCTGCGAACAGTCATTTTGAAGAGGCGGTCCGCGTGTCCGAGAATGCGATCCGACAGGCACGTCTGGCAGGCAACGAAAATCTTGCCCGGAAAATCGAACAGCGCCAGCGCTTCTATAAGCGAAACCGGCCTTGGACGCCGTAGATGGTTGTATGCGTTCCCTGCTAAATCTTCCAATCATTGGAAAAAATGGATACGATTTTTCCAATGTCTGGAAAAATTCAGGATATTTTTTCCCATCATTGGAAAACTGCGCTGGTGGCCTTGATTCTTGTCGGGCTGGCTGCGTCACTGTTTTGGCCCACACTCGGATATGGATACGTGAAGCTGGACGACGATCAATACATCTGCCTGAACCCCCATGTCCTGACCGGTCTTTGCTTTGAGAATATTCGTTGGGCCTTTACCACGGTTTATGAGCTTACATGGTGGCCCTTTCTTTGGATTTCCTACATGGTGGACACCGAGCTTTTCGGTACCGAGCCGTTCGGCTATCACCTGACGAACATATTGCTTCACGTCGCTAATACCACCTTGCTTTTCTGGGTGCTCTTTCGACTCACCGGTTCGCGATGGCGAAGCTTCTTTGTCGCGGCTTTATTTACTGTTCATCCACTGCGCGTGGAGGCGGTTGCGTGGATTACGGCGCGCAAGGATGTGCTCAGCGGATTGTTTTTCATGCTCTCGTTACTGGCCCACATCCGTTATGTCGAACAACCCACACGGGGAAGAAGAGATGTCCTGTTCCTGCTCATGCTGGCGGGATTGCTTTCAAAAGCGATTCTTATCGTTTTGCCTTTTATTCTGCTACTCCTCGATTACTGGCCCCTTGGGCGTGCCGGTGATCCATTGGAGAAGGGGGCTTGGACCCGATGGCGGCCTTTGCTTATCGAAAAAGCAGGATTGTTCGGTCTCGCGGTGATTTTCATCGGTATCAATCTTTATACGCACCGACCGAATCTGACCGGCGAAAACGCGTTGCCTTCGATCACACGTGTCGGCCTCGTCTTCCCCAATTATTGGGCTTATCTTGGAAAGACATTCTGGCCCGGTCGGTTGTCCGTTATCTACCCCGAAAACGACGTAGCGAACTGGCTGCTTTCAATTATCGCTGCGGCAGGGCTTCTGGGGCTGAGTACCGGATTGATATGGTTTCGTCGAAAGGCTCCCTACGGCATTGTTGGTTGGCTTTGGTTTCTGATCGCCCTGTTTCCGGTCATTCGGGGCCTGCGCCTCGGCTTTGCGGCCTATGCGGACCGATTCACCTATCTTCCCTCGATCGGCTTGGGGATTGCGAGTGTCTGGAGTGTTGCCGCCTTGGTTGAGAGGCGTTCCCGTTTGCGAATCCCCGCCGTTTCGATAGGGATTGTTCTGCTCTGTGCGTGTATGGTCCGCAGTTCCGTGCGACTTCCGGCATGGAAAAATTCGATGACCATGTTTTCCGAGCTGATTGAGTTTGCGCCGGATCATTTTGTCGCAAACAACGCTTATGGCTTTGCCTTGCTGGAAAGCGGCAGGGTGGAGGAATCCCTCGCTTATTTTGCGCGTGCCGCGGAAATCAAACCGAAGGATTCCCAGGCGCCCTTCAATTACGCCGACGCCTTGCTCCGACTCGGACGAACCGACGAGGCAATTGTCTGGCTGCAGGAATCCCTAACCGCGCGGGATCCAGATTGTCCCGCGTTGAACAACCTGCTCGGGTTTGCCTATCTCGATGTGGATCGGCCGGATCTGGCCATCACGCCATTGCGCAAGGCTTCGGAAGCGCTTCCTCGAAGAATCGGCTGGCGCATCGAATTGATCCGATCATTGTTTGAAGCCGGACAAAACGCCGCTGCGCATGAGGAGATCCGTCGCCTCCAGGCGGAAGGCTATCCCGCGATCAGGGGCTTCGACGATTTGATTCCGTTCTATGCCAATGCGTGGCAAGGAGGAGAGAAGGGGCATGCATGGAACTTCTTTCGAAGCGCGATCAGGAATCATCCCGACCATATTATTCTTCTGAATACCGCGGCGTGGCTTCTCGCCACAGATTCCGCTCCGCCTGCGGGCCCGCAAGAGGCTGTGCGGCTTGCCCGCCGCGCAGCGGAACTGCTTTCGACCCCGCGCGCGGCTGTCTTGGACACGCTGGCGGCCGCTCTTGCCGCGGACGGTGAGTTTGAGGAAGCTCAGAAGATCGCGCAGCAGGCCATTGTGATCGCGCGTGAGGAGGGTGAAGTCAGCAGATGTGTGGAGATAGAAAAACGATTGAATTCATATCGTCAGAATCAGCCGTGGAGAATTATGCCATGAATAATTGGAAGATATGGGCTGTTTCGATCGTTCTGTTTATTGTCACGCTCTGGTTGTTCTGGCCGGCGACCGGTTATGGATTCCTGAACTTTGACGATGATCGGTATGTGTCTGGCAACGCGATGGTGTTGAACGGATTGACCGCTCAGGGCGTTCAATGGGCTGTTACAACGGTCTACGAAGATTACTGGCTTCCGTTTTTATGGCTGTCATTCATGGCAGATGCGGAACTGTTTGGTCCGGGCCCTTATGGGTTTCATTTAACGAACGTCCTATTGCATGCAATCAATGCCGTCTTGTTGTTTTGGGCGCTTCATCTTCTGACCGGTTCATGTTGGCGAAGCGCGTTTGTAGCAGCTTTATTCGCTTTCCATCCGCTCCGCGTCGAATCCGTTGCGTGGATAGCTTCACGCAAAGATGTGTTGAGCGGATTGTTCTTCATGCTCGGCCTGCTGGCTTATGTTCGGTACAGCAGAAAACCATCAAGTGGAGGCCTCTATCTTTTGAGCGGCCTGTTGCTGTTTGGGTTGCTTTCCAAGGCTATCATGCTGGTTTTTCCGTTTGTTCTGCTGCTGCTCGATTACTGGCCGATGCGTGAAGCAGGGGATCCGTGGGTCAAGGGAGCATGGAGTAAATGGCGACCGTTGTTTGAAGAAAAACTTTTTCTCGTTTATCTGGCCGTCATTTTTGCCGTAATCAATTTGTATACCCACGTGGCCGGAACCGGACGTGATGTGAGCGTTTCACTTCTGACGCGCATCGGATTGATCTTCCCAAATTACTGGGCCTATCTTTCGAAATTCTTCTGGCCCGCCCGATTAACCATCCTGTACCCCGAAAGCAATGTCGTGCATTGGCCGCTTTCTCTTGTGGCCCTGGCGGGATTGGTCCTCCTGACCCTGCTCGCGTTGCGTTTTCGAAAAGCTGCACCGTATGTACTGGTCGGGTGGGCATGGTTCCTGTTGACTCTTTTCCCTGTTATTCGGGGCGTACGCCTTGGCCTTGCGGATTATGCGAATCGCTTTCTTTACCTGCCTTCGATCGGTTTCGGCATGGCCATCACGTGGGGCGTCGTTGATCTTCTTCGCCGCAATCGCCTTGCAAAAATCATGCTGTGTATTGTCGGGGTGGCCGTGCTTGCCGTTTGTGTCTGGCTCACGCGAATCAACCTGCCGTTCTGGAAAAATCCCGTTTCTGTGTTCGAGCGAGCGGTGAAGTATGCGCCGGATCATTTTTTGATAAACAATAATTACGGGGAAGCCCTGCTCCGGGATGGGCAGACGGAAAAAGCATTGTACCACTTTGAGCGGGCCACAGAGATTCTCCCCGACGCCACGACGTTTATGGCCAATTCCGGAATGGCGTTGATGCTGCTGGATCGAACAGACGAAGCGCTGGGCAGGGTAGGGCGTGCGTTATGGACACAAGATCCGCATTGTCCATTTCTCAACCTGGTAATGGGGCTGACATTGATTGAAAGCGGGACCGCATCCAATGCGGTTCCTTTCATCCAAAGAGCGTTGAATCATCCGGAGGCCATTCCGACATGGCGAATGGAACTGATACGCGCCTACATGGAATCGGGCCAGTCCGAAGCCGCCTCCAATGAACTTGCGAGAATCGGAAGCGAAATTACTCCTGCGCTCGGAAGCCTGCAAGGCATGTCGGTTTATTATCTTGGTCTGTGGAGTCAAGGGCACGGAAAACGCGCATGGACTTTCTTTGAGCGCGCAATGGATCACTATACAAACAATGCGCTGGTATTGAACAACATAGCATGGTTCCTCGCCACGGATCCGCCTGTATCCGCGCCCGAAGGCGAAGCCTTGCGGCTGGCGCAACAAGCGGTGGGTTTGGCGCCCGCAAGACATCCGGGAATTCTTGATACGATGGCGGCAGCCTATGCAGCCGAAGGCCGTTTTGATGAAGCCGTAGCTTCGGCGGAGGAAGCTCGATCACTAGCCTTTTTAAGCGGAGATGAGAAGAAAGCCGAAGAAATAGGGGTACGCATTCGCGCTTACAGGGGGGGCAAGGCGTGGGGTAGATCAGGCCCCGTGGAGCGGAGGGTGCGAGGGCGGAATCGCTGACCGCTACTCCAACTCTCCATTCCGAATGGTAAACACTTGAAGTGTACCGGCAATCGGCTGGCCGGCAAAAAGAAAGCCCGGCTGAAGCGCCCGTTCCAGCTTGGTGTCCCGCTTGATCCACGGCGGCAGTGAATCCGGGCGGATCAGCATTCGTCCCGCCAATGAAGCTTGTGCGCCGCTCTCGCTACGTGCTCCGTGTTTTACATAATAGAACATCCCGACTAGGCTGGGCGATGGCGGCAGGACAACGTGTGTAATTTCCCGATCCTGCGCAATTCGCAATGCTTTCTGGTCGTCATCCGTCGCAAAAAAGTCCACGGTGTCGCGCAATCCATCCAAGTTTTCCCAGTAGTACGACGCGACACACGGTATTCCTCCGTAGTAGTGCAAACGAGCCGCCAAGTGTGGACCGGCCATAACGCGAATGGTGTGATTGGTGTCCATAGCCCCGAGCTTCTCCGCGAACTGGCGCTGGAGGATGGGAGCAATCAATTCACCCATTGGCTCCCGGGAAATGTCACGAAAAACAATATCTTTTAGATGCAGGTTGAGGAAATAAACCGACTGCCCGGCAATTACGAGGACAAGTGGATAGAACCAAAAAGCCACACGGCCATCTTGCTTCTGATGCCGCCAGAAGATAACCAGCATAAACACGGCAAGTAAAAGACTGGAAACCGCAAAGAAATTCATCCAACGAATCTGCCACAAGGTTAGTAATGCATAGGCCAGCGCCGGTAAAAACGTCATCCAGAGAGCCGCCCATTCCTGCAGCGTTGTCTTCTTCTCGCTCACTAGAAAAGGAGCGAGCACAACAAAAAAAGGCAGCACGCCGAAGTCTTTGAATGCATTTATCCAAAAGGCACCCAGATAGGCTGTCCGATAGGGACGAAATTCATCAATGTATTCATGAAGACGCTGCATCAGTGGATCGCGCATGGCGTGCCAGTGGGAGGGACCGAAGAGTAGCAGAAGGGGAAGCAATACAGCTCCCACGCTGAACAAGCAAAGCAACCAGCGGTTCGGCAGCTTCCCTTGGGTCTTGCTTGCAGACAACCGAACCAACGCTTCGCCGAAACAAAACCAGGAAACAGCATAAAGTGGGTTGTTCACTTCCAATCTCATTCCGGGGAATGAAGGCGCATACTCGATGAAATAGAAAAAAATCGAAGTGAGAGATCCGGCCACTGCCCAGGAACGCCACAGATAAGGAGCATAGGTTGTTTTGCCGCCTTGCTCCGCGGAAAGCCGGGAGGGCATGAAAAACATCAAAAGAACGGCGCCTGCCGCGAACAGGCCTATTCCGAAAAGTTGAACGGTTGCGCCTGTCCAGACGCCAAGTCCGCCCAAAATCCCGGAAGCGATAAAGAAATGCCGCGCATCTTTTGCGTTGGGTAACTCGAAACTTCGGAACCAAGCGTGTGCGGTTGCCGTGGTTTTATCCGGGGAGCGTACCCATCCCATACCCCCGAGAATCAGGCAGAGCAAGCTGGAAACCACGAAAGCAATGTGCAGGCCATGGTGGTCGGGGCGCATAGGGTGAAAAGACCAGCCTATAGACAGAAGTGTTGTCAGGTTGAGCATCCAAGTCAGGGAGGGGACAAGGCCCATCCGCTTGAACAGCAAGATGCCTGTGCCCAGAATCAGAAAGAAATATTGCAACGGGCCGATCCAAACGGCGGCGCTTTCGATAGATAAAGACAGACTCTCGCTCGAACCAAGGTGGTGAACCCATCCTGTCAATAGCAGCAGCCAGGAGACCGATTGGCTCCAGTGAACGGAACGTCCACTCGGCGGATTGTCAAAACAGGTGTGCCGGATGCGCCATTTTCTTGTTTCCGCCATTTCGCGTGCATAGCCGATCCAGTAGTAGGCATCATTGTCCAAAAAGATGCTTGATGTGGACGGAGGAGTCGCGCAGAGAGAAACAAACTGCGATTCATAATGCCGAATCGCCGTTCCCCATCTGTGCGCGCTGAAAGCCAAATAAGCCGTAATCGCTGCCAACACCAAGGCAAAGATCAGGCGGTGTTTATTCACGGCAAGAAAACCCCCTTAATAAAAAAGGAGCGCCTTAGGGCGCTCCTTTTTTTTAAACACAGGCTTTTAATCAAGCATGTCGCCGTCGCGCAAAGCGCATAACACCCAGCCCACCGAGAAGCATAAGGCCGAGTACGCTCGGTTCCGGTATCACGGTGCCATATACTTGCAGGCCGGAATCGCCGATATATCCCCAGCCGCCTGTCGTGGTCTGGCCGCTTGCATACATTCTGAGTGTTACATCCGTGCCGGCCGCGATGCCCTGAAGCGCGGGAGTGCCAGAGAGGTCCCACGTTACAGATCCATTGCCGATCCGGAATTGAGAACTGCCGATCAGCGTTAAATTGACGCCTCCGTCAAAACTATATGCCCACTGCATCTCAACCCCGTGGTTGGCGGAAAACGATGTAGTTCCGGCAAACACGGCTGTAATGCTGGATAGCGACAGGCCGTAACCATTCGCCGCAGACAGGAAGACTTGAAAGTAGTCCGTATTGGCGGTATCAATGCCGTTGTTCTGGAATCCAGTTGTGCGGAACGAACTCGCGCCCGCACTGGTTCCCGCGCCCGCACCGCGCGTCAGATCGTTGTAAGCCCCCCCGGTGTCCAGATTGGGGATAATTGTGTCAGCGACTTGAGACACAATTAAGCTATTTACAAAATCCCACTCTAAGAGCAAATCCGCACCTGCAGTCGCAGCCAGACCGAGAACCATCAATGCAACCAACAGCTTCTTCATCCGAACCTCCCTCTTGGGTTAAGACTCCACTATAGAGCGATTCCGCAGTTTACTCGTATAAGAATAGGTGGAGGGGAGGGGGGTGTAAAGGCTTTTTTTGGTAAAAATCCCGTGAAAATGGTGTTTG
>CAZTYH010000014.1:0-4732 GCA_964617565.1 uncultured Verrucomicrobiota bacterium
CGCGCGGGCGCTTCCGCGAGCGCGGCGGCGAATTCGTCCACCGCCTTCGCGCAACGCTCAACGATCAGCAACACATCCTCGTTGTCCCCTGCTCCCGTCTTCAGGGTTTTCAACTCCGTGCGCATTTCACCGAAGAACGCCGCCTGCCTCCGCCGGTTGTCGAGTAGATCCTGGATCATGAACGGGTTGCGCTTAAGGACAAAGAGATCGCCGATGATGCGCATCAGCAGCCGGGCGGATCGGCCTGTAACGCGTTTCGTACGCAGACCTTCCAGCCGGCTCCACGTGTCGTCATCAAACAGAAACCGAATGACCTGCCGGTCGTCGGCGGAAGTATAGTTGTACGGGATCTCGCGCATCCGCGCTATGAAGCAGGAAAATCGGCGTTCCCTCAAGCCGGAAACAAGCAAACCGCAATTTCGTGCCCACCGGCCACGAAATCCGGCGTTTCTGTTGACAAGATCGGCCTCATTTCCCTATATGTGTCCCGGTCTTGTCGTACCGGCGGCGGAGTAGCTCAGTTGGTAGAGCAGAGGACTCATAAGCCTTTGGTCGGGGGTTCGAATCCCTCCTCCGCCACCAGCGCGCTGTGAGGAGATGTCCTTTGACGGCCCCCATGGAATCGTCTCGTCCCGTTTCGCCCGGCTCCGCCCTGATCAGTCTCGGCGTGCCGGTTGTTTTCTGGTCCATCCTGCCCGTGATGCTGAAATATTTCACGCGCACGCTTGACCCATGGACCGTCAACGGCGCGCGCTACATGTTCGCCCTCCTGTTCTGGCTGCCGCACGTGATCCGCCATCGCGGCGACACGATCGAGGGCCGGAACATCTGGAAGGACGCATGGCGGCCGGCGACCGTTCACCTGCTGGGACAAATCATTTTCGCGATGACGCCCTACTTCAACGATGCCACCGTCATCAACTTCGTCAGCCGCAGCGGATTCGTCTTTGCCACCGTTTTCGGCTTTGCGCTGCTGCGCGAGGAAAGGGTCCTTGCGCGCTCGCGCCTTTTCTGGTCGGGCTTCACCGGCACCATCGCCGGGCTGGTGCTCATGTACATGGCCGGCGCCGGCACCGCAACGACCTCATTGACCGGCATGCTGCTGCTGGTGGGCGCGGCGGCGTGCTGGGGACTTTACTCGGTTCTGATCCGTAAATTCATGCATGGCTATTCCGTGCGGCAGAGCTACGGGGTCATCAGCCTTTACGCCGGGCCTTGTGTCATCGCGCTCATGTTTCTTTTCGGCGATTGGCGCGCACTGGCGGAGACGACCTGGACACAGGGGTCGTTGATCGCGCTATCCGGCATCATGGGGCTTGCGCTGGGACACGTGTTTTTCTTCCGTGCGATTCATTGCATCGGTCCCATCATATCCGAGAGCTCGCTGCTCCTGCTTCCCTTCTTCACGGCCCTTCTTGCCTTCTTCACGCTGGGCGAAAAAATGAACCGGGGCGAATGGATCGGCGGCATTATCCTGGTGACAAGCTGCGCAGCCCTGCTGTTTTCGCGACTGCTGAGTGGAACCACGCGAAAAGAAGACGAAGATCAGTGCCTGCCCTCGCCGAGATAACGACGTTCAGTGTTCGAAGTTCGATGTTGAACGTTCGAAGTTGTCTTCTTACTCCTCCCCCAATACCCACCGCTTGTTATACCAGAAGTACTGCTCGGGGTGCGCACGTATCTCCGCGTCGAGAACATCCATGACCGCTTGCGTCATGCGCTGGATATCGGCATCACGGTCAAGCGACGGATCGGGCCGTATCGGCTCACGCACCACCCAGCGATGCCGCGCCCATCCCTCGCGCATGGCGTAGCTGGGAACAATCGGCGCACCCGCTTCGCGGGCAAACAGAGCCATACCCGTCGGCAAATCCGTTTCGACGCCGAGGAAACGCACGCGAACCGACCGCGTTTTGGCCCGGAGATCCGGCAGAATCGCCACCACACGCCCTTCGCGCAATGCGCGGATGATGCCCGTGAGCGCTTTCGAATCGGTCAGCAGCGTGACCATCCCCGTGTGCGCACGCATGCGGTTCAGGTAAGCATCGGTCAGCGGGTTTTTCTGCCGGCGCGCGATGGTGGTGATGGACAGGCCGAGCAACTGGCCACCGACACCTGCCAACTCCCAGTTGCCCATGTGCGGAATAGCGAGGACGACACCCTTGTTCCCTTTAAGAACATCGAGAATTTTTGGAATATCGTTCTGGATCACGACCTTGTGCACCCACCCCGCCGTCAGCGAAGGAATCCTCAGCGCCTCGATTGCATTGAAGACGAGGTTCCGCCAGGAAATCCACGCGATTCGACGCAGCGCCTTGTCGTCACGGGTCGTTCCGAAAACCTGCTTCAGCCGTCGGCGCGCCCGGTTGCGAAGCTTGGAAGAAAGACCAAACGACAAAGCGGCAAGCCCCCATCCCAAGGCCAGTGCGGCCCGATATGGAAGCAGCCGGGCAAGGCCCGACATGCCTCTCAACAGGCCATATTCAATTACGTGCTTGAAGCGATATTTCATTCTCATCCGCTGCGATTCTGAATCCGACATCCAAATCCTGGTACTCAACCGGAAACACGGTGCGCCGCGACACGCGGAGCATTCCGGGATCGCGCTCCGCCCAACTTCCGCCGCGCGCCGGGATCTGACCGCCCTCTTCCGGGTCCGCACACCACTCGAACACGTTCCCGGCCATGTCGTAAAGACCGAAAGCATTCGGCGCATAACACCCGACACGCCGTGCCCCTCGCGCGGCAAAGCGCGCGCGCCCTTCGGGCTCGCCCCATCCCCACGGATATCGCGCGCCGTGAATGCCCGCGCGCGCCGCATATTCCCACTCCGCTTCCGTCGGCAGGCGGACACGCAAACCCGTACGCTCCGAAATCCAGCGGCAATACGCTTCCGCATCGGCCCGGCTGACCCCTGCAACGGGATGCTTCGCCTTGCCGAGCTTCGGCCTGAAGCGTCCGCCGCGGCGCAACACATCCGCAGGCATTCCGTCGGTTTCGCGGCCCGATTCATTCAAATAGCCGACATACTCCCCGACGGTCACCTCATATTTCCCGATCCGAAAGGCGCCTACCTCAACCGTCCGGGGCGTACCGAACTCCCGACTGCCCATCACGAAGACAGCGCGCGGCAAGGGAACAAGACTTCGGATGACGCGACCCTCCAGATCACCGGCCCCGAGCAGGCAGGGCAGGCACACCACGGCCATGCCGCATAAAGCGACCGCGGCTCCCTTCAAGCCGTTCACGCGTTTTCCAAGCATAAACCCCATTGTCCTCATCCCCGGATGCGCGCATCCTAGCGGGACCGCCACCCAAGCGCAATCACCCAGCATACCGCATTTGGTCCGCCCGATGCCTTTGACAACCGGCGCGAGCCTGACTAAGATTATGAGTTTAGACATAAGCTTATGGGAGTTCCCCCTATGACGACCGACCGTAAGATTGCGGTAAAACCTGTTTCTTTTATTCCCGGCTTCATCGCGCTTCTCGTTCTTGGCAGCGTGTTCGGCATGGCACTCTGTCATCAGCGCGGCGATCTTGCCGCGCAGCGGCTGGACATTCTGTTTGCGACATTCTGCGCGGGATTCGCATGGGCCTATCTTCTCATTCAAGCCCTCGCAATCCTGGGCGAACTTTTCGCCTATATACGGAACCCGATCCCCGAAACACTGGATGTCAGCGACCGTGCCGCCGTGAAAGAGCACCTCGATACGCTCAAGGGAGGCAATCCGGTCACCAGCCGTATACGCAACCTCCTGAGCTCATGGGTGGCCAGCGGCGACACGAAGACGGTCACGGATCTCGCCGTTTTTCAAAGCAGGCTGGCTGCGCGTCCCGTTGCGATCGGCGGCTTCTTCGGTGCCGTTCTTTTCATCGTCGCTATCCTCCTTCGCGCCAATCCTTACGTGACGTGGAGTGGAGCGGCCCTGCTTGGACTTATTGCATACACGCGCCTCGTGGTCGTGACCGGCGTGGATCATTACATCGAGGCGCGTCTTCTTGCGCGCCTGCCTGCGCATATTCCGCAAACGGCCATGACCGCAGCCGATCTTGCCGATGCGCTCGGCGAAAAGATCCAGGCCGCGTTCCGCGAATCGGTGCCGCAGCCCGAAAAGACGGCTGACGCCATGCGCGCCGCGGTACAACAAGTGCTTACCAACGTCGCAGGAGAGGTCGAAAAATTGCAGCAGGTCCTGATCCAGGGCCAGTCCACGCTGGTGGATCGCTGGATGCACGCGGCCGAAGCCACTACCACCGACCTCAAGAACGTCGAGGCCTCATTGGCCACTATTGTCAACGATCTTACGGGCGGACTCAGCACGAATGCCGAGAAGCTGACCTCCATGTTCAGCGGCCACACGCGCGAAATAGACAAGGCGCTCAGCTCGGTTGTCGAGAAATTGCAGGCCGCGCTTAAAGATCACGCCGAACTGGTAAAAGCTTCCGGCGGCGACTGGGGCGCCAAGGTCAAGGACGTGCTGAGCGAACACGTCAACGGCATCGAGGCCGCGAACCACGAACTCGCGGACCAACTGGAGAAGGTCGCCACGCTCGAAAAGAATATCGAGAACGTGCTGCACATCCAGCAGGTGGTGGATGGCACGCTCAAGACGGTCTCGGCTTCGGAAGAATTTGCGAAGCTCATCACCACGCTGCGGGAACACCTGGAAGCGTCGGATGCGCTGCTCCGCGAGGTTTCAAAACCGCGCACCATCCGTCTCGTCGAAAC
>CAZTYH010000014.1:4832-7114 GCA_964617565.1 uncultured Verrucomicrobiota bacterium
CGGATGCGCTGCTCCGCGAGGTTTCAAAACCGCGCACCATCCGTCTCGTCGAAACTGAAGGCGAAATCGTCGAAGCGGAAGTCCGTTCCGCACCGCAGAAAAAGGCTTAGATCGGACTTGGCGATCCCGCATTTCGACGTTCAATGTTGAACCTTCGGTGTTTTCTGCACCCTTCACGCCGGCGGGGGCTGTTGTGCGCCAGGAGGCGGCTGAACCTTGGCGACGCGAAGGGGGTAACGGATCTTGAGGTCGCCATCCAGCAGGATCTCAACCCAGTACGTCCCTTCCCCCTGGAAAGAAACGTTCATGAAGGCCTCGACATTCGTCGCGGTGGATTCGGGATTCGGCAGATGAACCGGGATGTCTTTCCCCTCGATCAGCACGGTCATCTGGTCCGGTTTCAGGATCCGGGTCCGCTGCTTGAACACGCCGTCGCCACTGCACCAGCGCGTCACCATGAAAAGCCGGGGATACACGATCGGGAACGCCGGGACGCCAATCGCGTCGAACAGCCCGATCAGGATGAACTTTCCGTTGCGCTCCTGCCGCACATCGTCGCAAAGTATGCTGGATTGAAGATCTGGTATCATCGTGTTAACCCTTTGCGGCCGCGCGCCCGAGGTCGAATGCTTTCAGGTTCTGCTCCACCACCTTCTCGCCTTTTCGGGCAAAAAATTCCGCCACCTTGTCGCGCAGCTTCTGCCACGGAATGATCAGGCGATCCGAGGCCGCGCCCAGCATGACGCTGTTGACGGCCTTGACGTTTCCCGCCTCGCGCGCGAGTTTCTCGGCGTCGAGAATGATGTGCGCGGGCCGCTCCCTGATGCGCCGCAGAATACCCTCCATCTCCGGGTACACCGCCACGTTCTTCACCGGGGTGCAGTTCGCGATCAGCATCGCTTCCGGATGGGCATGCGGAAGATGCCGCAAGCCTTCCATCGGCTCCATCGCCAGCACGAGGTGCGCGCTGCCGTGCGGAACGAGGTCCGATGCGATCGGGTTCTCGGACAGCCGGAGATGAGAGATGACCGCGCCGCCGCGCTGCGCCATGCCATGCACTTCCGACTGTTTCACGCGAAGGCCCATATCCACGGCGGCATGGCATATCACGCCGGCCACCGTCAGGATTCCCTGCCCTCCGACGCCCGCCACAATGATGTCCTGTTTATTCACGGTTAAACATCCTTCTTGAATTTGATCCGCACGCAGGGACGGCGGGCGATAATCACCGACGGCCCTTCAAACGCGAGCTCTTTCCTTAAAATCTCAACATTCTCCGCGTGGCGCGCGGGAAGCGGCGTCACCACGTGAATGTGCGCAGGATCCACGCCGATCCCCTCCACGATCTTTTCCAGCCGTCCACTCGCCGGGGTCGGCTGCCCTCCGGTCATGCCCGTGATCAGGTTGTCGGAGATGATCACGGTCACGGGCGTCTTGTCCTCCACGATATCGAGCAGACCCGTCATGCCCGAATGCGTAAAGGTCGAGTCGCCGATCACCGCGATGGCAGGCCGCACCCCGGCCTCCGCCGCACCCTTCGCCATCGTGACCGACGCGCCCATGTCCACGCAGGTGTTAATCGCCTCGTATGGCGGCAGCGCGCCAAGCGTATAGCAACCGATATCCGAAAACACGCGCGCGGCGGGCTTGTCCTTGATCGTCTCCAGGAGGAACTCGAACACATCCATGTGCGAACAACCCGGACACATCGTCGGCGGACGCGGCACGACTTCGTGCGGCACATCGGCTCCCGGCGCATAATGCCGGCCCAGCGCGCGGCCTACGACGTTCGGGTCCAGCTCCCCCGAGCGTGGCAGCGTTCCGTCCATGCGTCCGCGGATTTTGCAGGGACCGAAACCGACACCGCGCACCAGGTCCTCCACGAACGGATATCCATCTTCCAGGACCAGCACGGACTCACATTCCTCCATCAGCTTTGCGATCGCCCGGCGCGGAAGCGGGTAACACCCGATTTTCAGGACAGGGTAAGGACACCGCTCCTCGCCATATACTTCATTCAGATAATTCACTGCGATGCCGCACGCGACCACCCCCATGCTCCGATCCGCACCCGCCTCGTACGCATTGTACTTCGACCGCTCAGCCTCTTCTTCAAATTTCGCCGTCTTGACCAGGAGCTCGCTGTAATTCCGGCGCGCGATTGCAGGAAGCAGCACGTAGCGCCGCGGATCGTGATGGTGCCGAAGCTCGTTCTGGCCGCGCGGCTCCTTCACCCGGCGCGTCACGTCGGCGCGGGAATGGGCAAGCCGCGTGGTAAAACG
>CAZTYH010000014.1:7214-13260 GCA_964617565.1 uncultured Verrucomicrobiota bacterium
CCTTCACCCGGCGCGTCACGTCGGCGCGGGAATGGGCAAGCCGCGTGGTAAAACGGACCATGACGGGGACGCCATGCTTTTCCGACTCGTCGAACGCCTCGATCACCATGTCGTAAGCTTCCTGCTGGCTCGACGGCTCGTAAACCGGCACAAGCGCGAACTGGCCATAGAAGCGGCTGTCCTGTTCGTTCTGGCTGGAATGCATCGAGGGATCATCCGCAACGGCCAGCACCAGACCGCCATGCGCGCCGGTGATGGCGGAATTGATGAACGGATCGGCCGCGACGTTCACGCCGACGTGTTTCATGCACACCAGCGCGCGCTTCCCGGCAAACGACATGCCGAGCGCGGCCTCCATCGCCGTCTTCTCATTGCAACTCCACTGCGAACGGACTCCGCGCCTGATCGCCTCTTCCGACTGCTGTATATATTCGGTGATTTCCGTCGAAGGCGTACCGGGATAGGCGTAAACCCCGGAGATCCCGGCATCAATCGCCGCCTGCGCTATCGCTTCGTCACCAAGCCATAAATGAACCGACATAGATACTCCTTAATCAAAAATTCGACCGGCCAGATGTAACCGTCCATCAACCCGCGCCGCGTTTGTCCACCACGCGCCTCGCCTTTCCTTCCGAGCGCTCCAAACCCTTCGGTTCAACGAGCTTCACGAGCGGACGAATGCCCAGTGTGTTCTCCAGTTTCCGCTCCAGCGTCCGCTCCATCTCGTGCAGCTTCTTCATCTCATCGAAGAAGAACTCCTCCGACACTTCCACGTGCACCTCGAGACGGTCGAGCGCGCCGCAGCGTTCCAGCACGAGCTGGTAATGAGGCAGCGTACCCTTCACCTCCAGCAGCACTTCCTCCACCTGCGACGGAAACACGTTCACGCCGCGGATGATCAGCATGTCGTCCGAACGCCCGCTGACTTTCGACATCCGCGCGCTCGTACGCCCGCAGGGACAAGGCTCCGTCCGGAGCGTGCATATATCGCGCGTGCGATAGCGGATAAGCGGAATCGCTTCTTTTGTCAATGTCGTCAACACCAGCTCCCCGCCACGGCCCGGATCGTCAACCGGCTCGCAGGTCTTCGGATCAATCAGCTCGGGATAAAAATGATCTTCAAAAATGTGCATCCCATCCTGGTAAACACATTCCCCGGAAACGCCCGGGCCGATAATTTCGCTGAGCCCGTAGTTATCCGTCGCAAAGACGCCGAGGTTCGCCTGGATTTCGCGCCGCATCTGCTCGGTCCAGAACTCGCCGCCAAAATAGCCCAGGCGCAGTTTCAGCGCATCCCGCGCGATGCCGGAATTCTGCATCACCTCCGCCAGGTAAACGGCGTAGGAGGGGGTGCAGACCAGCGCGGTAGAGCCGAAATCCTTCATGATCATAATCTGGCGCTCGGTCCGCCCGGAGGAAACGGGAATGACCGCCGCGCCAACCCGCTCCGCCCCGTAATGCAGGCCGAACCCGCCCGTGAAAAGCCCGTAGGAGAACGCGATATGCACCACGTCCTTCGAAGTCAATCCGCCGGCGACAAGGAAGCGGGCGACCAGGTTGGTCCATGTATCCATGTCCTTGCGCGTATATCCGACCACCGTGGATTTTCCCGTGGTGCCGGAGGACGCATGGATACGCACGACCTTGTCGAGCGGCTCCGCGAAGGCCTCGTAGGGATAGCACAAGCGGAGGTCTTCCTTGGTCGTAAACGGGAGCTTCCGGACATCATCGAGCGATTTGATATCGGTGGGCCGCAGGCCGACAACCTGCATTTTCTGCCGGTAGTACGGCACGTTCTTCCACAGCTTGCGCACCACCTTTTTCAGGCGTTCCAACTGGAGCTCGCGCAACGCGGAAACACGCATGCACTCGTGTTCCGGATCCCAGATGGCCGAAGCCGGACGTTCGACGGGCGCGGTCACAGCGTGTACACCGTCTCGGCGGGCAGCACGGATATGCCGGCTTTCGCCAACACCTTCAGCGCGGCCTCTGCATCCTCAAAACGGAAAATAACAACCGCCTTGTCTGTCGCTTTCTCCACGAACGCGTACATGTACTCCACGTTCACCCCTGAGGCGCTCAGTGGATCCAGCACGCTGGCAAGTCCGCCCGGCTTGTCCGGCACTTCCACCGCGACGACTTCGGTCACGGAGACCGTGTGGTTGGACCCGCGCAACGTGGAAATAGCTTTCTCCACGTCGTTGACGATCAGGCGCAGAATGCCGAAATCCGACGTGTCCGCGAGCGACAAAGCCCGGATGTTCACCTTCGCCTCGCCGAGCAGCCGCACGACTTCCGCGAGCCGGCCCGCGCGGTTTTCCATGAAAATAGACAGTTGCTTGACCTTCATTTCATTCGCTCCTTCCGCTACTTGATATCTCTCACGTCAATGACGCGCTTCGCCTTGCCGAGTCCGCGTTCGATCGTGCGCGGCTCGACCAGCGTGATCTTCGCCGTGATGCCCAGAGCGCTGCGCACCTCGTCGAAGATGCGCTTCTGCAGCGCTTCGAGCTTCTTGATCTCGTCGGAGAACAGCGATTCGGAAACCTCGACCTTGATTTCCAGCTCGTCCAGCGCGCCGGTCTTGTCCACGACAATGACATAATGCGGCTCGACACCTTCGACCTCCATCAGCAGGTGTTCGATCTGCGACGGGAAGACGTTCACGCCGCGAATGATCAGCATGTCGTCGGTGCGCCCGGTCACGCGCTGCATGCGGCGGCTCGTGCGGCCGCAGGGGCACGCGTCCTCGTACAGCACCGAGATGTCGCGCGTCCGGTACCTCAACAGCGGGGTCGCCCGTTTCGTGAGGCACGTGAAAACCAGTTCGCCCTTCTCGCCCGGCCCCAGCGCCTTGCCCGTTTCAGGGTCTATGATTTCCGGATAGTAGTGATCTTCAAAAACGTGCAGGCCGTTCTGCTCCAGGCACTCGCTCGCAACACCCGGACCGATGACTTCGCTCAAGCCGTAGATATCAATCGCCTTCAGCGGCATGCGCTGCTCGATCTGCCTGCGCATGGCTTCCGTCCACGGCTCCGCCCCGAAATAGCCGACGCGCAGCTTGAGCTTCCTGAGGTCAATGCCTTCCGCGTCCGCTTCCTCCGCGACCTGAAGCGAGTAGGATGGCGTGCAGCACAAAAGGGTTGTCCCGAAATCCTCCATGAGCATGAGCTGCTTCTTCGTGTTGCCGCCCGACATCGGCACAACCGTCGCGCCCAGCCGCTCGCCGCCGTAGTGCATGCCCAGCCCGCCGGTGAACAGGCCGTAGCCATACGCCACCTGCACCACGTCCTCGGCTGTGCCGCCGCCGCACCCCAGCGTGCGGGCGCAGGTGTCGGCCCAGATTCCGACGTCTTCTTTCGTATAGCCGACCACCGTGGGCTTGCCGGTGGTGCCCGAGGAAGCGTGTACGCGAACGATCTCTCGCATCGGAACGGCGAAAAGGCCGAAAGGATAGTTCTGCCGGAAATCATCCTTCATCGTGAACGGCAGCTTTTCAATGTCGTTCAGAGACCGGATGTCTTCGGGTTTCACCCCGTGCTCGTCGAGCTTGCGGCGGTAGAAAGGAACGTTGTCATACGCGCGCCGCACCGCGTCCTTTAACCGTTCGCCCTGTATGCGACGCAATTCGCCGCGGTCCATGCACTCCATCTTTTTGTCGAAGATCATGCTCGCACCCCACATTTTTCTTTCCGGCGACGTTAGCAAAATACAGCCTTAACCGCAACCGAAGATGACGCCGGCCGTCCATCCGCGCTCGCACATGTCAGCCGACGCGAACCCGCCTCGCTTCGTGGGATGTGAGTTTGGAAATTGCGATACCGCCCCGCGCAAATGGACCCGGAAGGACCAGCGATCCGGCCCTATGGTTTTGCAGCGCAATCGTCTCTTCTGGAGATTGCGGCAATCCCCCAGTCAGCCCCTTCGGTACAGTACATGATCTTCTCGTACAAATTCTCGTCAATGGCTTCATACAGAGCCACCGGACCCGGATGCACATTCGTGTCGTGAAGCATTACGACTCCGTGCGCCGAGAGACGCTCCGTGTAGCCCCAGTCGCGCACGCACTGATTCACCGAGTGCCATCCGTCAATGAACAGAAAATCAATTTTGTGCACCCCCAGCCGATCCATCAATGCGAAGACCGCCCGATGATCCGACGAATCCCCCTTCACCGTGAACACCCTCCGTACGGGATCATCGAGGTGGCTCTTGTCTTCCAGATCAACGCCGATATACACGGCATCCGCACGCTTGTGCCGCAACAGGATGCCGGTAGAAGATTCGGGCAGAGGATTCCGTTGTACGCCGATCTCAACAACACACCCTACGCACGGCATCCGAAGCAGATGATGGCGCAACCATCGCTGGTTCTCTTCCGAAAATTCCCGGGGCACCGGCCGGTAGAACTCGCTGTAGAAATCAACGTCGTCGCTATGCCCGGGCTCGATGCTTGGGCGATACTTAAGGCCCGCGATCTTTTCGGGAAGCTGCCTGATCGTATACATGGACTGCTCCATCAACGTGGCGCAAAGCGGATGCCGAAGTCAGCGCGCGCCTCGGTGCTCGCACGGCCTGCTTCTATTTCCACAATCACGCCCTCGTTCGAGGCAGGACCGGAACCCGGCCCCGCAAAAACCGTCGCCCTTCCCTGCTGCACACCCGGCGCTATCACGCGCGCGCGTTCGGGCGACAGTGTCGAGCCGTTGAGCGTCACTTCGCCCACCTTCACCCCCGCGGGCAGATGAAACCGGACAACCCACTCGCGCTCCTTCGCGCGGCGCCCGGTATTTGTCGCCGACGGGCTGATCGAGAACTTCAGGTCCAAGCCATTCCGCTCCATGACCAGGTCCGTCAACCCGTATTTCCCTGCGAGATACTCGACGCTTTCGCCGTCGTCTTCATACAGCAACCGGCGCGACACACCGTCGGCCTTCGGCACGAAAACATCCGCCGTGATCCGGCTCCAATCCGACTCCGCCGTACTCAGGGAATCCGGGATCGTGAGCACGATACCCCCGCCGCGCGCGAAAATCGGCATGCGGTCCAGCGGGCAAGACACCTCGACCGTCGCCGGCCCACCATGCGTCTCGCCGGTCCACACATCGGTCCACTCTCCTTCGGGAATCCAGACCTTCCGGTTCGCCACGCGCTTGTCGTCGCCCTTTGCGATGATTGGCGCGACAAGCAGGTCGTCGCCGAACAGGTACTGCGTCGGGTCCGCCGCCTCCTTATGGCGCGGCCACTCGATGTCGCAGCGCCGCAGGATCGGCTGCCCGTCGCGATGCGCCAGGAACGCCGCCGTGTACAACGTCGGCAACAGCCGCTGCCGCAGGCGGAAGTAATCGCCTGCGATCCGTTCAACGTCGGCCCCATAGGCCCACGGGTAGCGATGCACCTGCGTCGTGCAATGAATGCGCGCAATCGGACTGAATGCGCCGAATTGCATGAACCGGAGATACAGTTCCGCGTCCGGCTGCTCGTGATGCCCCCCGAGGTCCTCGTTCACATACGGCAACAGCATGACCACCCCGGCGTTCACGCCGTTCTCCACGCCCCATCGCAGGTAATCCCACTTCGCGACCGTGTCGCCGGTCCACCACACGGGATACCGGTGCGCTGCCGGATGACTCGGCGCATCCATGCGGCCGTGGTTGATGCCGTCCACGTTCGACATGATGAGCGGGCGCTTGCCAGGCCGGTTCGCCTGCGTGATGTCGTGGTAGAGGCGCATGCCCCACACTTCCTTGTTGAGCCCCTCGGCGGGCGACTGCAGGTGCGTGTGCCAGTTGCGATCGAACCACCACACGTCCGCGCCGAGATCGAGCAGCGATTCCAATCCCTCGCGCCGGTACTCCAATTCTTCCGGAGAAAGCGCGTGCGGACCAACCGGTTCCGGATGGTCGTTCAACATCACGCGCACGTTTTTCTCGTGAGCCCGCGCGAAGAATCGCCGCATATCGGGGAAGAGGTCCGTGTTGATCCCGTAGCCGTGCGACGCGCCGACCCGCCAGTCGGTATCCACCACGAACACGTCCAGTGGAAT
>CAZTYH010000014.1:13360-18407 GCA_964617565.1 uncultured Verrucomicrobiota bacterium
GGCAGAGCACCCCACGCGGGCGGCACGACGCGCGGCGCGTCGGCCAGGATCCAGACATCGGGCAGTTTTGACGGCGATGGGAGGTATGCATTATGCAAATCGCGCGCGCCCACCTTGTGAATGATCTTCCCCTTGTCATTCTCAATTGTCACATTGGTGAACGATCCGGCGCACGGAGCGACCATCCGATAACCATCCAAGCGCACGACGATTTCACCATCCGCCTCCACCACCTCCGGCCGTTCGCCCCACGGCGTACGGTCCACAATCGTAAACGTCGGACGTTCCTCGAATCCCTTCGGACCGGCCTGCTCTATCCTGACCACATAAGGCCCGAGCGACTGGATTCTCAGTTTTTGCGCATCAACATCGGCAGCGGTTTTTTGAGCGGGCGAGGCGGCAAGAGTCATGACAATCATCAAGCCTTTCATTGAAAGGGTTGTTTGCATTGCGTGCGATGATCCCACGCATCCACCGGAAATGTCTTTGCAGCGCATGGGGCATTAGTTATCATTTATTGCGATGCAGGATAATCTTTCACCGTTCGAGCCGCGGCCGGGATTTGGAGGCGTGGTAGTGCGGGTTGCCGACAAGCGGTGGTATTTGCGGCATTGGCATAGCCATGCGGCGACGGAGATGAACCTTGTTGTCCGCGGCACCGGCACGATCCTGCTCGAGACAAGGCGCTACCCGCTTTTGCCCGGGCACATAGTCTGGCTCTGGCCCGGCGAGCGCCACATACCGTCGAACTGGTCCGACGATCTCATCGTATGGATCATCGAATGGCAACCCGATTTCATGCCGCGCCTGATTCGTCCGCGCAGCCCGGACCCCGCTCCTTTTTTCTGCCGTCGCGTGGAGAGCGGCGCGCTGCATCGGCTCGATGGATTCCTGGCCTCGCTCGCGGCGGTTACGGGGCGCGAAGCATTCCGTGCAGGCCTGCAATTCGCGTTCCTCGCGCTGTGGGAGGAATTCATGCGCGCCGCCCCCGTGAAGGAAACGCAAGGGTGGCACCCGCGGATCGAAAAAGTAATCGGCATGCTCAGCGACCCACTGGCGCCGCAATCGCTGCGCGAGCTCGCGGCGGCCGCGGGACTCTCACCGTATCACCTCAGCGTGCTGTTCCGACGCCAGACCGGCATGAGCCTCCCTGCTTACCGCAACCAGCTTCGCCTCAACCGCTTCTTCGCGCTCTATCGCGAACACCCTGAACTGGCCCTGCTCACGCTGGCGCTGGACGCCGGGTTCGGAAGCTACGCACAATTTTATCGGGTCTTCCGTTCATTCATGGGACGCACACCCGGCCGCTGGACGCATGCCATCCGTCCATAACCTCTTGTTCAACACAAACAAAACCGGCCGGGGCGAAAACCCCGGCCGGTTTCATAAACAACCGTTCCGCTCTCTTAGAATTCGTACATCAGCTGCCAGCGGGCAAAGTACGCGGTATCGTTCACGTTGTAGTAGTCGCCCGGTTCAAGCACTTCGAGCCACAGGTGTGCGCTGAGCTTGTCCTTGCTGGTAAGGATCTTCTGCCGGATGTCGAATTCACCCTTGATCACGCCCAGCCAGCCGCGCTCGGCGCCGCCGCCCGGACCGTCCTTCTCGTTCGCGCGCAGATAAGCCACCATCGCGCTGGTCTTCAGCCACGAAAGCGGCTTCAGGGCGACACCGAGATTCGGCATCATCACGTTCGACCAGCGGCCCGCCGCTTCCGCATCCCACGAGTACACATACAACTCGCTGTATTGCGGATAACGCGCCCAGAGCGGATTCCAGCCTTCATCCTTGTCCTTGGTCGAAGGATCGTCGCCCGACAGGTAATAGATGCCATAGGTCACGACCGGCTTCATCTCGGTGAGAATCGGCGCATCGTAGCTCAACGAGGCATCAATCATATAGCCGCGCACATCGCTGTCTGCGCGCTCGCCGACCTGGTAGGCCAGCTCGATGTTGCCCTTGAGCCGCTCCGCAAGGATAGGCATCAGGCGAGTGCCGACCGTGCCGAGGTTCAAAGCGGGATTCTCGACCACGCCTCGGCTCGCGTCCAGCGTCTGCCAGTCGTTCGCCGGCGGCAACAGAGTGCCCTCGGCATCACGCCGCGCAGCCTGGTTCCACTGTCCTTCGCGCTTGTAGATCAAGTACGCTTCGAGCGGCATATCGCGGCAGCTCTTGTTCTTGATGTAGATGCCCGCGCCCTTCTCGGTCATGTCGTCGTTCGCGGAGGTGAAGCCGGTCAAATCGCGATCCGCGGAATTGATCGCCAGTTGATCAATCGAGGGATTGTGAATGCCGAACACGTCCACCATCGTTTCAGGAGAAGCCCGGTAGGTCGCCTTGATGGCGTTGAAGTAGATGGTTCGCGAGCCGTCCTTCGGCGTTCCTTCCAGGATCAGCTTGCCGGTTCCGTAAATCATATCCTGGCGGCCGATCGTTACATCCAACCGGTCATCCAGCAGATTCTTCACCTGCAACGAAAGCGCATCGAACACGATTTCGTCCGGGAAATCATAATTCGAACGCTGCAGCGCCGGCGAAGCATCGGGCTTATCCCATGCCCGGAATTCATTCACCGCGCGCACGCGCAAGGTGACATTCTGCATCGGATCCAGCTCACCCCAGAGGCGCGTGCGGAAACGGAAGAAATGATTTTCGCCGCCGCGCGTCACGCCGGGAGGATCGGCCTTGATCGGAATGTCGTCGAACCTGACTTCCCGAATCCGGATATCGCCGCCATACCGGACGGCCATTGCGCATTCGGACTTCGCTGCCGGCGCCGCTTTCGCGACCGCCTTATCAGCAGTCTTTTCGGCCTTGGCAGTCTTTTTTGCCGCCGGTTTCTCGACAGCCTTTTCAGCCGCTTTTTTCTTCGTCTTCGGCTCGGCCTTCTCGTCTTCAACCGGCCCACCGCCAGCAAACGACACTGCAACCGAAAGGGTCAACAGCGCCACAATCACTCTCGTCACCTTGCTCATCATGCCCTCCTTATTTAGGCATCCACTTACAACCCCGCCCGCGCACGGGCGAGGACGCTCACCCGGCGGCCTGTTTGCCGCCGCCAAAACACACACGAAGATGATCTTCCGAAAACTTGCGCGTGAACATCGAGACCACGATCGTCACGACGATCGCAATCGGCAAGCCGATGATCAACGGATCCACGAAGGCCCATATGAACGGACCGGCGCGAAGGAAAACCTCCTTGCCTTCCGCTATTCGAATGCCGAGGGATCTCACGCCAAACAGCTTTTGACACAACAGGAACGCGCTGGAAACCTTCTCGTGAACGAAAAGCATCCAGAACACGCTGGAAAACGCACCCGCCAGCATGCCGGCGATCGCGCCCGCCTTCGTGATGGCACGGCTCCAGAGCCCACCAATATACATCGGTAGAAACGCGCAGGCACAAAGGCCGAAGAATATCGCGGTTCCGCGCGCGACGATCTCCGTGCCCGTCTTGCCGAACTGCTTCTCGAGTTCGTAGCCGAGGTAGACGCTGATGATGATGCCGATCAGTATTCCGAGCCGCGTCGCAAGCAATCCGCCCGTTTTTCGGCCCTTGCGGAGCGCCTGTTCAACAAAATCGCGCCCCAGCGAGGTGCCCATCGCGTGAAACTGGCTGCTGATCGTACTCATCGCTGCGGACAGCAACGCCAGCATGAAGAGCACACTGAACCAGCCCGGCATGGAGCCTTTCACGAACATCGGAATGATCTTCTCCACGTCACCCCCGGCGGCGGCAATGGCGATCTTGTCCGTGGTCTGCACAAAGTACACGTTGGTCAGCGCGCCGACGATAAACGCGACGCCCGTCATCATGAGAATAAACACTCCGCCGACCGGCACCGCCCGGTTCAGCTCGCGCCGGCTTTTCACCGTCATGTACCGCACCGCAAGCTGGGGTTGCGCCAACACGCCGATGCCGACGCCCATCACAATCGTGCTGACGAGCGTCCACCAGAGCGGCGAGCCGAACTTCGGCATGCTCGTCCATCCGAGGTGCCCGCCCTTGGCCAGTCCCTCAGGAACCCGTGTTGCCAGGTCCGTAAGCGCCTGGTGGGCCGCTGTGACGCCTCCCATCGAGCGATAGGTCAGCGCGATCAACGCCACCATGCCCACCAGCATCACCGAGCCCTGCAACGCGTCCGTGTACATCACGCCCTTGATGCCGCCCATGATGACATACAATGCAATGATGATCGAAAACGCAAACAGCGCCGCTTCATAAGGAATCGCCAACTGCTCGCCGAGATATTTGGCCGCGCCGATCAATACCGCGGCTGTATAAAGCGGCATGAAGATGAAAACAATAATGGCCGATCCGCCCTGAACAAAACGCGACTGGAAGCGCCGGCCGAGCAGTTCAGGGAAGGTGTGCGCATCCAGACGAAGCCCCATGACATGGGTCCGCCCGCCAAAAAACACGAAAGCGATGAATATGCCGACGAAAATATTGAGAAACGTCAGCCACAGCAACCCCATGCCGAAAACCCCCGCCGCGCCGCCGAATCCGACGATCGCCGAAGTGCTGATAAACGTGGCGCCGTAGGACATCGCCATCACGTAGGGATGAATCTTGCGCCCGGCAACCATGTAATCCGTTGCGGTTTGCGTCCCCCTGTATCCGCGATAGCCGAGATAGCCGACAATGAAGAAGTAAATAATTACGCAAAGCGTCATCCACATGGCATCCATGAGTCGTCTCCCCTTGAATCAAAGTTCTTCTTCGACCTTGTCTTCTTCTTCCGCCCAGTGCCGGACTTCATCCTCAGGCTCTTCCGGCGCCTCTTCATTCCATTTGAACGCGCCCCAGATAACGCAGAGAAGGGAACTGAGAATACAGAGAACGTAAACCAGGCTGACCCACGGGTCCTTGATTCCAAGCATTGCGATTCCTCCCCATCATTTCGCAACCAACCCTGCCACGCCCTCCCAGTGGCGACAGCAGGCTAACACGGGCCTAATAATGCCGTCCTCTTTCTGCATAGCAATGCGAAAAATCGCCGGATTTCGTTTTTTATATTGAGCGCCGATTATCCCTTGGACG
>CAZTYH010000014.1:18507-20038 GCA_964617565.1 uncultured Verrucomicrobiota bacterium
GTGCGACTGCAACGCTTGTGGCCTCTGATATGGGACGATCCGCTGCTCCTGACCGCTTCCGCCGATTTGCGATGGACCCGCCTGAACCTGGATGACGCCGGCGTGGAGGATTTCAACCTGTACACGATCGCCGGCGTTTTCGATCTCATATACGAAGGGCTTTATCCATGGATTTTCGAGGCCAACCTGAAAGCCGGCCTCTACAGCGAGCTTGAGGAGATTGACGGCGACGACGCCCGTATCCGCGGCGGATTCCGAGCCAGGTATCCCGTGAATTCCGCCATCTCGCTGAATGCCGGACTGGTTTACAACGAAGCTTTCGGCGACGACGAATGGTATCCCGTCGGCGGCGTGGTCTGGACTCCAGCCCCGGAGTGGGAATTCCGGGTGCAATATCCTGACCCTCGAATCTCTTTTGCTCCGACGCGGAACCTGCTTGCCTATATCGAGGCCGCGCCATCCGGAGGAAACTGGACCACTTTTTACCAAAAACAGGAATATGGGCTCCGCATGGAAAGTATGCGTTACGGCGGAGGAGTTGAATGCGCGGTAAGCGGCGATTTCTGGGTCCGCCTGTTTGGAGGCATCAATACGGATCGCCGCTTTCATATGTGGAAGGGGTCCGATGTTCCGCTGGACAGCAAGGCCGATGATTCGTTTTATGCCGGGCTTGCATTGATCCTGCGTTGAGTGGTTAATTCAAGATTATATCGGAAGGAGCGTGTGCGATGGGATGGTGGTCAAATTTGCTCGCCCGTTTTAAAAGGGACAAATCGGCCGAACCGGAGGAAGAGTACATTGATATCTCGCCCGGTGCGGACAAGCCGGAGCGCGAGCCGCCTCCCGCTCCCAGAAGCTCCACGTGGCTCAGCCGCTGGCGCCCGGGCGCCCGGCGTGACCGCCAGATCGCCTGGCTGCAGGCGGGCTACTCCGAAGTGCTCACGCTGATGCGAGGTATCAACGAGCACCTCCAGCGACAGGAAGACGTGCAGCATAAACTGGCCGATGCCATCGAAAAGTTGCCAAACTCGCTGGACAGCCTGCAAAGCGTCGGCAAGGCGGCCGAACAGCAGGTGGAAGTGCTCGTGCTCCTGCGCGAACAGCTCAGCAGCAGCGTCAGCCACGACAAGCAACTCGTCGAAAGCATGAACCGCTTCAACCAGACCCTGGGCGTCATGGACGAAACGTCCCGGAACTCAGGCCGCACCGTGGTCGAGCTGGTCGAACGGTCACGCGAGTCCGACAGGCAACTCCGCGAAGTACTCGAGCGATCCGAGAAACGATTCGTTCTGCTGACGATTCTATTCCTGCTTGCCGTCATCCTCGGCGTCAGCGCCATTCTTTATACCTCCACTCATCCGTCACATCAGGGTCGTGCGCCCGACGTCGCCGATCCGTCCGTTCCAGCCGCGGTGACGCACGAAAACCGTCCGCCCGAAGTAATTGTAAAACAGGAAGACGTGGTGCGGCCCTCCGCGCCCTCTACCGAGACGGTCGAGGACGACGAAGAGAGCGAAGCGGAGGCTCCGCT
>CAZTYH010000014.1:20138-23909 GCA_964617565.1 uncultured Verrucomicrobiota bacterium
TCTGATTTCCACACGGGATCAGCAGGCATGCCGTGCCCATCGCCTGCGCCACTTCAAAGTCATGCGTCGTATCGCCCACAAGCACAACTTCGGACGGATTCAGATTCAATTCACGAATCCAGCTCAAACCCTGCCCGACCTTGCCCGTGGCGTAATGATCGTCGGCGCCAATCACGCGCAGGAAAAAAGACCTGATGCCGAAATGCCGCAGCAAATCCTCCAGTGTATCCTGCCGGTAGGCGGAAAGGACCGACTGCGAAAGCCCCGCGTTGCGAAGGTGTTCGAGCGCGCGCACAGCGCCCGGCTGCAAACCGCATTCGTACTTCCTCCGCTCATATTCCGCCATGAATTCCGTGCCCAGCTGCTGGAACGGTTCCTTTTCGAAATCAAAACCGACACGCCGGTAATATTCGATAACGGGAAAATCGAAAACCTCCTGGTATCGCGCAGGGGTCAATAAAGGTAATCCGCGCCGCTTCAAAAGCGTATTCATGCAATCCACGCACAGCACCGCGTCGTTGAACAACGTGCCGTTCCAATCCCAGACCACATGCCGCCAGCGCGCGCTCATATCACGCCCCCGGCCAGCTCGAACTCGATGGTGATATCGTGATGCGCCCCGGTCACCTCGGCAGGCAACGGCCGGAGCCGCGAAACGGATTCCACCGCGCGCATGACCGAGTCATCCATCACCGAATTTCCTGACGACTGGATCATGCGCCGCCGGATGATCGTACCGTCGCGCTGCACGCGGATTTCGACTTTCGTGATGATGCCCGCGGACCGCGCAAGACCGCCCGGCTGAGTCCATGCGTCATACATTGTCTGCCGCACGACCGCGTAGTACCACGAAAGAGAACTCAGATCCGGCGGGATGGAGGTCTTGTCCGAAATTTTTGCGCCCGCCGCGAGCAGCTTCTTGATTTCCTCGGCGGACAACGGCGGCGTTTGCGGTTTTGGCACCGGCCGGGTGATCTTCTTCTCGCTTCGCTCGACCGGCTTCGGTTTCGGCTTGGACGGCTCCTTCGCGGGCTCCGGAATATCCGGGACAACGGGCTTGGGCGGCGGCTTCGGAGGTTCCGGTGCGCGAAACTCCCGGACGGGCTCGGGCGCCGCGGCTTCAGGCAGCGCAACGGTGAACTCGACGATTGTTACGATCTCCTTGCGCTTCTTGTTTGTCCTCCAATTGAAGATGAGCGGCGCGATGATCGCGATCAGCAGAATCACAAAATGTGCAATCGTGCTGGCCTTGAGGCTGCGCCTGAAGCGTTCATCCATGAGCCCTACTTCTCCGGATTGGTCACCAGCGCCATGCGCGCGATTTTTGCGTCGTGCAGAATTTTCAGTATTTCCACCAGTTTTCCGTACGGGATGGTTTCGTCCGCACGGACCATGATCACCACATCCGGATCTGCGCGGCCCAGGGTGTTCATTTCCGCGGCCAACTCCTCGCGGGTGATACTCTGACGGTCCAGGTGAATACGGTTTTGAGCATCCACCGTGATCGTCCGCGATCGTTTTTCGTCCAGTTCCGAGGTCTTGCCGCGCGGCAGATTCACATGGATGCCCTGTTCCAGCAGCGGGAAGGTGATCATGAAAGTGATGAGCAGCAGGAACGTGAGATCAATGAGCGGAGTCATGTTGATCTCCTTGATCTGCTCCAGTGCCAGGATGGATGTTCGCCGCCCCATGAAACCTGCCCCTACTGCTGCACAAAGGTGCGTTGAAGATCGGCCACAAATTCCTGCGCGAAATTATCCATCTGCACGGCGATCTGCCGGATCTTGCTGGTGAGCATGTTGTAACCGATCGCGGATGGAATCGCGACGAGCAGCCCGACCACCGTCGTGAGCAGCGCGCCGGAAATACCGGGCGCAACCGCTGAAAGGTTCGCGGACCCCACCACGGCCATCCCGGCAAACGCGTCAAGCACACCCCACACGGTGCCGAGCAGGCCAAGCATGGGGCTTGCGCTCACTGCCGTGGCAAGAAAGCCCATCCGGCTTTCCAGGACCAATGCTTCGTCGGCCACCGAGCGTTCGGTCGCGCGGCGCACCACCTCGATTTGAAGCTGGTTCAGGCGGTGCCCCTCCAATCGCGCACCCGCCGAAAACAGATCACCGTTGCGCACGCGCCCGCTGGTCAGCTCACCGCCGATCGCGATGCAGCCGGCTTCATAAATCTTGTATAGCGGACTGTCCGCATACGCCTGTCGCTTCATGTAGAGCGCCAACGGATGCGTTTCGTTGCGGAAAGCCGTCTGGAATCGGCGTGACGCATCCTGCGCAGCCTTCAGCTCCTTCCGTTTTGTGATCATGACCGACCACGCGACCACGGAGAAAACGACCAGGATGCAGACGATCAACTTGCCCGAAACCAGGTTGCTCGTGCGAAAAGCGGTTATAAAATCCGCCAATGGCAACAGAGGGATGAATACGTTCAACGCTTTATCCTCATATTATGAACCGGGCTCAATCACCCGTTGGCTGTACATTATATAAGGTGTCCTGCGCGGTCAATGCGCGACGGGGCCTTGAATGTTTTCCCTTGCGGCGCGCGCCCAGTCATGCAACCTATGCGCCATGCACTTGCTGGGAATAGATATCGGCGGCACGAAAACCTCGGTGTGCGTCGGGAACGAACACGGCGAAATCCGGATTTCGCGGCGCATCCCTACCGGCACCCCGGATGGCCCTGATCGCTGCATGGAACGTATTATAGCCCTGGCGCGCGAGGTTCTCCGGGAGACAAACCTTCCCCTGGAGCAAATAGCGGGCATCGGACTTTCCTCACCCGGCCCCGTCTCGCTGCAGAAGCAGGTGATGCTCGAGCCCCCGAACATGAAGGGATGGGTGAACGTCCCGGTCGTAAAGACGATATCCGACGCCTTGGGCCGGCCCGTATTCATGAATAACGACGCCAATGCCTGCGCCCTGGCCGAATATTTGTTCGGCTCTCACAAAGGATCGAACAATCTCGTTTATCTCACGATGAGCACGGGATTGGGCGCGGGATTTGTTGTGAATGGCGAAGTCGTGCAGGGAGCAACCGATCTCGGCGGCGAGGTCGGCCATCATGTGCTCGACCGAAACGGACCTCCGTGTCCTTGCGGACAACGCGGCTGCTGGGAATTGTTTTGCGGCGGTATGAACGTGGCCAACCGGCTTCGCGAGCGAATTCGGATGGATGGAATCCGCACGGCGATTCTGGATCAGGCCGGCGGCGACCTCGACAGGATAGACTTCAAGGCATTTACGGAAGCCGTGCGCCTGCACGACCCGTTCGCGCTTGAAGAGTGGGAAGAATATACCGATCGCCTGGCGCAAGGCGTCGGAACCGTGATCCAGTTTATGAACCCCGAAGTGATCATCATGGGCACGATCGCCATTCACGCGGGCGACCTGCTGATGGGTCCGCTGAGCGCAAAACTGCCGAAATATGCGTGGCGATACGGGCGCGAGGCCTGTCGGATTGTGCCTAGCGCATTAGGATCCCACATCGGCGACCTCAGCGCAATCGCGCTGGCCGTCCACGGCCTGTCCTCGCACCAATAATCCGTAATTTCTTCTTTCGCCCTTCGGCCCGGATTTGTCACAACACGTCGCGGCCGCGACGCGTTATGACAGATAAGATTACGCATCCTATTGACAAAAAGAAAGTTATACAGCTCTTGGAAGCGAGATGGTCAACACCACAGCCAGCTTATTCTGCGGCACAAGCTCGACGTTGCTCAGTGCGGCAGGAACAAGGCAGGACGTCCCCGGAACAAGA
>CAZTYH010000014.1:24009-26496 GCA_964617565.1 uncultured Verrucomicrobiota bacterium
AAGCTCGACGTTGCTCAGTGCGGCAGGAACAAGGCAGGACGTCCCCGGAACAAGAAGCTCGGAACCTCCATCCCACTGAATCCGAACCTCCCCCTCCGAAACAAAAAGCACATGGAATGTTTCGCCCAAGCCCTCAACCATCTGGTTGTGTTCCAATTTAACACGCTCCAGACGAAAGTACGGAGATTCAACAACCAGCCATTGCTCATTGGCTCCCGGTCCGGCCAACCGCACGGCCTGCGCTTTTGCGCGATCTCCCAAATCCCAATTGATCACCTTCAGCGCTTCCTGGATATGAAGAGGTCGCGGCTTGCCGTCGGCGCCCACGCGATCCCAGTCATAAATGCGATAGGTCGTGTTTGAGTTCTGCTGAACTTCAAGTAACAGGCAGCCCTCATCAATCGCGTGCACAAGACCGCCGGGAATGAAGATGGCATCACCCGGCGAGACCGGCACCCAGGAAAGCAACTCCTTAAACCGAGCCTCCTTGATCGCCTGCTGAAATTCGGCGGCACCCACCCCCGGCTTCAGGCCCGCAAAAACACCCGCGCCCGGATCCGCATCCAGCACATACCACGACTCCGTCTTCGCTTCGCCGCCCCATTGCACGGCGGAACGGTCATCCGGATGCACTTGCACGCTCAAGCGCTCCCGCGAATCAATCAACTTGATCAACAAAGGAAATCGTCCCGAAGCGACGCGTGTGCCCATCAATCCGCTTCCCCATTGCGCAATCGCGTCTTTCAGCGAGCGGCCTTTCAGCATCCCGTTGCAAACGACGCTCATGCCGTCATCGCGATCGGAAACCTCCCACGACTCCGCATAGATTCCCGGGGGTTGCCCTCGATTATACTTCCGGATGATCCAGTCGCCGCCCCAGATGTAATCTTTGTACACCGGCTCAAAAAGCAATGGATAAAGCGCGCTGCTCATGATGTGCCCTTTCCGGATACATGTTCGCGGCACGAAGCGCGGGGTGCAAGTGTGAATTTGACCGGGCATGTCCGCTGATGTAAGTTCCATCCGCCATGAGCAAACGCAAAATCATAGTTCTCGTCGGCGACGGTATGGGCGACTACCCGGTTGAGGAACTGGGGAACAAAACCCCGCTGCAGGCCGCCACCATTCCCCATATCCGCAAAATCGCCGGCAATGGCTCGCTACGCATGGTCCAGACCGTTCCCTTAAGCGGATTGGCCCCCGGCAGCGATGTGGCCAACATGGCCTTGCTCGGCTACAACGCCGAAGAGAATTATACCGGACGCGCCCCCATCGAGTGCGCGGGCGCCAACATCCCTCTTCAAGCAGCCGACGTGGCTTTTCGCTGTAATCTCGTCACTGTAAAAGATGGACTCATGGACGACTATTCGGCGGGGCACATCACCACCGAGGAAGCTCACCAACTCATTTCCGCAATCCAGGGAAAGCTCGGGCGAGACGGCCTTCGTTTTCACGGTGGCGTCAGTTACCGGCATCTGCTGGTATGGACCAACGGTCCATCGCAGATCACTACGCAACCGCCCCACGATATTGCGGGAAAACCGGCAAATGAATACCTGCCATCCGGCGAGAAGCAGGATGAAGCGCGGGCGCTGATGGAAGAATCGAAAACCATCCTTGCCGCTCACCCCGTCAACAAGGCGCGTGTCGCGGCCGGCAAGAACCCGGCTACCCAGATCTGGCTTTGGGGACAAGGTCGCGCGTTGAGCCTGCAACCTTATTCCGGGCTTTTTGGTCTGAGCGGAGGAGTAATCACGGCGGTGGATCTCATTCGCGGGCTGGGCCGATTAATCGGCTTGGAGCCTGTTTATGTGGAAGGCGCTACCGGTTTCATTGACACCAACTACGAAGGCAAAGTATCCGCCGCATTCGATGTCTTGAAGCATCATGACTTTGTCTTTGTTCACATCGAGGCGCCGGATGAGTGCGGCCACGCCGGAAACGCTAATCTGAAGAAAGAAGCTATCGAGGCTTTCGACAAGCGCGTGGTGGGGCCGGTCTGGAACGAACTGGAAAAACAGGGAAAACCTTTCCGCCTGATCCTGTGCACCGATCACCGCACACCGGTGAGCGTCCGCGGTCACACCCGCGAACCGGTGCCCATGGCTGTGCTCGACGGACCGGTTGGCCCAGTCACACGCGAAGCGGCATTCGACGAAAACGTCAACAACGGCAAGGCGGAAATCAAGGTCTACGACTGGATTCGCGAACTGCTGCGCAATCGCGACGCGTGATCCGGTTTTTTTACTCGAGCCCCGCGCGCTGAAATAACTTTTTACGCTCCTTGCGGACATCGGAGCGCAACCGGTCTTCGTCAATGGCGGTCAATTGCCCGTCTTCGAAGAGAATCTTGCCGTTCACGATGGTCATCAACACGTCGCCCGCATCATGCGCATAAACCAGGTTGGTTGCGGGGTCCGCGGACGGAAGGACATGCACGCTCTCAGGATTCACAAGGATGATGTTGGCACGCTTTCCCTCCGCCAA
>CAZTYH010000014.1:26596-28944 GCA_964617565.1 uncultured Verrucomicrobiota bacterium
AGCTTCATGTTTGCGGACGGACAATGCAGTACGCGCGTTTTTGTTTCTTCCAATATCTTTCTTTCATGCCGCTCAGTGTGAACACAATGCGCCACGCAAACGTCGGCTCCGGAAAGCCCGACCTCGTGAAGGTATTCAATATTGAACTGCCCCGTTCGACGACGAACAAGCTCCACTTCAGCCGCCTGCTCCGAAGCATGCGTGTGCAACAGCAATCCTTTCTCCCGCGCGAATCTCGCGGCAAGCCTCATGTTCTGCTCCGTACAGCTCAGTGCAAAACGAGGGGCCACAGCCAACCTCAATCGGTCATGCCCGGCCCAGTGATCCATCAAGACCTCGCAATCGGCCAGTGAATCATCAATCGCAACCGCCAACGGCTCATACCCGCAACTTTCATCCATGAGGCAATGCGAGATGACCCCCATAAGCCCCGCTTCTTCCACCGCCCGGAACACCACATCGGTCAGGTGAACCGTCTCCATGGAAAGGAAAGCCGTGACGCCGCCGCGAATCATCTCCGCGCATGCCAGCAAGGCGGATGCCCGCATGGAGTCCTCATCGTGGGCGGCTTCCAGCGGCCAGACACAGCGGGTCAGCCACGGGAACAAGGGCACATCTTCCGCCGCGCCACGAAACAGGGTCTGACATAGATGAACATGTCCCTGGATGAGTCCCGGCATGACCAGAGCGCCCCCGGCGTCAATGACGGTCTCGGCACGGGCATGAAACCGCCCCACCCGGGCAATCCGCCCGTCTCGAATCAAGATACTGCCGTCTTCCACCGTCTCATCGCCAGCCGAGGGCCAGACCAACCCGTTGCGGATAAGAATCTCGGAGGAGGCATTGCTCATGCCACAAACATAATACGCTCCTGCCGGAAGAAAAGAGGTTTTAGTTGTGAAGGGCTTCCTGATTGGGTAATTTCGATACCGTTATGAAAACAGGTTTTCGCACGTTGGGTTTTGCCGTTGCCAGCCTGCTCGTTCTGTTCGGCACGCAAGGCTGTGAAACGATGGGAGGATGGCGTGCTCGCGAGGAAATGCGTCAGCGCGAAGACATGCTGATCATCCAGGATGATTACCGGAAACTCGAAGGCCGGCTGGAAGGCATTGATGTGGAAATGGCGCGCCTGGAGAGATCCGTGGAGACGTTGCGCGACAGCCAGACGCGTGACACGGCTGCGCAGCTCCAGAAGATGCAGGCCCGTCTCGACGAGTTGGAGGCACGCATAGCGCGGGTTGACGCGGCCCGCGAAAAAGATAAGAAGGAATTGGTGGATCGCCTCAGCAGTCAGATTGCGGAAATCATGTCCCGTTCGGCAGCTTCACGATCCGTCTCCACCACGGGGCGACGGACAACAGACCGCCGCACCTCCAATACGGGGTACGAGCACGAGGTGAAACCGGGCGAAAGCCTTTCCGCCATTGCAGCCGCATACGGCGTTTCCGTACAGACTATTCTCGATCACAATGACATCAAGGACGCGCACCGGATTCGCGTGGGGCAAAAACTTTTTATCCCGGAGTAGGCCTTCAAGAAATAATGAGCCTCGAATCAACCATTTTCTTCCTGAAGAAAGCTGACGGCGCCGTGTACGGACCGGTCGAGCGGAACACGCTGATTGACTGGGCTAAACAAGGCCGCGTTGCGCCCGAAGATTCCATTTCCAAGGATCGCCTGACATGGTACCCGGCTCCCACGCTTACGGATTTGGAGATGAACTGGATGGTCGAGCTGAATGACGGCAGCCAGTACGGCCCTGTTCATCTGCTCGCGCTGCAGGAGCTAACCGCCGATGGCTCGATTACGGACGATGCGCGAGTTGCCAATCGCGTCACGAAGGAAGTCCTGACGTTAAACGAGGCGTTGAGTGAGTCGTCCGCCCCACGGGAAACACAGCCCGTGCCCACGCCCACACCAGCGGTCCAGGGGGCGATCGCCATGGAGGAGCCGGGCGAGAGAAAAACAGAGGAGCCGTCCGAAAAGCCTCGAGCGGAAGCGCGCGAACTCGAAGCTGAACCGGCCGGGGCTTCCGAGCCCGCCAAGCGGGAAGACTGGCGGGAGATGGCGTTGCGCAAAGATTCCTCGGAGCGGGAGGCTCTGAAATGGAAAACATTGTACGAGGATGAGCGCGAACGGAATCGCAAGGAACAGCAGGCTTTCAACGAACGCATGGAGGGGTTGCGTAAAAGCGAACTCGCAGCCCGGATGCAGCTTGAAATGGCGGAAAGGAAACTGCTCGCCGCCGACGAGAATCTGAAACTTTTCAGACAAACCATCTCTTCCGATACCGCCCACCCGCAGGCCGCGCAAATGCTTCCACTGGTGGAATCCTACAATGAACTGTC
>CAZTYH010000014.1:29044-37960 GCA_964617565.1 uncultured Verrucomicrobiota bacterium
TTCATCCGCATGCGCCAGGAGAGCATGGCCAATCCTTCCGGCCACACCGACAAGAACGCTGCGCTCCCCTTGAAACACACGCGCCATTAAAAATGCGGCGTGGAGAATTGTGACCACCTCGCGTCAGAAAACAACATCGGCGACGGCGGGCAAGAAACTTTCCGCCGAGGAATTTCTTCGCTACAGCCGCCAGATCATCCTCCCGGAACTCGGGATTGAAGGACAAAGACGCCTGCGCAAATCACGCGTACTCATCATCGGGCTCGGCGGCCTTGGATCCCCCTGCAGCCTTTACCTGGCCGCCGCCGGTGTAGGTACGCTGGGACTCGTTGACCCGGATCGAGTGGCGCTGTCGAATCTTCATCGCCAGATTGCTCATTCCACGGCAAGCATGGGACGTCCGAAAACCGGGTCGGCAGCCGACGCCCTGCAGGCATTGAATCCGAATGTGAAGATCGAAACGCACGCCCTCCGTTTCGGCGTGGAAAATGCTGTCAGATTGATTAAATCCTATGACGTCGTAGTGGATGCGAGCGACAACTTCCAGGCCCGATATCTGGCCAACGATGCCTGCGTTCTTTCAGGAAAACCGCTGGTGCACGGCAGCGTGTTCAGGTTTGAAGGACAGGCATCCGTGTTCAACGCGCCACACGGCCCCTGCTATCGCTGCCTCTACCCCCAACCGCCCCCGCGCGAAATCGTCCCCGATTGCGCCGATGGTGGTGTTATGGGCGTCGTCCCCGGCATCATTGGGATGCTCCAGGCAACCGAAACAATCAAGCTGCTGGCCGGCATCGGAAATCCGCTGATCGGGCGTCTGCTCGTATTCGACGCGCTGAAAATGATTTTTCGCGAAGTCGCGTTCGCAAAAAACCCGGCCTGCCCGGCTTGCGGCCCTGACCGCACAATCAGGCAAGCATCCGACCTAAGGGAAATTCCGAACCTGTTGTGCCGCTCCGGCACTCCCGTCGAGGAGATCACTCCCCGTGCTCTTCAAAAGGCGATGAAGCAGAAAGATGCGCCCTTGTTGCTGGACGTACGGGAACAAGCCGAGCACGATTACTGCCGCATTCCCGACTCCACGTTGATCCCCCTGGGCGAACTGGCAAACGGCATGCGTGAGATGGACAAGAATCGAACCGTCGTTGTGTACTGCCGCTCCGGCAACCGGAGCGCAACCGCAGTCCGCCAGTTGCGTGAGGCAGGCTTCACAAAGGTCCGCAACCTGGCGGGCGGCATTCTCGCCTGGGCCGACGAGGTGGATCCTTCGATCCCGAAGTATTGATCAACGCCCGGCATACATGCGATCGTAGTACTTCACGTATTCGCCGCTGCGAACGCGGTCAAGCCACTTGCGATTCGACAGGTACCACTCGATCGTTTCCTTGAGCGCGGCATCGAACGTGTGCGCCGGCGTCCAACCGAGCTCCTTTTGAATCTTCAATGCCTCCATCGCGTAACGCCGGTCATGTCCGGGCCGGTCCTTGACGTAGCTGATAAGCGATTCCGGCTTGCCCAGCGCCGCCAATATCTTTCTTACGACCTCGATATTGGGCACATCGTACATCCCGCCGATATTGTAAACTTCTCCGGGCACGCCCTTGCGCAGAACAACATCTATCGCGGCGCAATGATCCAGGACATAGATCCAATCGCGCACATGCAGGCCGTCCCCATAAACCGGCAAAGGCTTGTCCTCGATGGCGTTTGCGATCATCAACGGAATCAATTTTTCGGGGAACTGGTAGGGCCCGAAATTGTTGGAACAGCGCGTAATGACCGCATTGAATCCGTGCGAGTGATGGGCCGCGCGCACAAGAAAATCGGCGCCCGCCTTCGTTGCGGAATAAGGATTATTGGGACCGAGCGGCGTCGCTTCAGTGAACCGCCCGGTCGCGCCCAGACTTCCGTAAACCTCGTCCGTGGAAACCTGGAGGAAACGCGGCACCTTGAAATCGCGGCACGCATCCAGCAGAAGCTGGGTGCCCAATACATTCGTCTTGATGAATTGCTCGGCACCCAGGTGCAGGCTCCGGTCCACGTGACTTTCCGCGGCGAAATTAAGCACCGCATCAAATCGGTGCGATTCAAATACCTTGCGTACGTCTTCCAGCCGGCTGATGTCCGCTTTCACAAACACATAGCGCGGATCTTTTTCGACGTCCGAAAGATTCTCCAGGTTGCCCGCGTAGGTCAGCACGTCCATATTGACGAGTTCAATATCCGGATGCGCGCGCAACATGTGCCGGACGAAATTGCTTCCGATAAAACCCGCGCCGCCGGTCACCAGGATCTTCATACCAGCCCCTCCTCTTTCAAGTAGGCATCCAGCCCCTCCCACCAGGGCGGCATGCGATGGCCTGTCCACGTGGTGTAAAGCGTACTGTCCAGCACCGAGTAGGCCGGCCGCGGCGCCGGACGCCGCAACTCGCTCGATTTCACGGGCACCACCTTTACGGAAGGCTTGACCCGCTCAATGATCGCCCGCGCAAACTCGAACCAGGAACATGATTCCGAAGCGGATACGTGTACGACGCCCTGTTTATCGAGCCGGATCAGTCGGACGATGGCGTCGGCCAGATGACCCGTGTAAGTCGGAGACGAAACCTGATCTTCCACCACGCGGATTTCTCCTTCGTCCCGATTCGCCTTCTGGGCGATCGCCCGGACGAAATTCGGACCACGCACACCGAAAAGCGATTGGGTCCGGAGAATAAGAAAATGACCGCCCTCGGCTCGAACCGCCTTCTCGCCGGCCAACTTGCTCGCGCCGTAAACGCCGAGCGGATCGGGGTGGTCCATTTCGACGTACGGCCGTCCCTTGCGCCCGTCGAAAATATAATCGGTGCTGATATGCATCAGTTTCATGCCGCGGCGCACGCACACGCGCGCAAGGCTGTGCGCACCCTCGGCGTTGACCGCAAAAGCATCCTGCCGATAGCTTTCGGCGTCATCCACGCGCGTATAAGCTGCGCAATTGATCACCCAGTCCGCCTGCGGCAACACCTCGCGCACGGAGTTGAAGTCCCGAATGTCGAGTTGAGGTAGATCGAGGCCCACCACCTCGAACCCGGCCGCGTCACAGGCCTTCACCAGGTCTGTGCCGAGCATCCCGTTACACCCCACTACAACTGCCTTCGTGCGCATCCGTCAATCCAGCGCGCCTTCTTCGCGCCCTATCGTGACATTGGCGCGCAACAGCGCTTCGTGATTTTCGCCCGCGTCCATCCACCATCCGTCCACAACCTCAAACTCCATCCTGCCGCGGCGGACATAGGCGTTGTTCACATCCGTGATCTCCAACTCTCCACGCGACGAAGGCTTGAGGCGGCGGACAATCTGAAAAACGTCGGGCGGATACATGTAGACCCCGATCACCGCGAGATTGCTCGGCGGCTTCTTCGGCTTTTCAATGATGCGCCTGATCCGCTTCCCGCGAATTTCCGCGATGCCGTATTCCCAGGGGTGCTCCACTTCCTTCAGAAAAATGCGCGCGCCGGACTTCTGCTTGCGGAACTTCTCGACACCCGCGCGGATACCCTTCTGCAGAATATTGTCGCCCAACACCACCACGACCTTCTCGCCTTCCGCAAACTCCTCCGTCAACCCGAGCGCCTCGGCAATTCCGCCCTCCCCCTCCTGGTACGTGTAATGAATGCCGGAGATGCCGAATTCCTTGCCGTTTCCGATCAGGCGGAGGAAGTCTCCGGCATTCCGTCCGCCCGTCACAATCATGATATCCTTGATCCCCGCATCCACGAGCATCTGGATGGGATAATAGATCATCGGCTTGTTATAGATCGGGAGCAGGTGCTTGTTGGTAATCTTCGTAAGGGGGTATAACCGCGACCCGAGACCGCCCGCGAGTACAATACCTTTCATGATAACCTCTCCGGCAATTCAATTTTTATCCGCTCAACCGCCCCGCCTGGCATTCCACTTGAACGGGATGTCGTTCTCAAACGGATGAATGCGCAACTCGTCGGGCTGCTTGTGATTGTAGGGCACGTTCGGGAGATTCAGCACCATGGCCTCCGTCTCGCTCATGCACTCGAAACCATGAACAACACCCCGGGGGATTTTCAAGGCCATGGGATTGTCCGACTGAAGCAGGTATTCCGCAACGACTCCCTTCGTCGGCGAATCCTCACGGGCATCGTACAAGCCGACACGCACGGCGCCGGCCAGCGGAACAAAACTATCGTCCTGGAGCTTGTGGAAATGCCACCCCTTCACTACGCCGGGATTCACAACCGTCACGTAAACCTGGCCGAACCCGCCGAAGAACTCTTCGTCGCAACGGATCATCTCCATGAGGCGGCCGCGGTCGTCGCGCAGCCATTTCAAGGGCTTTGTTTTCACCCCTTCAATTGTATTTTGTGCCATTGTCCAAAGCCTCCATTTTTAGAACAAAGTGTAGATGAATGCCGGCGCCGCGGACTGCCCCGCGAACACGAGCAGCGCCAGGAGAAGCAAAACAAGTACCATGGGAACTATCCACCAGGCCTTGTTCTGCCAGGCAAATTCACCGAACTCCTTCAACAATCTTCCGAGATGTCGCAAAAAACGCATGTTGGGATCGCACCTTTCCTTATCAGCTTTTCGAGCCGGCGATTCTAGTCCAGCACGTAGTCCTGACGCCAGTTCTGTTTTTCCTGCCACGGCGGCTGGGCTTTCTTGTCCAACAGGTAAGATCCCAGCACCAGGTAGTCCATCTCCGTCCGCATGAAACACCGGTAGGCATCTTCCGGGGTGCATACGATCGGCTCGCCGCGAACATTGAAGGAAGTATTGATGATGATTCCGTAGCCGGTCTTTTTCTCAAACGCTTCGACCAGGCTGTGGTAGCGGGGACTGACATTCCTGTTCACGGTCTGCACCCGCGCGGAGTAATCCACATGTGTGATCGCCGGCACATCGGACCGCACCTGGTTGATGCGGTCGCGAATACTCAGCTTGCTCGACTCCTCAATGCCTTTGCAGCGTTCGCGGCGCACCTGCGCGACCAGTAGCATGTACGGCGACGGGCGGTCCAACTCGAAGAAATCGCTCACCCGCTCCTCCATGCAACTCGGCGCGAATGGACGGAATGACTCGCGATACTTGATCTTGAGATTCATGATGGACTGCATCTTCGAAGAACGCGCGTCGCCGATAATGGAACGTCCACCGAGCGCGCGCGGGCCGAACTCCATCCGACCCTGCAACAAGCCCAACACGTTCTCCGAAGCCAGCAATTCTGCTATGACCGGAGCCCACTCCTGATCGGACAATTTCCGCGCCGGATATCCGCGGCTGTCGAGGAACGCCTTGATCTCCTCGTCGGAAAATTCCGGACCGAGATATGCGCCGTTCATCCGGTCGTGCACGTTGTCCGCTTCGCGCAGCTGGTTCTGAACCTGGTGCCATACGACCAATGCCGCACCCAACGCGCCGCCTGCGTCGCCCGCCGCCGGCTGGATCCAGATATCCTCGAACGGTCCCTCGCGCAACAGCCGCCCGTTCGCCACGCAGTTCAACGCGACACCGCCGGCCATGCACAGGTATTTCTCGCCCGTCACCTCATGCACATGGCGAGCCATGCGCAATACAATATCTTCCGTCACCGCCTGGATGGATCGGGCAATATCCATCTCGCGCTGAGAAATTTCGCTTTCCGGACTGCGGGCTGGCCCTTCGAACAATTCCTCGAAACGCCGATTGGTCATCTTCAGGTCATCGAGATATCCGAAATAGTTCATGTTCAAACGGAAGGATCCGTCATCGCGGAGGTCGAGCAGGTTCTTGTAAATCAAATCCACGTATTTCGGCTCGCCGTACGGCGCCAGTCCCATGAGCTTGTATTCGCCAGAATTGACTTTGAATCCGGTGAAATAAGTGAACGCGGAATAGAGAAGTCCCAGCGAATGCGGAAAATGCAACTCCTTGAGCATTTCAAGGCGATGGCCGTCACCTCGACCGAACGAACTCGTGGCCCATTCTCCCACTCCGTCCACCGTCAAGATGCCCGCCCGCTGATAAGGCGATGGATAAAACGCGCTGGCGGCATGCGACTCGTGATGCTCCGGAAATATGATTTCACGGGCGTCGGCGACGCCGCATCGCTCAAGCGCTTCCTCGATCTCCAAAGGAATCCACAGCTTCTGCTTCAACCAGATCGGCAGCGCCGCCATGAATGACTTCAGGCCTTTGGGCGCGACGGAAAAATAGGTTTCCAATATGCGGACAAACTTGGTGATCGGCTTGTCGTAGAACGCAACGACATCCAGATCCTTGGGGCCCACGCGCCCTTCCGCGAGACAATATTTGACCGCGTTAAACGGGAACCCCGAATCGTGCTTCTTGCGGGAAAAACGCTCTTCCTGCGCGGCGGCAATGATCTTGCCGTCGCGGACAAGTGCCGCTGCGGAATCGTGATAGAATGCGCTGATGCCAAGTATGTTCATCTAAATTGCTTCCGGTAATGCGCCGAGTCACACTCTACCCAATCCACCCAGTAGGAAGGCTCGTTCGAGGGGAATTTACGATTCATCAAGTCTTTCCCGCGGAGCATCAACACCAACCGACCCGGCACAAACGCGAGATAGAAGAATGGAACAAGCAAAAGCCACGTGAGCGCCACGCCGACCCCACGCGCAAACATACCGACCCCGCGCTCGAACGCCGCGTAAGCACGACGAACAAACAGCGCAGTAACCAGAACATAAGCAGCGAGGCAGAGCAACAGGATCGGCGCAATGCGATGGCCGAACCGGAAACCCAGGAGAGAAGCCACCGCCACCATCACCAGCACTTGCGCGCCGGCTTTGAGCAGGGTGCGATCTTTGCCGACAGCCTTCGCAGAGGCATCACCTGTCGGCTTCTGCCATTGCCAGACTACCTGTGAAACGTCATTTTGCTTGTAATTATCCGACATAAGTCTCCAAAAACTCGTGTGAGACTACACCACGAACCCGACAATTTCCACAGGTAAAACCTTCGAACTTGCCTGAACACCATCACCCGGCCCAACCTGAAGATTTGCTTTCCGCGTGTTTCCCCGCATATTCTGGTACATCTATGGCATCCCCTATAGGACATATTGCGGCAGGCGCGGGCATTTATGCCGGCATGCGTCGGGCCCTGCTCGGCGACTCGGCGGATAAAAGATGGATCCAATGGCTCCTCTTCGGCGCCGCGCTCTTCTTTTCGCTGCTGCCCGACGCCGACTCTATACCCGGCATCTGGTTCGGCGATTTCGGCGCATATCACAACAACTTGTCCCACAGCCTTGCCGCCGCACTACTGGCCGCCTTCGGAGGCGCATGGATCATTCGAAGCATCTTTGGCGCGACATATTGGCGCAGCTTTGCATTCGTGCTGCTGTGCTATGGCGTTCACGTCTTGATGGATTTCCTGACCGTCGGACGCGGCGTCATGCTTTTCTGGCCTGTCACGCCAGCGCGATTCCAGTCCCCCGTCAAGCTGTTCTTCGGCTTGGAATGGTCTCAGGGCTGGATCAGCAAAGCCCACCTCTACACACTAGCCAATGAACTCGCCCTCCTCGGAATCGGCTGGCTGGCCTATCGCTCGACATCTCGCCGCCGTTCTGTTAGCTAATTCAAGGTTTTGCCAAGAGGGTAACGTACATGAAGAAGCTCATACCCGAACGACAGGCGCTGACCGAGGCGCGGCGGATCGTCGTGAAAATCGGCAGCCGGGTTCTCGTCCAAAACTCCGGCCGGCCCGATACACGCCGAATACGCCAACTCGTGAAGGATATAGCAAGGCTCCGCAAGGAAGGCCGCGAGATCATTGTCGTCTCTTCCGGTGCCATCGGGTCAGGCATGGAAGCGCTGCGAATGAAAACCCGCCCCGGCACCCTCCCCGAGCTTCAAATGGCCGCCGCGGTCGGGCAACTCCGCCTGATGACCAATTACGACCGTCTCTTCTCCGCCGAGAAATGCCGGGTCGGCCAGGTCCTGCTCACGCATGACGATCTCAAGGACCGTCGCCGCCATCTCAATGCGCGGAACAGCATGATGGCCCTGCTGCGCAACGGCATCATTCCCATCGTCAACGAGAACGACGTCGTAGCCGTGGATGAAATCAAGTTCGGAGATAACGATGTGCTCGCGGCTCTCGTCGCCCTGCTGATCGAGGCCGACCTTTTAATTCTTCTCACGACGGTGGACGGCTTCCGTGCAAAAGGCGCTGGGAACAAGACGCGCCGCGTCAGCATCCTCCGCGATGTCACCGCGGCGGAACTGGGTATGGCAAAGGGAAAAGGCAGCCAGCTCTCGACCGGCGGCATGGCATCAAAACTTCAGGCAGCACACATGGTCGCGCGTGTTAGTGCCCCAGCCGTAATCGCGGACGGCCGCACCGCGGGCACGCTATCCCGTATTGTAAAAGGAGAGGATGTCGGCACGCTGATCGCGCCGGATATGAACGGACCGCAGTCGCTACTCGCCGGGCGCAAGCGGTGGATTGCATTTTTCCATAAGGCCCAGGGGACGCTGCTCGTGGATGACGGCGCCCGGGATGCCATAGAGAACAAGGGCCGCAGCCTGCTTCCGATCGGCATACGTGATGTCGAAGGACACTTTCCTTCCGGGACCGTGGTTCACTTGAAGACCACGACGGGGGTGCTATTCGCCTGCGGGCTGGTAGATTATTCCAGTGACCAGATCCGCAAAATCAAGGGTCATAAAACAACCGAGATCCAGGCAATTCTCGGGGCCAAGGATTACGACGAGGTCATCCACCGCGATAACATGGTGGTGCTGGGCGTCAACGGTGGAGGTGCAGTATGAGTTTGCATGACGAAATGATTCAAATGGGCGATCGCGCCGTTGCTGCGGCGCGCGCGCTGGCACGGCTTTCCGCGCGGAGAAAGAACTCCATATTGCAGGCCATGGCCGATGAGCTTGACGC
>CAZTYH010000014.1:38060-43047 GCA_964617565.1 uncultured Verrucomicrobiota bacterium
TTTCCGCGCGGAGAAAGAACTCCATATTGCAGGCCATGGCCGATGAGCTTGACGCGCGCCGGGCCGACATCAAGGCTGCAAACGAGAAGGATATGGAAGCCGGCAGACAGGGCGGCCTGCCCGCCGCATTGCTCGACCGGCTCCTGCTTTCCGATGCCCGCATGGAAGGAATGATCAAGGGCATCCGCTCCATCGTCGGACTCAAGGACCCGGTGGGCGGAAAAATCAGCCGGTGGATTCGTCCAAATGGACTGGTCATTCAGAAAGTGCGCGTGCCGATCGGCGTCATCGCTATCATTTACGAGGCACGCCCGAATGTCACGGCGGATGCGGCCAGCTTATGCTTCAAAACCTCCAATGCAGTAATCCTGCGCGGTGGCAAGGAAGCGATGCAGTCCAACCTCGCCATCGCGAGCGCAATGATGGAAGGAGGCATGAAGAAGGGGCTTCCCGAAAACGCCATCCAGGTCGTCGCCACAACGGATCGTGACGCCGTGCGCGAACTGGTGCAGATGGAAGGTCGCGTGGACCTCGCCATCCCGCGCGGAGGCGAAGGCCTTATCCGCGCCGTCGCGGAGCAGGCGCGCGTCCCCGTCATCAAGCACTACAAAGGTGTCTGCCACGTTTACGTGGACGAATCGGCCGACCTCGACATGGCATTAAAAATCGTCGAGAACTCCAAGTGCCAGCGTCCCGGCGTCTGCAACGCGATCGAAAAAGTGCTCGTTCACGAAAAAGTCGCCGCCACATTCCTGCCGCGCATGGCAGAACTGCTTCGCGCGCGCGGAGTGGAACTGCGCGGCGACGCACTGGCACGCGCCGTCGTGCCGGACATGAAAGAGGCCGTTGAGGACGATTGGCACGCGGAATATCTCGACCTGATTCTCGCGGTGCGCGTGGTGTCGGACACACGGGCGGCCATTGAACACATCAACCGCTACGGTTCACATCACTCCGACTCGATCGTCGCGGCAAATGAATCGGCCCAGAAGACGTTCACCGATGAAGTGGACTCGGCCACTGTTTATGTCAATGCCTCCACGCGGTTCACCGATGGCGGCGAATTCGGAATGGGCGCGGAAATCGGCATCAGCACCGACAAGCTGCACGCACGCGGCCCGATGGGCCTCGAAGAATTGACGACCTACAAATACGTGATCCTCGGCAGCGGACAGATTCGAGAATGAAATCCGAGAGACTTCGCAAAGCGCTTATGGCGCTCGCTGTTGCCGGCCCCGTCCTTCTTGCGCTGCTGATCGCATGGACTCCCGGAATCAGTTTCACGGAAGATCTCGGACGCCACCTGCTTCTCGGACGCATCATCTCGGAGGAGCATTTTGTCCCTAAAACCAATTACCTGACCTATACGCATCCCGATCACCCTTTCGTGAACCACCACTGGCTTTCAGAGGTGGTCTTCTACCAGGTCCATCGAGCCGGCGGATATGGCGGCCTGACCGCATTCAAGATGCTTGCCATGGCCGGCGCGCTGGCGTTGTCTCTGCTCACCGTTCGCAAACCCTCGCGCCTGACGCTTCTCTGGCTGGCCGGAATTCTCGCGGCCATACTCCTTTCTTTCCGCTCTCACATCCGCCCCGAACTGTTCACCTTCATGGGCGTCGCATTCTTCATGTTCTGTTTCGAGCGCATCCGCGACGGCGCGCGCTGGCCGTGGTTCGCCACCATCGCCGTCATGTGGCTCTGGTCCAACACCCAGATCTATTTCATCTTCGGTCTCTTCATGTGCGCGGCATTCGCTTTCGAACAGCTTCTCTTTTCAGGCAAGTTTCAAATTTCGAGTTTCAAGTTTCGCGGGCTCGTATTGTGGCTTGCCGCTTTTCTTGCAGCCTGCATCCTCAACCCCAACGGCATCGCCGGCCTCCTGTATCCTTTCCACATCTTTTCCGATTACGCGGTCGCCATCACGGAAAACGATTCCGTCCTTGAGTACTGGACGAGCGTCGTCAACCCGATGATGCTCGCACTCCCCTTCGCAAGCGCGCTCGCGCTTTGGTCGGTGTGGGCCAACTGGAAAACGCGCCCCGCAAACTCCATCATCGTCCTCACCGCCCTCGCCGCATCGTGGCTCATGGCCCGCAGCGTACCGCTGCTGGCGCTCACGCTGCCTGCGGCCATGGCGGCCATTCCGGCAACTCAGGTTTCAGGTTTCAGGCTTCAGGTTTCGGGATTGTTCGTTCTTGGGGCTATAAACGCTCTACTCGCCCTCTCCATCCTCTCCGGATCCTTTCACCGCCCATTCCCCTCGCCCATTGCGCCCATGCCGTTCGGATCGGATGACGAGTCCAGGTATCTCGCAGTGAAAGAGCTTCAAGCGGCAGGCCTGCCGGGAGAAATCTTCACCGACTACAATATCGGGAGCCTCGCCGAATATAATCTCTGGCCTGAATTGCGCGGCTACGTGGACAATCGTCCCGAGGCATTTCCCGGCGCGTTCTGGCGGACCGAATATACCCCCGCCCTCGCGCTTGGTGCCGAGTGGGAGGAAGTCCGGGCACGCCGTGGCATCAACACGATCATCGTGTCGCTGATCGGCGTGAAGGACCCGTACATCCGGGAGTTGATGCGCAGGCCCGAATGGGTGCTGGTCCATCTCGACGCCTTGCTCGGTGTATGGGTTTCAAACGTCCCCGCTCACCAGGATTTCCTTCGGCGCGCCGCATTCACAACCGATCGCCTTGAAGAGTTCGACCGCTCAATCAAAGATCGAATTGCCGGCCTTGAAAAACTTCCCCTCTCGCGGCGACACATAGAGGCGGACCGCGCCGTTTACGAATGCTACGCTTTAATTTGCGTGGGACAAACCCCACGGGCATGGCCCCACATCTGGGCGCTGCACCAACTTTACCCCGACTATCAAATCGTCCATGAACTCATGCGCGTTTCCGCGCCGCCGGAACGAGTCGAGGACGTGAAGCGCGTCATGGAGCGGCGTGCCCGCTGGCCGGTCGCGGCCAAGCAGGCACTGGATTGGGGCCACGTATTGGAATCGGAAGGACACCTTGCCGAAGCACATGCCGCATACCGGCGCGCGCGATTTTTCTTCCCGCTCTCATCCGATCTCCGCATCGCGCAACAGCGCGTCGCCGACGCGATGTATCAACACCGCGACTTCCAATGATTGGAACTTTTTTCCGCGCGTTTTTCCAATGATTGGAAAATGTCCGCCTCCTCTTGCAAAACCCGGTTACGCACGTATCGTTTGTGGGGAAAACGCCATGAAAATAGCGGTCTTCAACACCAAGCCATACGACGAGGAGTTTCTGCGCGCGGCCAACCGCGCGTTCAAACATAAACTCACTTTTCTCGAACCGCGCCTGTCCGAACAGACCGTCAGTCTCGCCGCCGGCTTTCCCGCTGTTTGCGTGTTCGTACACGACGAGGTCAGTGCCCGCGTGCTCGAAATACTGAACGCAAACGGCACGCACCTCGTCGCGCTGCGCTGCGCCGGATTCAACAACGTGGATCTCAAAACCGCCGAGCGGCTCAACATGAAGATCGTTCGCGTACCCGCCTACTCCCCCTACGCAGTGGCCGAACACACGGTCGGGCTGATGCTGACCCTGAACCGCAAGATCTACAAATCCTACACGCGAGTTCGCGAGGGAAACTTCTCGCTCGACGGTCTGCTTGGCTTCGACATGCATCAGCGCACTGTCGGAGTAATCGGCACGGGCAAAATCGGCGCCATCGTCGCGCACATCGTCAAAGGCTTCGGCTGCCATGTGCTCGCCTACGACGTGCGACGCAACCCGGAGGTTGAACAGCTCGGCGCGCAATACGTGTCGCTGAACGAACTGTACAAGCGGTCGGATGTCATCACATTGCATTGTCCGTTGATCCCGGAGACGTATCACCTGATCGGCGCCGACGCGGTGCGACGCATGAAGCCCGGCGTCATGCTGATCAATTCGAGCCGCGGCGAGTTGATTGATACCAAGGCCGTCATCGCCGGGCTGAAGTCCGGCAAGATCGGATATCTCGGGCTCGACGTGTACGAGGAAGAAGCCGACCTGTTCTTCGAGGATCTTTCAACGCGCGTGATTCAGGATGACGTGTTTTCCAGGTTGCTGACATTCCCCAACGTCATCATCACCGGCCACCAGGCCTTCTTCACGCGCGAAGCGATGAAGAATATCGCCGAAACGACACTGAAGAACATCGCGGATGTGGAAAACGGCCGCCCCTGCCCGAACAACGTCACTGCGGTTGCCGGGCGGAAATAATGCGGCTCCAATTCTCACAAGCTCTGCAAGAATTGGTCACATAAGCCGTACTTGCCACTTCTGTGGATCTTGAGAACAATGAAATACACCGTAAACGACACAGAGCCCCTGAGCACTATCCTCTTCAAAGAAAACCACGAACGGGAAACGACGAAGAAGCGCGCGGCGAAAAGTTTTATGCGCAATCGCATATAATTTTGGGTTGCGTTGAACGGATAGCAGGGCGGCCTCAATACATCGAAGGAATTCCATTCCAAGACCTGCAGACTGCTCCTCATACCAAAGATAGGCAGCCATCACATCGTTCTTGGCTTCTGGAAGAAGTACAGGGAAGCTGATCATCGCGACTTAAGAATGTCCCGCTTGGCATCTTCCCAAGTCACGTAGGGTTCCGATTTTTTCAGAGCGTCTTGCTTCCGCCGATCCAGTTCGTCTTTCTGCCATTGAGGCATGGGAATTTCGGCATTACTTCGAGCAATGCTGTCCCACAGATCTTCGACTATCTGTACCTTCTCCGGCACCGACAGTTTCTCAAGTTCTTCAAGCGCTGTTGTCATGCTATTACAATACCCTTGGGGCTATACCTCGGCAATCGTTTTTACCCGAAATACAGACGCTGCTCCAAGACATGCCGTAAATTCAGCCTGCCAGATACTTGTTAATCGCCTTCGCCGCGGTGCGGCCCTGTCCCATGGCGAGAATCACCGTCGCCGCGCCGAGCACGATATCGCCCCCGGCATAAA
>CAZTYH010000014.1:43147-44616 GCA_964617565.1 uncultured Verrucomicrobiota bacterium
CCCATGGCGAGAATCACCGTCGCCGCGCCGAGCACGATATCGCCCCCGGCATAAACTCCGGGAATCGAGGTGCGGCCGTTTTCGTCCACGATGATGTTGCCCCACTTGTTGACATTCATCTCGGGCGTGGTCTGCTTGATGAGCGGATTCGAGTCGTTGCCGATCGCAACAATCACCGCGTCGCAATCAATCATGAATTCGCTGCCTTTGATCTCCACCGGGCGCCGGCGCCCTGAAGCATCCGGCTCACCCAGTTCGTATCGCAGACACTCGATGCCCACCACGCGGCCATACTCGTCGCCCATGATACGTTTCGCGTTCTGCAGCAGGTGAAACTCGATGCCTTCTTCCTTCGCGTGCCGAACCTCTTCCACACGCGCGGGCATTTCAACTTCGGTGCGGCGATACACGATGTGCACTTCGCCCGCTCCGAGTCGCAGCGCCATGCGCGCCGCGTCCATCGCGACGTTCCCGCCACCTAGCACCACCACCTTGCGCGACGGCATGATCGGCGTGTCCGCCTTGCCGACCTCGTACGCCTTCATCAGGTTCGCGCGCGTGAGATATTCGTTTGCCGAGAATACGCCGATCAGGTTCTCACCCTCGATATTCATGAACTTCGGAAGCCCCGCACCCGTTCCGACGAATATCGCGTTATAGCCATCCTTGGTCATCAAATCCGTGAGCTTGCGCGTGCGCCCGACGACAAAGTTCGTGCGCAATTCCACGCCCATCGCCGTCAGTGTATCAATCTCCATCTGGACGATCGCCTTCGGCAGACGAAACTCAGGAATGCCGTAAATCATCACGCCGCCCGGCTTGTGGAACGCCTCGAACATGGTCACAGCGTGTCCCTCGCGCCGCACATCCGCTGCAACGACGAGACTCGCGGGGCCACTGCCGATCACCGCGACCTTCTTCCCTGTTTCGGGCTTCACTGCGGGCACTTCAAAGGACTGGTTTTCTCTTTCCCAGTCGGCGACATAGCGTTCCAATCGCCCGATGTTTACAGCCTTATCCACATCCTTCAGTGCTTTGCCCACAGTGCAAGGCGCCTGGCACTGCACTTCCTGCGGACACACCCGTCCGCACACCGCCGGGAGCAGGCTGTTGCGCTTGATGATGTCTATGCTCTTTTGGAAATCGCCGTCCGCGATCGCTTTAATGAAAGCCGGAATATCAATGCGAACCGGACACCCTTCGACACACGGCGCGTTCTTGCACTGCAGACAACGCAGCGCCTCCAACTGCGCCTGCTCCTGCGAATAGCCCAGCGCCACTTCAGACACGTTGCGCCGCCGAGCGGATGCGTCCTGCGCCGGCATCTCCTGCGCCGGAATCGCCATGCGCTCCTTCGGCTTCAATGCGTCCTTTTTCGGCAAAAGCGCCTCGAGATGTTTTCGCGCTTCGGCTTGAATTTCATCTCTGGAACGGTCGGTCATATTAAGAGTCCTGAGAAACATCGAACA
>CAZTYH010000014.1:44716-48706 GCA_964617565.1 uncultured Verrucomicrobiota bacterium
AGGCGTTTCATGAGATTGTCGAAATCCACAAGATGCCCGTCGAATTCCGGCCCGTCCACGCAGGTGAACTTGGTCTCACCACCCACGCTCACACGGCAGCCGCCGCACATGCCCGTGCCGTCAATCATGATCGAGTTGAGCGAAACGATCGTCGGCACGGCAAACGGCCGCGTCGTTTCCGCGCAGAACTTCATCATGATCGGCGGACCGATCGCCACGGCCAGGTCCGGCTTCGGGGTTCGCTCGCACACTTCTTTCAGCGGCGCGGTCACCAACGCCTTGCGACCATATGAACCATCATCCGTGCAGATGATCAACTCGTCCGCGATTGCCTTCATGCGGTCTTCGAGAATTACCAGATCCTTCGTCCGCGCGCCCATGATAATGATGACCTTGTTACCGGCCCTCTTCATGCCCTGCGCGATCGGATGCAGCGGTGCGACCCCGATTCCACCGCCCACACAGACCACCGTGCCGACCTTCTCAATATGCGTTGGCTGGCCGAGTGGACCGACAAGATTTTCAATCTTGTCGCCCTCGTTCAGCGTCGCGAGGCGATGCGTCGTCTTGCCCACGGCCTGGAATACAAGCGTGATGCTGCCTTCGGCCGGGTCCGCATCCGCGATCGTCAGCGGAATGCGCTCGCCGAAATCATCATCGAGTTGAAGAATGACGAACTGACCCGGCTTGCGCTCCTCCGCGATCAGCGGGGCACGCACCGTCAGCATGAATACTTCGTCCGACAATTGTTTCTTTGTGAGTATCGTGTTCACAGCATATTCCATACGGCAATGACTTGCCGTTTGACCCGCGCATAATTAATTTATCCGTGCGAAGCTTCAAGGAAAAACCGCGAAAAAGCCGGGGTTACGACAGTTCTTTGAGGTATACAGCCAGATCGCGCTCAGAAAAGCAGCAGAAGAAAACCTCGATATGCGCCCCGCGCTCTTCGAGAAAACCTCGCACCGTGACCACGGCAATCCGCGTCGCTTCTTCGATGGGATAGCCATACACGCCCGTGCTGATTGCGGGGAACGCGATACTTTTCACGCCATTTTCCCGCGCTAATTCCAGTGATCGGCGGTAGCAGCTCGCAAGCAGCTCGGGTTCTCCGGCTTTTCCGCCGTGCCAGACGGGGCCGACGGTGTGGATTACAAACCTGGCCGGAAGCTTGTATCCGCGCGTTATTTTCGCATCACCCACGGCGCATCCGCCAAGACTGCGACACGCTTCCAGCAGTTCGGGACCCGCGGCCCGATGAATCGCGCCATCCACCCCACCCCCGCCCAGCAGCGAAGTGTTCGCCGCATTGACGATGGCATCCACTTTCAGCGTCGTGATGTCCGCTTTGACTGCTTTCACAGGCTTACTTCCACTCCCATGACGTCAGCTTATACGGCTCTTCTTCGTTCCACGATTGCCACCAGACTATGACCTCGGCTTCCCGCTCCTCCCCGTTCACTTTCACTTTCAGCGTCAGCCGATAATTCAGACCTGCAACAACCTGCTGCCAGGCGCTGACGATCGAAACCAATGCAAGACTTGCCGACGCATCATCCGCCTGCATCGCCTGCTCTTTTGCCGTAATGGCAAACTCCGCCGCCGCCACAACGCCAGCATTGGAAACCAACACAACCGAATAACCTCCAACCAGAACCTCTTCCGCCACGACATCGCCGATGCCGACGGCAAGCATCAGGATCAAACACCATCCGGCTCGCTTGTTCACGGGCTTCCTCCTTCTTCGAATTCTTTCTGCTGCCGCCACACGGTTTCTGCCAATATCAGCGGCTTGTCGTCCGACAGGCGGAACACGCGATGCAACGCCCTTTGGCCGGGCTGAACACTGCCGAACTGCGACACCACGCGGTCTCCGTAGCTGCTCTCCGACTTGAATGCCACATGCAATTCCGTCAGTACATTTTCGCAGCGCCAGGCGGCCGGAACAGCTTCAATGGCCCATTCGACGAAATTCACATTGTTCACGTGATTGTTCACATCAATATCGCTCAGGCGAACATTGAACTCCGCCTGAGCATCCACGCGATCCGGGCCGGAAGGCTCGTCGCGAAGAAGCGTTTCGTGAAAAGCAACCGCCTTGCTGACAGGGATGCTTCGATCCAAATCTTCGGGCATGCGCTGCGGCCGCCGCTTCTTCGCGTCAATAATGATCCAGGAACTGGTGGCCATTCCCAGAAGTCCGTTCCGCGTGTCATGAATCTCGAAATCGCGGTAGGCATACAAGCGGTCTTTTCCGGATGGCCACGTGGAAACCTGGATGGCATCGCCCCACACCGGGTAGCGGAGCATTTTCACGTACAAACGCAGGAGCACCCACGTTTTGTCGTTGTCCTCGCGATCCGCCAGCGCGAAGCCCAGGCGGGCCGCGTGAAGCCATGCACTTTCCTGGAGATAATTGCAGATCGTCTGGATCGTCGCCCTGCGCGAAGGGTCCGACTCGTACGATCGAACCGTGAACGGCACGGTCATGATCTTGTCCTGTTCCGGTATCGGCATACTTTTTCCGCAAACTTCCGCAATAGATTCTTCTCTGTTATATGCCCAACAACATGCAAAGGCGTGCAGCAAGATCCGCCGCGCACCACGCTGCGACAAGGGCGCCGAGAACGTCCATCGTGTAATGCGCCCGCAGGACAATCACCATTACAGCCTCTCCCGCCGCCACCAGCCCCGCAATAGCCGCAACCCACCACGGCAGAAGCCGCGCCATCTCAATCGCACCCAATACAGCAATTGCCGTGTGACCGGAAATAAAGAAGTCGCCGGCAACCCCATAGGTTACCAGCAATGAAGGAAATCCGGGATGCCGCCAGATCATGCCCTGCGGCGCCGGCAGCGCGCAGAGCGCCTGGCAAAGCTGACGAAATACAAACAGGAAAAGCAGCGCAATAAAAGGGCGCAGCGTGGGACCGAGCAGTCCCGCGCCAAGCAGAAAAAGGCCGAACACGTCAATAAAGCCTGAGCTGATTCTCAATATCCAGTTCGCGGTTGCCGGATGCGCATGCAGCCACCCGTTCCAGGAGGCACTACAATCATGCAGAGCATCCCCGATCCCGCCTTCAACCCGGCGCGCTCCAATCAAAGCCTGTGTCTTAAACCAGAGCAACAAAGCCACAACCACCGCCACAACACGTACGCCCGCCTGCATCCATGCGCCCGACCACCACCCCCCGGACGCCGCGGCCCTCTGCGCGGAAAGCAACGCGAGAGTTCCGATCAACAAGCACAACAGCAGAAATGCCCGCGCCATTCCTTTTCGAATGCCCGGCCCTGTGCTCACGATGTCGCCTCCGCTCCCGGACGCTCACCCGCAAGCCGGTTCAGCATCTCTTCAAGTTGCTCGCGGATCTGCTGCATCACCGGGTCGGTCTCGCTGCCGCGTTCGCGCACCGGATTGATCTCGATGGCCTCGCCGACCTCGATCACCGCATGCACCGGGCTATGGATGGTGACGTTATCCGTCAAATCCTCTTCGAACCGTTCAACGGTCTCCAACAATTTCTCCGGCGTCGGTCCCGGCGCGAAGTAGTCGGGAGGATAAAAGTGGAGCTGTTGCGCAAGATAACAGTCGGCTAACTGCCGCCATCGGCGCGAACGCTCGCTCTCTGCGATTTCGCCCGCGACCATATCGGGCAATATGGCGGTACGCAACGCCTTGACGCGTCCGATAACATCGGGCTCGCGCCGGCCCTTGACCCACTCTTCCTCCAAAGGCGTCAGCAAGTGATTGATCAATCTCCCGATTCTTTCCTCAAGCGTGCCCGCCCCGACCGCATCCAGATACTCCAACTCCTTGAGTGTCAACAACGCCAGGCCTACCTTGATTATCCGATCCACCAATGGCATGCCTGTTTGCGACTGCCAGGAAAGCCGGTGCTCGATATTCTCCAGCACGGGCACAAGGGCTTTTTCAATGTCGCCTCCGAAGAAATAGCGCAAGGCCACGGGATGAATCACCACCTTGCCCGC
>CAZTYH010000014.1:48806-50369 GCA_964617565.1 uncultured Verrucomicrobiota bacterium
CGGGATGCCTCGAACAGGTGACGACTGGCCATGATGAAAAGGGCCACATTCAGGTTGCGGGCAAGGTGCCCCAGCACCATGGGGTCGCAGGGCCGGCAATGATTGGGCGTCAGCATGATTCCGTGACCGGCTTCCAGCGATTGCCTCAAGCGATCCTGCCCCCTCACCTGCAGGGAACAAACCCCTTGCGACTTCCTCAGGTAATTGGGCAGGAACGGATACAACACCATGGACCAAAACCGACTCTCAACAGGCGGGTAAAACTGGTAGGGCTTTTCAATGATTATGCCTTGCATGCCCGCCTCCTTTTCTAATCGGCGACCATCCGGCGCAGGATCACCCGTGCCAGTCGGTCTTGTCCACGGTGGTCTTGAAGTCCGCCTGCGCGATGGCCGGGGCTTCTTCATCCGCAACCTTGGCGAGATCTTCAGGAGTGGGTTCGCCGATCTCGACGATCGCGCGCGCCGGGCACTTGCTGAGCGCCACGCGGGCGGACTCAAGCTGGTCGGGATCGTACTTGTCGTAATCAATGCGCGCGATCTTGCCTTCCATCTTGAAGATGTCACTGGTTCGCGAGCACGCGGTGCAGCCAATGCAACCGACCTTGCAGACCGCCTTCACGTCCTTGCCGAAGTCCTTGTTGGAACAGGCGACGGCCAGCATTCTACCCCGCTTGAAGGGGGTCATGGAGATGATGTTGCGGGGACACGCCCTCGCGCACGCGCCGCAGCCCACGCACTTCTCGTAATCCACGGTCGCCAGCCCATCCACGATATGAATGGCGTCGTAATCGCATGCCCGTACGCAATCACCGAGCCCCATGCAACCGTAAGCGCACCCCTGGATACTGCCCACGATATTCGCCGCGGCGCAGGTCTGCTCGCCGCGGTATTCCGCGCGGCCCAACTTGTCGTTCGTGTGCGCGCGGCAATGCACGACCGGCCGATAGGGCCACGACGGCTTGACCTCCACGCCCATAATCTTGGCCACCGCCTCGGCTACGCTCGCGCCGCCCACAGTGCATTTGTCCGGCAACGCCTTGCCTGCGGCCACCGCTTCGGCATACGGCATGCACCCGACGAATCCGCAGCCGCCGCAATTCGCGCCGGGCAGCGCAGCATTGACCGCATCAATGCGCGGATCCACCTCCACGTGAAAGACCTTGTTGGCGAGGCCGAGGAGATAGCCGGAAAACGACGCCAGCACCAGCATCGTTCCGCCTGCCATTGCTATGAGGACAATTTCCATGGAAATCGGTTATTAGTTATCAGTTATTGGGGATTGGTGTTGAGATACAGCGTTTTCGTTTGCCGCCGGGGCGTCCTTCTGCATCAACTTCAACAAGTTATTATCCATGCCGGTGAAGCCCATGAAGGCCAGCGCGAGGATGCCCGCAATGATCAGCGTGATCCCCGGCCCCTTGAGCGGTTTTGGAACATCGCAGTGATCCAACTCCTCGCGGATACCCGCCATAATCACGATCGCCAGCATGAAACCGAGCCCGGCGAAAACGGCATAAATCAAAGCCTTGTCCAGGCCCCATGCATCCGGCCCCGTCGCGCC
>CAZTYH010000014.1:50469-51931 GCA_964617565.1 uncultured Verrucomicrobiota bacterium
CGGCGCGCCGGGCGAAAGCACGAAGTAGGTCATCGTCCAGCTCAACGCGGCGGCCACGGAAACAACAAAGGTCACGGCCGCACCCATGCCGAACGCCATGTCCACCTTGCGCGAGACACCGATGAACGGACAGATGCCCACGAAGTAGTGCAACACCATGTTGTTGATGAGCGCCGTCGTCACGGCCAGCACGAATATGGAAGAAAGATAGCTCATCGCCTCATGCCGCCTTCCGCGATCGCGACTCCGCGATCCAGTTCACCGCACCCATCAGCAACCCGAGCGTGATAAACGCGCCCGGCGGAAGAATCATGACCACCCAAGTGGACCAGTGCTCCGGCGCCGTCACCGGGATCACCCTCCAGCCCAGCCACTGACCGAACCACGTGCCGAACCCGAGAATCTCGCGTACCGTCGCGATGCTCGCCAGGCCCAGCCCGAAACCAAGCGACTGCCCTACCGCATCGGAAATCGCGGTGAACACGCCCTGCTTCGACGCGCATATCTCGCAGCGCGCGATGATCACGCAATTCACAATGATCAGAGGAATGTACGGCCCGAGCTGCTTGCTCATGTCGTACATGTACGCGGCGAGAAAACGGTCGGCGATGGTGACGAATGTCGCGATCGTAAGCGTGAACACGAGAATGCGCAGGTGCGGCTTGAGCAGGTGCCGGATCAGGCTGATGAGGATATTGGAGCACACCAGCACGAACATGACGGCGCCGGCCATCGTCATCGCGCCTTCCATAGAGTTCGTAACCGCCAGCGTCGGGCACATGCCCAGTATCTGGCGATAGATCGGGTTCTCCGGCAGAATCCCGCCGATGAACCGCTCCAGAGATGTTGGGCCTTCCTTATTCATTTCGACCCCTGTCCGCTTAAATCCACACGAAGTTGAGCCACCGCCGCATTGACGATGCCGACCACGCTTTCCGATGAAATCGTCGCACCGGTCACGCCCTGTATTTCGTCCTCCGCCGAAGCCGCCGCTTTCACAAGCGTCAGCCTTTTCGCCAGCGGCCGATCCACGAACTGGCGACGCCAGTCATCTTCCACGATCCGGTTCCCAAGACCGGGCGTTTCTTTTTGATCCAGTATATAAAGCCCTGTGATGCGCGTGACCTCCTTGTCCACACCCACCAGCAGAGAAATCTTGTCCGCAAAGCCCTGACCGGAAGCCGGCAAAACCCATCCCACCTGCTCGCCCTGCTCGTCGCGCGCGCGATAGACGACATGTTCGCCGATCGTCTCCGCATCGCCGCTTGCCGCGCCCGGTACAAGATTCGGAATCTGGCCGATCGTATCCTGCAAACGGTTCTCCTCAATCTTCGGGTTGAGGGCGGACTGCACCGTCGCCAGCGCCGCGCCAAAAGAAAGCGACAGCAGGATGACCAACCAAGCTTGTCCTATGTACGTGTTCTTCATTCCAAAACTCTTAATCTTAATCGTACTCTTAATC
>CAZTYH010000015.1:0-2310 GCA_964617565.1 uncultured Verrucomicrobiota bacterium
CGCGCGTCACGCCGCACACTTTGCGCCACAGTTTTGCAACGCACCTGCTGGAGGCGGGCAGCGATATTCGAACCATTCAGGAGCTGTTGGGCCATAGCGATGTTTCGACAACGATGATCTACACCCATGTACTGAAGAAGGGACCCATGGGGGTGATCAGCCCTCTGGATACGCTTTAACCCGGTTTCTCCCGGCAGAAAATCCGGCCTGTTCTGGTGAATTGCGCGGCTTTGTTCGATGTGCCGCCGCACTTCCGGCCTTTCTTGCGCCGTTTCATACGGGGGTGGTATAGTGGCTGATTGCATTCATTGAGTTATTCGGCACTGCACTACATGAGTCGTGAACACATAGTCGTACAAGGCGCGCGAGAGCACAACCTGAAGAACGTTACCGTGCGAATTCCGCGGAATTCGTTGACGGTTATCACAGGTTTGAGCGGGTCGGGCAAGTCGTCGCTGGCGTTCGACACGCTTTACGCGGAGGGCCAGCGCCGCTACGTCGAGAGCCTTTCCGCTTACGCGCGGCAGTTCCTGGAACAGATGCAGAAGCCCGACGTGGAACACATTGAGGGACTGTCCCCGGCCATCGCGATCGAGCAGCGCACGGCGGGCTCGAATCCACGCTCGATCGTCGCGACGACGACGGAGATTCACGACTACCTGCGCCTCCTCTACGCAAGCGTCGGCCACGCGCATTGTCATCGCTGCGGGCGGCCGATTGCGCGACAGAGCGCGGAGCAGATCGTTGAGCAGCTCATGCAGCATCCCAACGGTACACGCCTCTCCATCCTCGCGCCGCTGGTGAGCGGCAGAAAAGGACGGCACGAGGAAGTCCTTCAACTCGCGCGCAAGCAGGGGTTCGTGCGGGTGCGGATTGACGGGGCGATGCACGAGATCGAGGACGCGCCCCGTATGGACGCGAAGAAGAAGCACACAGTGGATGTCGTGGTGGACCGACTCATCATCGGCGAGAAGTCGGGGACGCGGCTGACGGATTCGGTCGAGCTCGCTTTACGGCAGGGCGAAGGGATGCTGATCGCGTTGCTTGAGCCGCCCCGCGAAAAAGTCACGGAGAAAATTTATTCCGAAAAGAATGCCTGCCCCGATTGCGGGATCAGTTTCGACACGCTTACCGCGCGTTATTTCTCGTTCAACAGTCCGTACGGCGCGTGCCCGACGTGTCTCGGCCTCGGCACGATGCTGGTGTTCGACGAAGATCTTATTGTGCCCGACCCGGAGCGCACGCTGGACGATGGAGCGGTGCGGGCGTGGAAGGGCGGTGGCCGGCGCACGACCATTTATTACAAGGGCTTGTTGCGCGCCCTGGCGAAGCACTATCGCATTGACATGGAGACGCCGTACAAGGATCTGCCGGCGTCTTTCCGCAAGGTATTGCTGTATGGCTCGGGCGACGAGGAGGTGGAATTCGGCTTCTGGCGCGGCGGGGCGTATCACAAGTATTCCAAGCCGTTCGAAGGTGTCGTTCCGAACCTGAAGCGCCGCTACGAGAACACGGACAGCGATTACATGCGGCAGAAGCTCACGGGCTTCATGAGCCGTCAGCACTGCACCTCATGCAACGGCGCGCGGCTGCGGCCGGAGGCGCTGGCCTGCACCGTCGGCGGACAATCCATCGTGGATGTCACGCGCATGTCCATCAAGCGAGCGCTGGAGTTTTTCGGCGGGCTTGCGCTGACCCCGCAGGAGCGGCATATCGCGGCGGAGGTACTGAAGGAAATCCGTCAGCGCCTGCAGTTCATGGTGAATGTCGGACTCGACTATCTCACGCTGGACCGCGAAAGCGGAACGCTTTCCGGCGGCGAGGCGCAGCGCATCCGGCTTGCGACACAGATCGGCGCGGGGCTGGTCGGTGTGTTATACGTGCTGGACGAGCCCAGCATCGGGTTGCACCAGCGCGACAACCAGAAGTTGATCCAGACGCTGAAAAACCTGCGCGACCTGGGCAATACCGTCGTGGTGGTCGAGCACGACGAGCAGACGATCCGCGAGGCGGACTACGTGATTGACCTGGGGCCCGGCGCGGGCCGGCACGGGGGCGAGGTGGTATGCGCGGGCCCGGTATCGGAGCTGCTGGCGAGCGAGCGATCGTTGACCGCGCGGTACATGAATCACAAGGTCGAAATTTCTGTTCCGGAGAAGCGGCACAAGCCCGCCGCGGGCTGGCTCACGATCCAGGGTGCGGCGGAAAATAATCTGAAAAACATAGACGTACGCATCCCGCTCGGATTGCTCGTGTGCGTGACGGGCGTATCGGGCAGCGGCAAGAGTACGCTGGTGGATGAAATCCTGC
>CAZTYH010000015.1:2410-33235 GCA_964617565.1 uncultured Verrucomicrobiota bacterium
TGCGTGACGGGCGTATCGGGCAGCGGCAAGAGTACGCTGGTGGATGAAATCCTGCGGCGCGCGTTGTTCCGCAAGTTCTATGGCGCGAAGGACCGGCCCGGGAAGCACCGCAAGATCCTGGGGATGGACCAGCTCGACAAGGTGATCGTGATTGACCAGTCGCCGATCGGCCGCACGCCGCGCAGCAATCCGGCGACTTACACGGGTGCGTTTTCGTTGATCCGCGACCTGTTCGCGCAGTTGCCGTCGTCGAAGGTCCGCGGTTTCGGGCCGGGCCGCTACAGTTTCAACGTCAAGGGCGGCCGCTGCGAGAAGTGCAAGGGCGACGGCATCCTGCAGATCGAGATGCACTTCCTGCCCGACGTGTACGTCACGTGCGAGCAATGCCGTGGCCAGCGGTACAACCGCGAGACGCTCGAAGTGCGGTATGCGGGCAGGAACATTGCGGATGTGCTGGCGATGACGATTGACGAGGCGCTGGACTTTTTCGCGGCAATTCCGAAGCTGGCGCGGAAGCTGCGCACGCTCTCGGATGTCGGATTGGGATACCTGCAACTCGGTCAGCCCGCGACGACGCTGTCCGGCGGCGAAGCGCAGCGCGTGAAGCTTTCCGCGGAGCTGAGCCGGAAGGATACGGGCCGCACGTTGTACCTGCTGGACGAGCCGACGACCGGCCTGCATTTCGCGGACGTGCACAAGTTGTTGCAGGTGCTGGAGAGTTTGCGCGAAGCGGGAAACACGCTGGTGGTGATCGAGCACAACCTCGACGTCATCAAGACCGCGGATTACGTGATTGATCTCGGGCCCGAGGGTGGCGATGCTGGTGGGCGGATCGTGGCGTCCGGCGCGCCGGAGGAGATCGCGGCCCACGCGTCGTCATATACGGGACATTACCTTGCAGAGGTCTTGAAGCACGGATGAAAAGAGTTTGTTATCCAATCCTGGTCGTTGCGCTGCTGCTTGCGACGGCGGGTCCTGCCCCGGCGCAATTCTGGGGGCGCAACCGGCAGGAGAGAAAAGCGGCGCACCTGCGCGCCGGCAAGGCGGCGTTGCAGGACGGCATGTTCGACATGGCGCAGCGGGAGCTGGAGTCCTATATCGGCCTTGCGGCGACGAGCCGGGAGCGGGCCGAAGGGGTGCTGCTGCTCTCTCGCGCGCTTTTCTGGAAAGGACAATTCCAGGAGGTGGCCGACCTGTTGCGCAGGCGGGAAGGATGGGCGCGGGGTACGGAGTTCGAGCCGGACTTCCTGCTGCTTCGCGCGCGTGCGTTCTTCGAGTTGCAGAATTATGCCGAGGCGGTGATGCTGGCGGGCTCTTTCGGCAAACGCTTCCCGACCCATCCGCTCGCGGCGGAGGCGACGCGGTTGCACGCCAAGTGTTGCATCCGCACGGAGCAGTTCGAGCCCGCGATCCGCATGCTGGCGTCGTTCGAAAAAGATTACCCTTATTCCATCGAAGTTCCCGAAGCGATGCTCGACTGGGCCGCGGCGCTGCTGGCGATGGAGCGCACGGAAGAGGCGATTCCGGTGTTGAATCGGCTGGTCACCTCGTTTCCCGGCACGGATGCCGCGACGCAGGCGCGCCTGTGGCTGGGCAAGCTGTACACGGAACGCAGGCAGTCGGATCTTGCGCGTGAAACGCTGAGCGTACTGGCGGTGCAGGAGAACACGCGTATCGAGCGCCGCGCTGCCGCGTGGTATTTCCTGGCATCCGTTGAAAGTTCGCAGACCAATCTTGCTGCCGCGATCCAGGCGCTGGATGAAGTGGAGCGGTTGACGGGCGATTCGGGTTTGCGCGCGCGGTCCGCCGCGTTGCGGGGGCAGGTGCTTGCGCGCATGGGACGCGTGGATGAGGGCATCCTTTCGGTTCGCCAGTCGCTGCGTTCGCTTCCGGCCTCCACGGCCGCCGAGGCGCAACTGGAGCTTGCCGATATCCTGCTCGACCTTGGCGAATACGACCGGGCCGCGCAGGAGTTCCAGAATTTTCTCGACGCTTTCGCGGAGCAGGATGGCGCGGCCCGCGCCATCCAGGGGCGCGCATGGAGCCTCTGGGGTTTGGGCCGCTATGCCGAGGCCGCGAACGCGTTCGACAAGTCTTCCGCGCTCTTCACCAACGTGGAAAGGCAGGCGGAATCGGTTTTCAAGGCGGGCGATGCTTATTTTGCGGGGCGGCAGTTCAAGCCGGCCGTTGAGCGATATCAGCGGGTAGCGCGAAAATTTCCACAGAGTGCTTTCGCCGGCCAGGCCAGCCTGCAGGCGGCGGAATCGCTGGTGCGTCTCGACGATCGCATAGCGGCTGAAGCCGAGCTGTTTTCGGTGGTGAGCGATCATTCCGGAACGGCCCTGGCGATCGAGGCGAAGTTGAGGCTGGCGCAATTGAAGGAAGCGGCCGGATTGTGGGAGCAGGCGCTCGAGTTTTATGACCAGGCGGCAACGAACTGCATCGTTCCGGCCCTGTGCGCTCGCTCGCTGCACGGCGGGGGGCTCATCCGCTACCGGCTCGGCTTGTTCAAGGATGCGCTCGCGAGCTTTGCGCGGGTTGTGACCGAGTATCCCGGCAGCGAGTTCGCGGAGCAGTCGTTTTACATGCGCGGCTGGTGCCTCTACCTGCTGGGCAACGCGGAGGAAGCGCTCGCGGTGTGCCGGCAATTCCTGGAAAAATATCCCGAGTCGCGCTGGGGCGCCGACGTCCTGTTCTGGCTGGGAGAATACTACTTCAATCGCGCCGAGTTTTCAGCCGCCGAGCGCCAGTTCGCCGATCTCGCGGCGCGCTATCCACAGAGCCAGCTCGCGGCCGATGCCCTGTTCTGGGCGGGGCGAGCCGCCGCCGCGCAGAAGGAATACCTGCGGGCGATCGAGCACTTCTCGGCGCTCTCGAAAAATTATCCGCAGAGTCCGAAACTGCCCGAGGCGCGTTTTGCGCAGGGCGACGCGTTGAGCGAGCTCGGAAAGTTTCCCACCGCGATTCTCGCGTTCGATGAAATCATCGCCAAGCATCCCGGGAGTCCGCTCGTGGATGTCGCGTGGGGGCGCAAGGGCGATTGCCAGTTCACGCTCGGCAAGGACGATGGAAAGCGATATCAGGAGGCGCTGGCGTCCTATCGCATGGTGCTCGACAGTCCGCGCGCGGACCGCGAAATGAAGTGGCAGGCCGAATACAAGATGGGGCGTTGCCGCGAAAAGATGGCGCAGCCGGAAGAGGCGATGGAGCGCTACATGAGCGTCGTGTATTCGTGGTTGTCCGAAGCGGAGAAAGGGATGCCGGGCGATCCGCTCTGGTTTACGCGCGCGGCGTTCAGCGCGGCGGAGATACGCGAGACGCAGGAGCGGTGGAGTGATGCCGCGAGCATCTACAAACGGCTGGCGGACGCGGGCGTGTCGGCCTCGGGGGAGGCGGAGGCGCGGATTCAGCGCATCCGGATGGAGCGGGGGATCACGCCGGGTGATTGAGTGTTTCAAGGTGAGCGAGGTGGAATTATGACCATGATGGAATTGATGCAAAAAGGCGGGCCCATGATGTGGGTGATCCTTGTCGCCAGCATCGCGGCGACCGCGGTCTTTCTGAAGAAGGCCTTTGACCTGCATCGGGCGCAAATCAAGTGGAGCGACTTCCTCCGGGGTATCTACAACATCCTGAACCGGCGGAACATTGTCGAGGCGGTCAGCATCTGCGAAGAAACGCCCGGGCCGGTGGCAAGCCTCGTGCGCGCGGCGGTGCTGCACTATGACGAGGACCGCGAAACGATCCGCCGGGCGATCGAGGAGGCGGGGCTCGTGGAGATCCCGCGGCTCGAACGCAACCTCGGCATGCTCGCGACACTCGCGCAGACGGCGCCGCTGATGGGTGTGCTCGGGACGATTCTCGGCATGATCCAGATGATGCTGGCCGTGCAGCAGCGGGCGCCCCTCGTGCAGGCTGGCGACCTGATGGGCGGCATGATGCAGGCGTTGATCGCCAGCGCGGCGGGCCTGGCTGTCGGCATCCTGGCCTATGGCGGCTACAACTTCCTCGTCAGCCGCGTCGAAACGGTCGTTCTCGACATGGAAATGGCGGCGGCGGACATTCTCTCTTACCTGACGCGGCGCGGCCGTGAGTCGGAAAGGCGAAGCGAATGAACTTGCCGCAGACTCCAGGACATGATGAGCGGATGCGCTTTCTGCAGCGGCGCTTCATGGCGCGCTGCAAGCCGTTCCGCGGGCCGATGCCCGCAGTCGCGCTGCTCAACCTGGTGCTGCTGGTGATCATGTTCGTCGTTTTCCAGTCCTCGTTCGTGCTGAAACCCGGCGTGGTCGTGAGCCTGCCGTCATCGCCGTTTGTTTCCGGCCTGCCCTACAGTGCGCGCGTGGTGACGATCACGCAGGAAGGATTGATTTTCTTCGAGGACGAGCAGGTGCCGCTGGACAAGCTGCAATCCGCGTTCGCCCAGATGGTGTACGAGCGACCGGACGCGCCGCTGGTGATCGAGGCGGACAGCCGCGTACAGCACGCCGTGATCATCCGCGTGTACAACCTGGCCATGGCGGTGGGGGTGCGCGAGGTGCTGCTCGCCACGCGTGCCGGTTCCGCGGGGGTGCCTCCGTGAGCGCTGCAGCCGGCAGCGGTTTCGCAGGGACGTTCCTTCCGCGGCGCGCAAGGCCCTGGCTGGTTGCGGTTGTGCTGGCGCTCGGCTGGCATTCCGTCTGGTGGGTTTGGTTGCAGGGGTTGGAAGTGAGGGCGAGACCGCTCGGGTCGGGCGTTCCGGCGGTGCACTACCGGCCGGTCATGAGCGATGCAGCGGGGTCCGCCGACGTTTCGCGCAACGGTGTTGCTGCGTGGGCGCCGACCCTCTTTGCCCTGCCCGCGCCGGCGGGATTCAGCCGCCCCGTACTCACGAATGAGATCGGGGTACGACCGCCCCTCGCGATGCCGGCAGCGGATGCCCGGTATCTCCCAAGGCCGCCGCGCGCCGTATCGGAGCCCGACCTGGCCGATGTGGGGCCGCGGATGGATGTTGCGGTGCATACGGTACTGACTTCGTTCCCTTTGCGTGTCCAGGCGAAACCGGTCTTCGAGCGCACCGTGTTGACAGGCGCCGTGGTGCGCACGGAGCTTGCCGGCGGGCTTGAACCCGGCGCGCTCCGGGATGCCCATCTCCCCGAGTGGCCGCAATCGTTGCGCGACCGGTCCTGGGATGTGGCGGCTTTTGTCGAGACGGATGAAGAAGGCCGTTTGGGCCGGGTTTTTCTCGAGCGCAGAACGCCTTCGGAGCCGTTCAACAATGAGCTGGTGCGGGTCATGCGGTCCTGGCGCGTGGACGGTGTTGAGCATCCCGCTTCGGGTCGCATCATCATTCGCACCTTTGTGCCCGTTGCGACGCCGCAGGCGCAGGAGGGCCGGAAACCATGATCCGCGTTTCACAGCCCATGCTCATATTTGTACCGTTTCTCTTCTCGCTTGTCGCGCTTTTCACCGCGGCGGTATATTACGCCGCCCGACGCTCCGCCTCGCGGGTTCGCAAGTCCGGCTCGCGCATCTACCGTTGCGCGGCTTGCGATCACGTCTATGTGGACGCGCGCGATGTGCCGCTGGCCCGATGCCCGCGATGCGCTTGTTTGAACGAGGCTGTTAAACGATAGGGGGCAGATCATGCTGGTCCGAATTGAAAAGTGGACGCCTAGAAACAGGTCCGAAGCCGTGGAGGCGTTTCTCAATCGCCCTGCCTTCGATCCCGCCGCCGAAGAGGCCGCGCGTAAAGCGCTGGCCGACATTCGCGCGCGCGGCGACGAGGCCGTGGCGGAATGCGTGAAACAATTCGACGGCGCGGATCTCAAGCCCGGGCAGTTCGCGGTGACTTCCGAGGAGCGTAAAGCGGCCATCGCGGCGATAGACAGCGACTTCAAGCGCGCCGCAATGGATGTGCACAAGCGCATCACGAAATTCGCGCAGGCCGGCTTGCGCAAGGATTGGAGCATTCCCACCGTCAAGGGCGGAACGCTGGGCGAAAGTTACGTGCCGCTTGCGCGCGTCGGCTGCTATATCCCCGCGGGCGCGGCGCCGTTGGCCTCCACCGCGCTGATGACCGTTACGCTTGCGCGCGTCGCCGACGTGCGTGAAGTGGTCGCATGCACCCCCGCTGCGGCGGACGGAACGATCAATCCCTACCTGCTGTACGCCCTCGACCTTTCCGGCGCGTCGGAAATTTACAAGGTGGGCGGCATCCAGGCGATCGGCGCGATGGCGTACGGAACGAAAACAATTCGCAAGGTGCAGAAGATCGTCGGGCCGGGCGGACCGTATGTCACGGCCGCCAAGCGCCTCGTGTACGGGGACGTGGACCTGGACATGGTGGCGGGCCCGAGCGAGATCGCGGTGCTCGCCGACGAAAAGGCGCGGCCGGAGTATGTCGCAGCCGACCTGCTTTCACAGGCGGAGCACGGCACCGGGCAGGAGAAGGCGCTGATGGTGACGCCCTCGCAGAAACTGGCCGAGGCGGTCCAGGCAGAGCTGGTGAAGCAGACGAAAAAACTGTCGCGCAAGGAAGCGATCGGCAAAGTGCTCGCCGAGGGATCGCTGATCGTGGTGGTAGACAATCTCGACGCGGGCATGGAATTGTGCAACCGCTTTGCGCCGGAGCACATGGAAATCCTGGTTGAGGAACCCCGCCGTTGGGCGCAGAAAGTTCGCACAGCCGGCGCCGTGTTCCTGGGCGCGTTCACACCGGAGTGCGCGGGGGATTTTGCCGCGGGCCCGAGCCACGTGCTTCCCACCGGCGGCACGGCGGCGATGTTCTCCGGGCTGACGGTGGATTCGTTCCGCCGCAAGCAGAGCATCATCTCGCTCACGCGGGCGGACTTGAAGGATGTGTTGCCCATTATCGAGGCGTTCGGGCGGGTTGAGCAACTCGATGCGCACGCGCGTTCCGCGAAGATCCGTTTTGAGGCTGGTTGATTGGTCATGACAAAATACATTAAGAAAGCCGTGCAGGAACTGGCCGCATACACGCCCGGCGAGCAGCCGCGCGAGCGCGACATCATCAAGCTCAATACCAATGAGAACGCGTACCCTCCGTCGCCGAAGATCGCGGAGGTGCTTCGCCGTCCGGCCGATGCGCTTCGGCTGTATCCCGATCCCGTTTGTCACGAGTTGCGGAACGTGATCGCGAATCTTCACCAGTGCCGTGCCGAGCAGGTTTTTGTCGGCAACGGTTCCGACGAGGTGCTTGCACTGTGTGTGCGGGCTTTCGTCGAGCGCAGCGGGTCCGTGGGCTATCACGAACCGTCCTATTCACTTTACCCGGTTCTGGCCGCCATCCATGAAGTGGAGACAAGGCCTGTTTCGTTGAGCGCCGATTTTTCGTGGTCCATGCCGGAGGGGTATGCGGCCTCGCTCTTTTTCCTCGCAAACCCCAACGCGCCGACGAGCATCCTGTATCCGAAGGACATGGTGCGTTCTTTCTGCAAGGGCTTTTCGGGCGTCGTTCTGATTGACGAGGCGTACGTGGATTTCGCGCGGGAGAACTGCATGGACCTGGCGCTGTCCATGGATAATGTCCTCGTGGCCCGCACGCTGTCGAAGTCCTATTCTCTTGCCGGGTTGCGTGTCGGCTACGTGATCGGGTCCGAGGCCTTGATCGGGGCGATGTACAAGATCAAGGATTCATACAACGTCAGCCGGCTGTCGCAGGAGATCGCCCTGGCGGCGCTGCTGGATCGCGGTCACATGGAGCGGAACGTTGCGCGCATCCGCGACACGCGCGACCGCGTGGCGAACGAATTGCGCGGCCTGGGTTTTGGCGTGGCGCCATCCGAGACCAATTTTCTGTGGGTCAAACCGCCGCCGGGCCGCACCGCGCAACAGGTGTTCGAGGACCTGCGCAAACGAAAGATACTGGCCCGCTATTTTCCCGGTCCGCGCACGGGCGAGTACCTGCGCATCACGGTCGCCACCGAAGGCGAGATGCGCGCGCTGGTGGACGCATTGCGATAAACAGCGCTTCTGGCCGTCGTTGAGCCTCGACTTTTCCCGTTGAACCGGGCCGCTGAACGGCTGTATCCTGTTCGCGCCATGAAAAAACGAACGGCCAGAGTGGATCGTAAGACGCGCGAAACCGATATCAGCATCCAGCTTAATGTGGATGGCGAAGGGCGTTATCGTATCTCGACGGGTATTCCCTTCCTGAATCACATGCTCGAACTGCTTGCCAAGCATGCGTGTCTCGACGTGGTGGTGCGCGCGAAGGGCGACCTCGACGTGGACTATCACCACACGGTGGAAGATGTCGGGCTCGCGCTGGGCGAGGCTTTGAACAAGGCGTTGGGCGACCGCAAGGGGATCACGCGGTACGGCTGGTGTGTGCTTCCGATGGATGATGCGCTGAGCCGTGTCGCGCTGGATCTCGGCGGGCGGCCTTACCTGGTTTACGAGGTGGCGACGCGCAAGAAAAAGATCCGCGATTTCGACCTCGGGTTGATCAAGGAGTTTTTCCAGGCGTTCACCGTCCAGGCGCGCATGAACCTGCACATCAAGTTGATGTATGGGGAGGAACCGCATCACGCCTATGAAGCGGTGTTCAAGGCGCTGGCGCGGGCGCTGCGCATGGCGATGGAGCGCGATCCCCGCGTCAAGGATGTGCCGTCGAGCAAAGGAAAGATATGAAGAGGGAGTGATGGAGTGTTGGAGTGATGGAGTGATGGGCTGAGTTTCATTACTCCAATACTCCATCACTCCCTCGCTCCAACTCTTCACCCCCACATGATCGCGATCATTGACTATGGCATGGGCAACCTTGGAAGCGTGAGCAACGCGTGCGCGTTTCTCGGGCTCGAGGCCCGCATCGTCGGGAAGCCGGAAGAACTGGTCTCCTGCCGCGCAATGATTCTGCCCGGCGTGGGCGCGTTCGGCGATTGCATGGAGCATTTGAGATCGCACGGATTCGTGGATGTGGTGAAAGAGTGGATCGCCGCGGACAAACCGTTTCTCGGCATTTGTCTCGGCCTCCAGGTGCTTTACGAAGGCAGCGAAGAATCGCCGGGCGTAGCGGGGCTGGGCGTTTTGCCGGGGCAGGCGTTGCGTTTTGTCGCGACGCCGGATTTGAAGGTGCCCCAGATCGGATGGAACAAGGTCAGGCAGCGCGCCAAAAGCTGTCCGCTTTTCGCGAAGGTGCCGGACGAGTCTTACTTCTACTTCGTGCACTCCTTTTATGCGCCGTTGTCGGGTACGGAAACGGATGCGGGTGTCACGAATTACGGGTTGGATTATGCTTCCGCGATCTGGCGGGGCCGGATGATAGCCGTGCAGTTCCACCCGGAGAAAAGCCAGGCTGCCGGCTTGCAGATGCTCAAGAATTTTGGAGAGTGGGTGACAGGATGCTGATCATACCGGCCATTGATTTGAAGGGTGGGAAGTGCGTGAGGCTCAGGCAGGGGCGCGCGGACGATGCCGTGGTCTATTCGGGCGATCCTGTAGCCATGGCGCGCCGCTGGGTGGAGGAAGGCGCGAAGTATCTGCACGTGGTGGACTTGGACGGCGCGTTCCAGGGGCGGCCCGCGCACACGGAAGTGATCGGGCAGATCGTCCGTGCCATTGATATTCCCGTGGAGGTCGGCGGCGGTTTGCGGACCGATGAGGATGTTCGCGCGTTGTTGGCCGTCGGCGTGGACCGCGCGATTGTCGGGACTCGCGCATGGGCGGAGCCGGAGACCTTGCAGCGATTGGCCGGGCAGTTTGGCAGACAGCTGGCGGTCGGCATTGACGCGCGCGATGGCAGGGTGCAGGTGAAGGGATGGGTGGAAACCACGGAGCAGCTGGCGACAGACCTTGCTCGCAAAGCGGAGTCCATGGGTGTAGAATGTATCATCTACACGGACACCTCGAAGGACGGCATGATGGCGGGCACGAATGTGCGCGCGATGGACGAGATGTGCGGCGCGGTGACCTGTTCGGTGATCGCGTCGGGCGGCGTGACTTCCCGCACAGATGCGGAAGCGTTACGCGGACTCAAGCGGCGCAATCTTGTCGGCGCGATCGTGGGCAAGGCTCTTTATGAAGGGCGTGTGACGTTGAAGGAGTTGGAGGCGTAAGATGTTGATGAATGTGAAGGTCAGCCGTATTTCAAATGGGATTCGTATTGCCACCGCCAGGATGGACAGCGTGGAAAGCGTTGCGATGGGCGTGTGGGTGGCGGTGGGCGGGCGGCATGAGCCTGCGCGCCTGGCCGGGATCAGTCATTTTATCGAACACCTTTTATTCAAAGGTACGCGCACACGGTCGGCCCGCGATATCTCGCAGGCGATCGAGGGCCGCGGCGGTTATTTCAACGCGTTCACGCAGGAAGAATCCACCTGCTATTACGCGCGGGTCGCGGCGGAACACCGGAAACCGGTATTCGATATCCTGGCCGACATGTATTTGAACCCGCGTTTTGCGGCGGACGATATTGACCGGGAGCGCGGAGTGATCACGGAGGAAATCTCCATGTACAAGGATCAGCCGCACCACGTCGTACAGGAATTGCTCGGTGAATTGCTCTGGTGGAAACATCCACTGGGGCGTGCGCTGATCGGGACCGAAAAAACCGTTCGCGGGATTTCGCGCGCCGACATTCTGAACTACAAGAAGAGCCGTTATCTGCCGGGCTCGACGGTCGTGATCTTCGCGGGGAAGGTGGATCACGAGCCCTGTGTGCAAATGGTGGAGCGCTTGCTGGGAAGGGCTTCGGGCGGTGAGGGCAGGGCGTATGTTCAGGCGGGAAGAGGGGTTCCGCAGCAGGACGTGAAGGTGCTGGGCAAGGATATCGAGCAGACCCATCTCGCGATCGGGGTGCGCATTTTCGGCCGGCACGACCGGCGCCGCTACGCGCTGAAACTGTTGAGCGTCATGCTGGGCGAGAATATGAGTTCACGCCTGTTCCAGGTGGTGCGGGAGAAGCATGGCCTGGCTTATTCCGTGCACAGCAGCATGCACATGTATGCGGACACGGGGGTCTTGGATATTTCCGCGGGGGTGGACACGAAACGGATGGCGAAAGCCGTTGAACTGATTGTCCGCGAGATGGCGAAGATGAAGGAATCGCCGGTGGGCGCGAAGGAACTGCGCCGCGCCAAGGATTATGCCATCGGCCAGTTGCGCATCGGGCTCGAAAACACCGGCAGCCAGATGATGTGGGTGGGCGAGAACCTGCTCGGCTACGGCAAGGTGATTTCGCCGGACGAGGTGGTGCGCCGGATCGAGGCGGTGGATGCGGACGATATCCGGGAAGTTGCGGGCCAGGTCATCCACCATCGCAATACGAGCGCCGCGATGATTACGCCGGGCGGCGGGGATCCGCACGCCTTCATGCTGCGCGAGCAATTGCAGGCATTGTCCTGAAGCGCTTTTCGCGGACGTCAACCCGCACGCCAGCCTCTCTCTCGGGGAGAGGGTTGGGGTGAAGAAATTTTATTCCGGTGATGCCGGGGCGGCGGTTTGCTGAACCCGGGCCCCCACGGTTTGAGAGATATCTTTTTTCGCGGTCTCATCGAGCGGCGGGAAATCGAAGTGACGCTCGAACAACTCGACAAACTTCCTGCAGGTTTCCCGTTCGTTCGGACCCGTAACGCGAATATGGACCTGCGCCCCTTCATGAAGACCCATCGTGATCAGGGCCATGACGGAACGGGGATCGCAAATGCCGGCATCCGTGACGACTTGGACCTGTCCGCGGTAGAGCATCGCTTCCTTGGCAATCACGGCGGACGGGCGGCAATGAATGCCGTTCGCGTTGCGGATTGTTGCGGGCATTTCGATCATGATTGTGAAACTATATCACGTACGCGAATGTGGAGCAAGAAACAAGGACAGGGATCCGACCGATTCTTACGGCGTGAACAGCCGGTTTTCGGCCAGGCAACGGCATAAATCCCCGTAAACCGCTCTTAACTGTGCCGGGGAAAAGCCCGCGGGCAGCCTTTGAAGGATGCGCCGGGCAAGCGTGCCGCAGGCCAGAATCGTCTCGATGGCTTGCCGGTATCCGGGCGCCATGTCCGCCGCGGCCTGCTGGAGGATGTGTGCCCAGACTTCGCGGGCGCGCCGGGGGGATTGCGGAAGTCCGAACGCGGCGAGATAGTGCGCGTCGCAAATCATCGCATCCTCTCCGTCGCGGATCGCATCCTCGAGGAGGGACGATAATGCCCCCGTTTCGAAGGCCATTTGTTTTTCGACGCTCAGCCATTGTTCGCGGGTCATGGCCTCCAGCGTTCTCACCACAAGATCCGCCAGGGCGATATCCGCAAGCGGGCATTCCTGCACATCGAGCACGCGGATTTCGATCGTGTTGCGATCGAACCGCGCGATGGCGCCGCGCGCATTGAGCCATTCGTCCTGTAGCGTTCCCTCCGGATCGTGTGCGGCGATATCGCGATACATCGGCTGCAATATGAATTTCTGGTAATCCGATGGCGTGAAAACGGGTTCGGGTATGACGTCGCCCGTGATGGAGGGAATGATCCTGCAATTATTCCTGTACTCGCGAAGCCGCGCGTCAAGCAGGCCCGTGCGTTGCCCGTCGAGGATCGGTGAAGCCGCCGCGAGCGCGGGAAGCAACGGCAAGAGCAGGCGGATAGCCGCGTGCAGCCGGCCGAATTCCTCGTCCGATCCAAACGGCAGGTTCAAATGGCATGATTGAAGATTAGCCCATCCGTGGCCGCGGCAGTTGAATATCCGGTGAAACGCCTCGTAGATCGGGCTGCTTTCGTGGGGCCAGAGTTTCATTTCGGTGTGCGGATCCATCCATGGGTGTGCGGCCCCCGGCATCAGGCAGCCGCCGAGCGGGGCAAGAATTGCGTTGATTGCCTGGATGTCGGCATGAAAAACGCGATCCAGCCCGAGCAAACTTTTCGACGGCCCGTTCGTCTTGAGTTCCACGAGATGGAGCGCCAATTCGTTGGACCACTGGAGCGGTCCCCGCTCGACATCGGACACGTAAGATCCGGCCACGGCTTTCAGCACCTGGTCGGCGAGAGGAAAAACGGCAAGGTCGTCCTGCCGAACAATCATGTATTCCAGTTCGACGCCGAAGGCCTGGAAAATACCGATGCGGCCGGGTGCGTTCATGGTCCGCCCCACGGGGCCTTGGCTTTTTCAATACGTTCCAGGAATACTTCCATGATCCGCAGGTAAAGCTCGTCCTTCAGCACCCGGTCTTCGTAGCCGGCCTCGATGCTCGGATTATCGTTCACCTCGATTACGCAGGCTTTGCGCCCCACCTGTTTCACGTCCACCCCGTAAAAACCGTTCCCGATCAGGTTGGCCGCGCGCAGGGCGGTGCGAACGACATTTCGCGGGGCCAGTTCGACCGGCAGGGTTTCCACGCGGCCTTCGCGCGCGGTGCCGTTGTCGCGCGGATTGATAATCTGCCAGTGCCGTCTCGCCATGAAATACTTGCACGCGTACAGCGGTTTGCGGTCGAGAATGCCGATGCGCCAGTCGAAAGGCGTGGAAATGAATTCCTGCGCGATCAACAAATCGGAGTCCTCGAGCAACCGGGAGGCTTCGTCGCGCAACCCCAATTCGTTTTCCACCTTGACGACGCCCTGGGAGAAGGCGCTGTCCGGTTGTTTCAGTACGCAGGGGAATCCGAGTTCCGCCCCGACGGAATCCAGGTTCTCCTTGTGAACGATGATGGTTCGGGGAATCGGAATGTCGTGCCGGTCGAGCAGTTCGGCGAGATAGACCTTGTTGGTGCATCGGAGGATCGAAGGGGAATCGTCAATCACGATAAGTCCTTCGGCCTCTGCGCGCCGCGCGAACCGGAAAGTGTGATGCATGACGCTGGTCGTTTCGCGTATGAAAAGGGCGTCGAATTCCGCGAGCCGCGCGAAGTCGTCGCGGCTGATGAGGTCCACCTCCAGGCCCAGCTTTTCTGCGGCGCGCTCGAACTTTTCGATGGCGGGACGGTCGGATGAGCAGTCCTGCCGCTGCCCGGGATTCCACAGGATCGCCAGGGTGTATCGCGGCTGGGCCCGCCTTTTGACATGGGTGCGGTGCCCGGCGAAAAAGCGCGAGGCCTGTGTAACGGCAAACTCCCGGTGCGTATCGGGGATTTCGCTGGCCGAGATGGGCCGGATGCCGGTCAATTCCCATACGCCGGCTTCCTTTCGGAATTCGGCGCGCAGGAAGGGGGCCTGGAAAAGATTGAACAGCTCGATGCTCAGCCGCTCATATCGCTGGGCCGTGTTGTGTCCGAAATAAATGCTGAGCGTGAACGTGTCGCTGCTGATGGGTGCGAGGCTTTGCTGGATGATCTCGTCGAGGTCGTCGGATACGGTGCGGATGATCGTCCGCGACTTCACATCCTGGATCGTGTTCACGCTGGGGATGGGTTTGTGTCCGCGGGCCGCGGCGAGGAGGGAGACGTAGTAGCCCGTGCTCTGATAGCGATAAGACCTGCAGAGATTGAATACGCGGGTGTTCTGCATTTCGGTGTATTGCCGGTCGGTCAGGTATTGCTGCGCGGGGACGACGCGCACATTGGGAATACCGAGCGGCCAGTCCGCGGGGTTGTTGACCACAATGAGGATGTTCATCGAGTGCTGTCTCTTCTGCCGGCGTGGGCCGGCGTAATGATCAGGAGGTTGGCGTCGTAGGTCACGATGCCGAGGAGTATCGCGCAAACGACGCGGTTGATGTTGATGTCATAGTAGTGCCCGTCGGCCAGCGGATTGGGCGAAAGGGGGTCGGCCACGCTTACGGTCTTTTTTTCGCGATCGTAACCCTGCAGCACGACAAAGTGTCCGGCCGGCTCGCCGCGAACGTCATCCGGTTTATCGTCTTCCGTTTCGCGCGCGACGCGATGCAGATACGTGGCGCTGAGGCCGGTCAGAATTGGGGCGCCCCGGTTGAGATATTTTCGAATCAGGGTTCGCGTCAGGTCTTCGAACCGCACGCGGCCGCCCATATCCAGGAAACGGAGGTAGGCATCGGTTGAAACGCGGAGCTTCGGATTGTCTTTCACCTGGAGTTGTTCTTCGAGCCGCTGGCGCAGGTCCGGACCGCCGGATGCAAACCAGGTGGGATCAAAAAGCTGGACGTTGTAAGTGTAGATCGTGGCGGAGTAGCCGCGCTGAAGGGCGTGATTGGCAAGAAGCACGGCGAGGGTTCCGCCGCTTTCAAGCGTCGGCACTTCGGCGATGACCTGGTTGAGCGAGATCGAATCCCCGTAGTAGTTGTAGAGGGAGTGCAGACAGGTCGGTCCGCACGTCGTGTCCGTCGGTTGCGATTGAATGCATAGCTGTAACCGGCATTCCATGAGCGCGGTATTTTGCTACAAAGCCTTGGAAAAGCAATATTGTCGTTTTTAGAACCGCTTTGGCGGGCCCTGCGCCGCAAAAGCGGCGCGGGATGCGGTCACGAACGCGCGGACTTTTTCGCGGTTTTTCCGCCCGTCAGGGCTTTCAACCCCCGTGTGGGCGTCCACCCCGGCCGGCTGCACTTCGTGAATGCCTGCAGCTACGTTCAGCGGGTTCAGGCCGCCGGCGAGGATCACCGGTTTCGGGGAAAGCCTGACCAGTTGGCGGCTGACCGACCAGTCGTGCGTCTTGCCGGTGGCGCCGCAGGCGCCGGTTGCCGGATCGTAGGTGTCGGTGATGAATCCTTCGACGTGCGGGGCAAACCGTTCAACGAGTTGCTTGAGCGCTTCGAGGTTACCCGTGCGGACGACGAGGCTCTTGATGAAAACCATTTCCGGGCAGAAGAGCCTGATGCGCTCGATTTCGCGGATCGGGATGTCGCCGTGAAGCTGGACCATGGTGACGTCGAGCTTGCGGCAAAGGGTGAGGATGGCGTCCGCGGTATGCAGGTAGGTGATCAACACGCATTTCGCGCGCGGCTGGATCGCGCGGATGACGCGCGCGGCATCGTCTTCGCTGATGTCTTCGCGGTGAACCGGGAGACGAAGCGGGAATCCGAGCCATTCGACGCCTTCTTCGACAAGAAGTTCTGCCTCGGCAAGATCATGGATGCCGGCGATCTGAATGACGTCGTGCACGGGAGGGAAAGTAGCAAGAGAGAAGGAAAAGGGCGAGGAGGAAGTGGGGCTGAAATCCGGAGCTTGAAACCTGCGTACCGTGGCGCAGCTTCCGAGCGAAGCCGGGAGACCTTCCCGCCCTCTATTGCTGTTCACAACAAGCCGTTGTATCGTGGCCGCATGATTCGCCTTGGTCTCTGCTGCATATTCCGCGATCAGCCGATTCGTTTTCGGCAGGCTACGGCCACGGCCTTGCTGCGGCTTGAACCGAAGGACCGGCGTGGGAAGTTGGCGGACTTGTGCAGGGCGAATGCGGTTTCCTTGCGCGCTTCCCTGGAGTATTGCACGGCACACGGCATCGGAGCATTCCGTATCAACAGCCAGATATTGCCTCTCAAAACGCACCCCGTAGTTGGATATGAGCTGGGCGATCTTCCGGGCGGCGGCGAGATCATTCGCTCCTTCGAGGAGTGCGGGGCCTTTGCCCGAAAACACCAGGTCAGAACATCGTTTCATCCGGACCAATTCGTACTGCTTAATTCTCCACGCCCGGACGTGGTCATTTCGTCGGTCGCCGAACTGGAGTACCAGGCCGAAGTGGCAGAGTGGGTGGGAGCGGACGTCATTAATATTCACGGGGGCGGCGCGTATGGCGATAAGAAATCGGCGCTCGCGCGCATGCGCGACAACCTCGGCTTGCTTTCGAAACGAGTGCGCGCGCGGCTGACCCTGGAAAACGACGACCGGATTTACACGCCGGCTGATCTTTTTCCGGTTTGCCGGGCGGAGAAGATTCCTCTCTGTTACGATGCGCATCACCACCGATGCCTTCCGGACGGCATGACCGTGGAGGCTGCAACACGCAAGGCCTTGAAGACATGGAATCGCGAGCCGCTGTTTCATCTTTCGAGCCCGATCGAAGGGTGGAAAGGCCGGAATCCTTTCCGGCATCATGACTTCATCAATCCGCGGGACTTCCCGCCGTGCTGGCGCAGGCTGGACATCACGATCGAGGTGGAAGCCAAGGCCAAAGAGTTGGCGGTGGAGCGGTTGAGGGCGTATCTTGTGAAAAGAAAAGTGAAGGTATGGGATGATGGAAACCCAAACCCTGGCATATGGGAGGCGACATGAAGACACGCAAACTGGGATGGACCGGTGTGGAACTGACCACGGTGGGGTTGGGTACGTGGGCGCATGGAGGAGCTGACTGGCGGTTCGGCTGGGGACCTCAGGACGATGCGCTTTCGGTAAAGACCATTCATGCGGCGCTGGATGCGGGGATTAACTGGATTGACTGCGCGGCGGTCTACGGGCTGGGACACGCGGAGGAAGTGCTGGGCCGCTCGCTCAAGGGGTTGAAGGAGCGGCCTTTTATTGCGACGAAATGCAGCCTGGTATGGGACGCGAATCGTTCAGTCAGCAGCTCGCTGAAGGCGGACAGCGTCAAGGCGGAGTGCGAAGCGAGCCTCAAACGACTTGGCGTGGATATGATTGATCTCTACCAGATTCATTGGCCGATGCCGGAAGAGGAGATTGAGGAGGGGTGGGGCGCGGTAGCCGATTTGATCCGCGCGGGGAAAGTCCGGTATGGCGGGGTATCCAACTTCAACGTCGCGCAGATGGAGCGGGCGGGAAAAATTCATCCGATTGCATCCCTGCAACCGCCTTACAGCATGCTCAAGCGTGACGTCGAAAAAGACATTCTGCCCTATTGCGCGAGGCACGACATTGGCGTGATCGCGTACAGCCCTTTGCAGAAGGGATTGCTGACGGGCAAGGTGACGAGTGATTATGTGGCGGCTCTGCCTCCGGAGGATCATCGCATGAAGCTTGATCCGATGTTCCGGGATCCGCAGTTGAGCGAAATCCTGAAAAAGGTGGATGCGCTGAAACCGATCGCGGAGCGCAACCGATGTACCCTTGCGCAGCTGGCGGTTGCGTGGGTCCTCCGGCGGCCGGAAGTGACGGCGGCGATTGTCGGTGGCCGCACGCCGGAACAGGTCCGCGGCACCGCCCCCTCGATGGACGTGGAGTTATCCGGGGCCGACATTGAAGCAATCGAAGAACTGCTATGAATCCCCTGATCATTGTGCTGTTCATTATCGGCTTCGTAATTTCCAGTACGGGTGCCAGCCTGTTGTTCAAGGTGGCGGCCGATACAGCGGGATGGACGGCCTTCCGCTATTTCCTGCTTGGAAACTTCGCGGGCGTCTGGGCGCCTGTCTGCCTGATGTTCGCGCTCAAGGGCACGAATGCGAACATCGTGTATGCGGTTTGCTATGGGGGCGGTTTCTGCGCGCTGCAGATCGCCGCTTTTTATTTGTTCCGCCAACCCTTGTCCGCCTGGCAGTGGGCGGGAGTGGGCGTGGTCGGCATCGGGATCCTGTTGTTGCAGATCAGGCCAACTCTTTAAACCCCAGTGCCTCGACCTCCTTGGCTAGGGCCTCCTTGGTGATGGGCTTTACCAGGTAGGCTTCACACTGACTGCGGAAAGCCTGCATGATGTTCTTGGCGTCATCAAGGCACGTGGTCATTATGATCTTGGCCCCTTTACCCGGGGCAATGCCATTCTTCGTTTCAAGCTCTCTGATTGTTTGAAGAACAAGTTGTCCGTCCAGCTCCGGCATCAGGATGTCGAGGCATATCAAATCGTATGGCTCACCGGTTTCCAGTGCTTTCTGTACTCCTTCAATCGCTTCTTTCCCGGAGGCCGCGGAATCAATCTGTCCAAAGTTCTCCAGGTGGCGGCATAACACTTTTCGACTCGTGAAATCGTCGTCCACGACAAGTATCCTGGTTTGTGTATTCACAATTTCAGCCCTCCTTTTGTGTGCAGGCAACTTGATCCGATTGGCATGTTGTCCGTCCGAGTGTTTGCTTCAGCCATTCCCTGTCCGAAATGAAATCCCGAAGGCGGGCCACTTCGCCGTCCAGTTTTTGCCAGATAAGCATGGCATTTTCCATGTGGCCGGCCCGCGCAAGCACCTCCAATTCGGACGCCAATCTGCGCGCGGTCATGGCGCCCACATTCGAGAATGCTCCTTTGAGCCTGTGTGCTTCCATCATGGTTTGCCTGGCATCTCCGTTTTGAATAGCCTGCCGCAAACCGGGAATGACATCTTCATGCGAAAGGAGCTCGACAAGAAGTTCGACGAGGAGGTCCACGTCGCCACCCAGGATCCTGAGCGCCGCAGGAATGTCAATCGGCATGGGATCGCCCATGGCAACGGCGTGGGACTGTTTTTTAAATCGAGCCTTCAAGACGATAATATCCAGCATTTCCGCCACAACAGGTTTGCAGACGAAATCATCCATGCCGGCGGCCAGGCAACGGCTTCGCACACCATCCGCCATGCTGGCGGTCATGCCGACAATGCGAAGATGTGCGCCGGTCTGCATTTCACCGGCACGGATCAGTTTGGTGGCTGTAATCCCGTCCATGACCGGCATGCTCTCGTCCATCAAGACAAGATCAACTTCAACGCGTCCCAGCAGTTCGATCACTTCGAGACCCGTCGAGGCGGTGTAAACGGTGCAGTCCCTTTTCTCCAACAACCGCATCAGTGCTGTTCTGCAGACCATCTCATCCTCTGCCAGCAGGATCCTTAACCTGGGTTGAAACGGCTCTCCGTCCGCGCGCAGCCTGATGGCTCTTGCTTCGCCGCGCTTGGTCAGGCGCAGGGTCGGAACGAGCAAGCCGGATGGCGATATGGGCAAGCCGATAAGCGCTGTTGCGGGACGCTGAATGTGGGCGCCGCGTTTGGCCATGTCCAATGGCATGAATGCAAGAATACAACCCCCGCACAGGTCCGGATCCTTTGCCACATGCGCCTCGATTTCCACTCCGCTCATTCCGTCGAGCGATGCATCCAACAGCGCGAGGTCGAATGGTTTTCCGCTTGCGCGCTGTTCCCTTAACAGCTCAAGTGCTTCATTGCCGTCGCGCGCGACGGTGCATGATGCGCCCCATCGCTCAAGGATATCCTGCGCTGTTTGTGCGCTGAGGGGGTGGGATTCCGCGATGAGCACACGCAGGCCTTCAAGGTCTGTCTCGGGCAACGTTTGTTTTTCATCCGGCGCTGCAATGCGAAAGGGAAGCGTGAAATGAACGGTAGTGCCGACCTCTATTTCGCTTTGCAGCCAGAGTCGCCCGCCGATGGCCTCGACGATGCGACGGGAAATGCTTAATCCAAGTCCCATGCCGCCATATAACCGGGTAGAGGACCCGTCCACCTGTTTGAATGGAGACAATACCAATTCCTGATGTTCTTTCGATATGCCGACGCCCGTGTCGCGCACGATGAAATGAATTTCCGTTTCGGCGCCTCCCGTATTTTCATCGGTTTCGGGCTCTCTCTCTACAACTACGCACACCGCCCCTTTTTCGCTGAACTTGATCGCATTATCCACCAAGTGAAGCAATACCTGTTGGAGTCGGAAGCAATCACCTGCGACGGCCTGTGGAACATCGGGATGGATCCGGTATGCCAGCGGCAGATTTTTTCGCTCGGCCTTGGCTGCGATGGTGCGCAGCGCATCGGGAATTTCTTCGCGGATATCAAAGGCCACGTTCTCGATGGTGAGTCTTCCCTGTTCCATTTCCGCATATTCAAGGATGCCGTTAATAACATTCAGTAAGGAATGAGCGGAAGCGCGCGCTGATTGAAGGAGTTCCGAAGTCTCCGCCGGGAGGACCGCCTCAACAGCCAGGTCGAGTACGCCCAGGATGCCGTTCAGCGGTGTCCTCAATTCGTGCGTGAGATTGGCGAGAAACTCGCTCTTCGCGGCGCTTGCTTCTTCCGCTCGCCGGGCGAGCGCGGTCACCCGCTCCATGGTATCCTTCAGCCGGCGATTCGTGTTTTCAAGCAATTCGTTCATTGCGCGCAAGCTTTCTTCCGCCTTCACGCGCTCGGTCGTGTCCCTCTCATAGCAGATCACGTGGTTGACCTCGCTGGTCTTCGCGTCGCGGAGGGGAAAAGAGTACACATCCTTCCATCGCATTGTGCCGTCCACGGGGTCGCGTCCTTCGACGACGGCGGATCCGCCTTGTCCCGTCGCAAAGGTTTGCCGGACCGGACAAGCATCGCATGCCTGGTGGCGTTTGCAGAGAACATGATAACAGGCTTTGCCGACCAGGGGTGCTATATCCTTGTACTTGGCTTCGGTGGCGGGGTTGACGCTGCGGATCACATGCTGGGTATCCAGTACGAAAATCGAATCCTGGATGCTGTTGAATACCTGCTCAAGGAACGCTTCTTTTTCACGCAATTGTTCCTGGATTTGCTTGAGATCGGTGGTGTCGAGCAGCGAAACCACAAGGTGCTCGGTATCCGGAATCTGTTCGAGAAACGCAATCACGTCGTGTTGTTTTCCTGTTCCGGACACGATGCGAAAATCAAGGCTGCGGGGGATTGCTTCGTTCCTTTTCCTTGCCTCCTTAAGCTGCGCCAGTCTTGGCAGGTCGGCCGGATGGATAAACTGCGTCCACGCCATTTTCCCTTCGATCTCCGCGCGCGAGTAGCCGGCCATTTTTTCCGCAGCCGAGTTAACCAGCAATATGCAGCTCGCCGGATCGGCGATAAGAGTTGGAGACGGGGTTGTTTCGAAGATGGTGCGGTAGTGAGCTTCCGACGCACGTATTGCACGCTCCGCCGCGTCTCGTTGATGGCGATAGAGGCCGAGGGCAATGCGCACACCGATGGCCCCGAGAATGGCGATATAAAAAAGGCTCACCATGCTTCGATTCCAGACATCGGCGTGGGGCAGAAAAAACTCCTGAAGCAGTTCCAGGAAGAATGCAGCCAGCCCGAACAGTACAAACGCGCCGATAATCAAACCGATCTGCAGATGCCGGGGGAGGTTGGGAGGGGTATGCGTTTCTTCGACAGGCTTATTCCGACGGCCTGTGTGTTGCGTGTCAGCGAATGAAAACCAGACCGCAAGCAGTGCAAACAACATCAATGTTCCCAGTGCCACGGCGGCCTGGGAGGACAAGGCGGTCAGCGCCAATTCATAGGCGGTTCTCGCTTTCCGCACTTCAATCAGCGCCGACGGCAGGCCGCTGAAATCACGAAGCCCTACGTAAACCAGGAGGCTCCTGGTGTCCTGCGGCTTGACGTAATATCCCTTGGCTGCCAGTTGTTCGGCTTCTTCGGTTTTCGCGGTGTGCGGCTCCCGGTCAATGTTCACGACGTTTACGATGCCCGGCTTTCCAGGCGATTGCGCCACCGCTTCGGAAAGGCGCTGCAGGATGGATTCGCTTATAATCAATTTGCCGAGCACAAGAAGTCCGGCCGGCGGCGCATCCTGGGCGCTGTTTGAGACGGGTTGGACGACAACCAGCATCGGACCGCGTTTGGTTTGAATGACCCCGGAGGCGCCCGATGTGTCTTCCTGTTGCAGTTGGCGCAAGCCGATTCTCTCAACAAGCGAAAGAGCCGGGTCGTCTCTAAAGGACGGATCGCTTTCCGGAAGGGCTGATGTAATCTGTTCGATAACATGACCCTCGTGATCCAGAAAAATCATTTCATCCAGCACGAGAATGCGAAGCGTCGTGTCCGAGAGGTTTTCTTCGGTGTACTCCGGATTCCTGTTGCGAATGAAGTTGTATGTTGCATCCCAAAGGCCCCAGTCCCGCGCGACGATGGATAAACGCTCGGTTTCGGTCCGTACCGTTTGCATCACGGATCGAGCGGCAAGGTATACGTCTGCTTGTTCCTGCTGCAGGAAGGTCCTCAGCAGGATCGTGCGCTGCATGTAATAAACGGTAATAAAGAAAGCGCCGAGACCGATGCCCATGAGGAAAAGTGTTTTGCGCTTTGCGGTCAACGGCGAAGCCTCCGTACAAGACAAAGGGTATCCTTCCGGCACAGTTCCGTTAAGGAGTGTTTCCCGAAGCGGTGAGCTTTATTATGGTGATGCGCTTCCTTTGCTCGGCTGGTAGTGGTCCAGCACTTCCCGGACCACGCCGGATAGCGCTTCGTAGCGGAACGGTTTTTCAAGGAATGACGCCATGTTCACCATGTCTTCTTTCGACAGGGTGAAGTTGTCCGTGTAGGAGGAAGTGTAGATCACCGGCGTGGCCCGGAATCTCTCGGGCATATTGCCCACCATCTCCGGGCCGCTGATGCCCGGCATGACGAGATCGGAAATGATCAGGTCCAGGCTTCCCTTGTAGCTGTGCAGTAAGTGGAGCGCGCGACCGCCGCTTGCGGATTCGATGACGCGATAGCCCAGCAGGCGCAGGATCCCGGACGTGGAGGCGCGAACCATTTCGTCGTCTTCCACGTACAGAATGGTTTCCGTGCCGCGTACCGGGACGGGTTCCTCTACCTCGACAAGCAGTTCCTCTTCAGAGGCCGCAACTTGCGGCAGCCAGATTTCAATGTCGGGGGTGCATTCCACGTTCGGGTTGTGCCGGATCGTGCCGCCGAAACTTTTTACGATGCCCGCAGAAACGGCGAAGCCGGTCCCGCATTCGGCGCAGCGGGTTGAGGAGGGCGCGGAGGTGAATCCTTCGATGTGGAGGTGGCAATAATGGCCGTCGTGCTTCTCCGTGCCGTGCCGGGATTCTTCGGGAGGTTCGCCGACAATGGAGGTTTCGATGGTGAGCCGGCCGCCCTCCGGCATGGTGTCGCGCGCGTCCGCGGCCAGGTTGACCAGCAGGTGGCGCAGCAGCGCATTGTCCGCGGAAACACAGATGCGTTCTTCCCCGAGCTTCAGCTCAAGCCGAATGTTCGGTCCGAGCACATGGTTCAACAGGTTTCTCAGGCCGGCGAGCGCCGAGTTGATGTCCATTCCGCGAAGATTCACGGCGTGCGTGTGACTGAACCCGATGAGTTCCCGCGTGAGATCGGCCGCCTGTTCCGCCGCGCGGAGAATCTGCATGAAGCCCGATTGTACGGCCTCGGGATCGGCGGCCACATCGTCTTTAAAAAGAGAGGCGAAACCCAGGATAACCGTCATTGCGTTGCTGATGTCGTGCATGACGTGGCTGACCACGCGATTCATGCTCCTGGCCAGCATGGCTTCCGAGGTAGGGTCCACCGAAACGGGCGAACTTTCGCACGGCCACTGAAGCGCGGCATATCCGGATATGTCCCCTGTTTTGGAAAGGATCGGTGTGACCGTCATGTTCGAGTTGAATAACCGCCCGTCTTTTCTTTTATCCGTGACGTGGCCATGCCAGACATGACCCTGGGATACGGTGGACCAGAAGCGCGTATAAAATTCCGGGGGATGCCTGCCGCTTTTCAGCAACCGCGGGCTTTTGCCGACCACTTCTTCGGATGAATAACCTGACAGCTTTTCGAAGGCTGGGTTCACATACCAGATTGCTGCATTGCGATCGGTGAGGATAACGCTGTGCGGGAGTTGGTTGATCAGCGAATCCAGAAATAACGAAGGCAGCTTGGAAGACGGTTTATCCTTCCCATTCCATCCGCTTTCACTTCGCGAGGCATTCATCTCTGCCTATCCTCCGGCTTTATCCAGCACAGACGCGCCTCTCTCTCAATGAAAATGCTAGATAGTCCCGTTGGAATGTCAAACAACCACGGCCACTTTTCCGCAATCCCTACAAGAGAGTCATTTGCAAGCAGATCGTTCCCGCTTCGAAAGCGTTTTGATTGCAGGCGCAACGCTGCCTGTGTCATAAGACAACAGGATGAAAGGCGAAGTGGTGAACAATTTTGTGCGGGTTCAGTTAAAGCCCGGTCGCGAGAAACCGGTGGTGCATGGGCATCCCTGGATTTTTGCGGGTGCGGTTTCGAGAGTGGAAGGGCAGACGGAGCCCGGAACGGTTGTGGATGTAATGTCTGCATCCGGCGAGTGGCTTGCGCGCGGGCTTATCCATCCGGCGGCGGCGTTGCTGGTGCGAATCTATACGCGCAACCGGAAAGAACAATTGGACGAATCATTTTTTGAGGCGCGCATTGATGCGGCGGTTTCACTCCGGGAACGGCTCTTCAAAGGTTTGAGCGAAACGACCAATGCATACCGGCTTGTTTATTCGGAGGCCGACGGATTGTCGGGGCTCATCGTGGACCGGTATGCGGATGTGTTGTCGGTTCAGGTGGGAAGCGCGGCCCTGGTCTCGCGTCTTGACGGCATGGTGAGGAAGCTGAAGTCGCGGACCGGCGTTGAGCGTGTGTGGGTTCGGGCGGAAGCGGATGCCGTGGCGCGCGAGGGGCTGGTCCTTCCGGAACCCGATGGAGCGATACCGGAAGTGGTGCGCATCCGCGAGCAGGGAATGTTGTTCGATGTGGATGTGGGGAGCGGGCAGAAGACGGGATATTTTCTGGATCAGCGTGACAACCGCCGGCGCGTGGCGGCCTATGCGGCGGGCCGTCGTGTTCTCAGCGCGTACTGCTACACGGGCTCCTTCGAAGTGCATGCGGCGGCCGCCGGCGCGACGGAGATCATCGGGGTTGACCGATCCGAGCCGGCGATCCAGCGTGCCCGATTGCATCACGAAATCAACAAAACGGGAATATCGGTGGATTACAGGCAGGGCGATGTGGCCGCGACGCTCCGGCGCTTCCGCGACGAAGGGCGCAACTTCGATCTCATCATTCTCGATCCGCCGCGATTTGTGGCCAGTCGTGTACAGATGGAGAAGGGTTTGCGCGGGTACAAGGATGTGAACCTGCTTGCGATGAAGTTGTTGTCGCCCGGGGGCGTTCTCGCCACCTTTTCCTGTTCGGGCCTGGTTTCCATGGATCATTTCAAGCGCATGGTGGGCTGGTCATCCGTGGACGCGGGAAGAACGGTGCGCATTATCGAACAGCTCGGGCAACCTCCGGATCACCCGGTCCTTTCCACCTTCCCCGAAAGCGAATATCTCAAGGGGCTGATATGCATCGTCGAATAATCCTGCTGCTTTCGGTGGTCCTGGTTTGTGCCGTACAGTCGCCGGCACAACAGCGCATGACCCCGGCCCAGGCGCGCGTTGCTGCGCGAGGCGACGCGGGCGAGTGGAATGAAATCGAACCGGCCGACATGGACACCCGCGCGTTGAACGAGCGAGGGCGGCAGGCGCTTACGCTGGCCGGCATGAACTGGAAGCACGCGCAGACCGGGCATTTCGTGATTCACTACGAGCAGGCAATTTTCGCGCGCAAGGTCGCGCGCATGGCGGAGTTTTTTTATTCCTACATCGCGGAGGATCTGAAAGGCGTGACGGATCGAGTGGATGGACGCTCGCATATCTTCGTCTTCCGGTCGGCGAAACGATGGGACGACATGAGAAGGCAACTGGGGGACATGCCCGAGTGGACTTTTTCGTTGGTGCAGGGCACGACGATGCTCTTGCAGCAGGCCGACGACACCTCGCGCAGCGGCGATATCCTCGCGCACGAAATGACGCATCTTGTCGTGAATCGGTTCTTCACCGGACGCTTGCCGATCTGGCTCAACGAGGGGCTGGCGGAATACTACGAGGAGTTTGCCTACTCCGCGATGAAGGGAATCAAAAAGAGCAGGAAGGCGCAGTTTCGACGTCTGGCCGCCGCCTATCCCTTGAAAGAGATTCTGATGGCAACGGATTATCCGGCCGACACCAGGCAGGCGGTCCGCTTCTATGAAACCGCCAAATACCTCGTGGGCTTTCTTCTGCTGGAGCAGGATCAGGGCAAATTTCTTCCTTTCATGGAGGATATGCTCAAGGATTCGGATACGGTCGCGGTGTTTGCGCGGCACTACGGCCTTGCATCCATGGACGAGATAGAAAAAGCCTTTCGAAAGTTCGCGTATTGATCGGTGGCGAAAAAAGTGGTCTTTTGCGCGGCACTGTGTTAGAAAATAGTAATTGCGAAGCGTTGTTCTTATGAGCAGTGACGATGTGAATGGCTCAGGCGAATGCTCGGCCGACCAGTGGGTGAAAAATACCCGCCTCTTCCGCCAGTGGGAGGAGACCAAGCGGGAAATTCAGCTCCACAAGTGGTACGAGAGCGAAAAAGCCGGATATGACATCGGCTGGGAACGCGCCGCGGTGGATTGGATGATTCGTTTCGGCACCCGGGGCTCCCGGGACAAGGCTTCCTGATTTTTTCGTTTTCTCTCCTTTGTTTATGCCGGGCGTGCCGGGTCATTGAGGGTTTGGCTTTCCTCCCGGAGGTCTATCGGTTACAAAATAGTTGGGAGGAGGGCATAAATGAATAGGGGTCGAGTATTTCGTATTGCCTGTCTCGTGGTTTTCGCGGCAGCTCTTGTTTCCTGTCTGAACGGTTGCGCGTCCGGCGATCCTTACTTCATGAACACCCGTTCGCGGGCCAACGTCCATATTCTTCCGCAGCCCGTGGCGGTCGAGAAAATTGCCGTCCTGCCGTTCCGCGCTCCGACGGAACTGATCGGCTCTTCCGTGTCCGACATGTTCGTGACTGAAATTCTCCGCGCGCGTCGCTACGAAGTAGTGGAGCGAAGCCAGATGGCCAGCGTGTTGAGCGAAGCGGAACTGGCGATGGCGGGATTGTCCTCCGCGCGCGCCGCCGAGGTCGGGAATATGATGGGTGCGGATGGAGTGATCATCGGCACGGTGGATGAGTACGGCACCGTTGCGCATCGCGGACGGACCTATCCGGTGGTAGGCCTTTCGGTTCGCATGATCGAATGCAGTTCCGGAAAAGTGATGTGGAGCGCCGATCTCGCGAAGCGTTCCGATGACCGGAATGCCGTGCTTTCCGCTCATGCGCGCGAGGTGGTGCATGAGATCATGGCCGGTATTTACCAGAAGTGGCGTTGCCAGCGGGTGATCCCGCGGCGGGACGCGGTGGCATCCAGGTCTGATTCCCCTTCGGCGCCGGTCAGCCGGTCGCGGCCGGATGACGTGGTCGGCATGGTGGACGAGGAGCCTCCGCCGGTGCCATCCGATTTCACCCTTTCCGACATGGGGTTGCGGGAGGTGACCGTGAAGTGGGGCGATTCGGCGGGCAGCCCGGCGGTCTACAGGATCGAGCGCGCGTCTTCGGCGGAAGGGCCTTTCACGGAGGTCGCGCGCGTGCCGTATCGCAAGAAAGAATATACGGATCGCGGATCGCGGGGAGCGCCGCTCCAGGACAGCACGGTTTATTATTATCGTCTTACCGCGCTGACGGAAAGAGGCACGGCGAGCAAGCCGTCGCGGGTGCGCGAGAGCATGACCGCGTCGCCTCCGGAACCGCCGGCGAAGGTCACGGCGGAAGCGCCGGCCTCGCGGGCGGTGCGCTTGAATTGGGAACCATCCGCATCGGAAGGCGTAACCAGGTATATCGTGGAGCGCATCAAGGCGGGAGATCAGACCACCCTTAAAAAAGTTGGTGAAGTCGAAGACGTGACGTTTTTCGATGGGGGCACGGCCAGGACGGACCTGGAATGCAGCACGGAATATCTTTATCGCGTCACCGCGATCAACCGCGTGGGCTCCGTCGGCTCACCGTCCAAGGCGGTGCGCGTGAAAACGCAGCCGCCGCCTGCTCCGGTTGAAGGCGTAGCGGCGGGGAGCCGCGAAGTGCGATGCGTGCCGCTGTCGTGGGACGTCCATCCCCAGGACGACATCGTCGGTTACATCGTTTACCGCTCCGATGCGGCTGACGGTGAATTCGCGAAAATCGCCGATGTGAAGGGCCGCGAAAACACCCGCTATCTCGACGGCGGCAGGGACCCCGGCAACCTGCTCGACGACAGCACGTATTATTATCTGGTCAGCGCGGTAAACCATATTGGTGTGGAAGGCGACGATTCAAAAGTCTTCAGCGCTGCGACACGTCCGCCGCCGCCGATGGTCACGGAATTGACCGGCGAGTCGTTCCGGCCATGCGAAGTTCCTCTGAAGTGGAATATGTCGGGCGACGAGAAAGTGATCGGGTACGCGATTGCCCGCGCGGAGCCGGATTCCGACCACTTCATCGAAATTGCGCAGGTGCAGGGGCGAGAGGTTGCGGAATATCTTGATCGAGGGCAGAAGTCCTCATGGTTCGGGCGCGGATCGTCCGGCCTCGGCGACCTGGCGAGCGGCACGGAGTATCGGTATCGCGTCTGCGCATTCAATACGGCACAAGCGCGCTCGGAATGGTCGGAGCCGGTTGCCGTGACGACGAAGTTCGTGCCGGAAATCCCGAAGGGATTGGCGACGACGACAAACCAGCCGCGCCAAGTGCAGATGGGCTGGGACGAAAACCCCGAGAGCGACATCCGCGAATACGTGATCGAGGGGTCGAGCGACGGCCGCAGGTTCAGAGAAGTGGCGCGCGTCGCGGCTGAAACAGGCGAATTGATTGCGACGGATGGGCAACTGGCGGATAACGAAAGGCGCTGGTACCGGGTCAAGGCGATTGACGCGGACACGCTGGAGAGCGAGTGGTGCGAGGCTGTCGAGGGCCGGGCCAAGCCCGTGCCGGACGCGCCGTCGGATATGGACTTTGAGTTTAACGATGACGGGGCGGTCGTTCGCTGGAGCGCGCCGGACCAGCCGGACATCACGGGATACAAGGTGTGGAAGAAGGGGTTGTTGAACGCGCAGGAGCTTGGGGCCGTGGAAGCCACGGAATTTGCGATCGAGGCCGCCGTGTTGGGCAAGGGGATCACGATACAGGTGAGCGCTCTCGATGCGGATGGCTTGGAAAGCGCGCGCACGGCGCCGCTGGAAATCAAGCCCGCGCGATAGGCTGTTCGGGGAAATGTACGCCGCGCTTTTTGAGGGGTATGATAGTTTGTTTTGGAGGTGCGTCCATGAATCATGATCACTTTTCCAATGGTTGGAAAAATTCACGCGCGTTTTTCCAGGCATTGGAAAAAGTTTCCGTGCGTTTTTTTGGTTTTGCCTTGCTGCTCCTGCTCTCATCAATCCTGCAGTTGCCGGTCGCGGCGGAGGATCTTTCACAGTACGGGCAGGAGTGGGATGGCATTAAGCAGGAGTTGAACGACGCGCGGCGCGCGCACGACGCGAAGATGCAGGAAATCAAGAAGAACAATCCGCCCGGCCAGCAGCGGGACGCGCTGCTGGAGACGGAAAACGCGAGCTTCCGCGCGAAGAACCAGGACCTCGGCGCGCGACGCGACAAAATTCACCAGAAGGTGATCGAGGAGGTCAACAAGCGTGCCGCAGGAGGACAGACGGACGCTTCCGCCGAGATGAAGGCGACGAAGGGCACGAAGCCGGGTGACAAAGGTTTCCGCGGGACCGACGGCGGCGATCTCGACACGGGCAGCGGATCGCGCACGGCGGACAAGGTGCAGGACGTGCTCGACGACATGGGGATCAAGGTCAAGGGTCAGACACGCGGCGGCACCGTCGAGTTCGGTGACGATTTCAATCTGACGGTGAACAAAGAAGGCAGGATGGGAAGGCCGGGCAGCGCCGCGCACCAGACACAGATTGGGGTGGACGCAAAGAACCCGGAGACGTTCGTGTCCGAAGGCATGGGCAAAGATCAGGTCGGGCGCAAGGCCGTCGAGGTGCAGGACAACATCAAGAAGGCGCGTGGTGCGTACGACGCTCCTCCGCAGGAGGTGGCCTCCAATCCCGATATGCAGCAGAAGATGGCGAAGTCCACGAAGAAGATCATGGACACACAAACGTTGTCCGATACCGAGATCGGCGACGCGCTCAAGCAGAGCGGGTCGAAGGAGACGGTGCAGGAGTTCAAGGATCGGATGGAGCGCATCAAGGAGGGACGTGCGAAGCCCGGCGACATGACGCCGGAGAACGTCGAATCAACGCAGAAGGCGTGCAAGAAGATCGCGGAAAACGCGTCGAACAAATCTACCACGCAGGCGCAGCAGGATATGCGGACACAGGAACAGAAGATCCGCGATCTTGAGGCCAAAGGCGATCCGGCATCGAAGAAGCAGGCTCAGCAGATGCGCGAGGA